>JBDHVD010000076.1:0-25454 GCA_039809525.1 Labilithrix sp. | reverse complement strand
GCACCTCAACATGGGCCCGTCGCATCCCGCGATGCACGGCACCGTGCGCATCGTCCTCGAGCTGTCCGGCGAGACCATCGTGAAGAGCGACGTCCAGATCGGCTACCTGCATCGCGGCTTCGAGAAGATGTGCGAGCGCGGGACCTGGGCTCAGGTCTTCCCGTACGTCGATCGCCTGAACTACGTCTCGCCGATGCTCAACAACGTGGGCTACGCGCTCGCGGTCGAGAAGATGTGCGATATCCAGGTGCCGGATCGGTGCCAGTGGTACCGCATGATCCTCGGCGAGCTCGCGCGCATCAGCGATCACCTCACGTGCAACGGCGCGATGGCCATGGAGCTCGGCGCGTTCACGCCGTTCCTCTGGTACATCAAGGCGCGCGAGATGGTCTGGGACATCCTCGAAGAGGAGACCGGCGCTCGCCTCACGCACTCCTTCGGCCGCATCGGCGGCATGGCGAAGCCGCCGACCCCGGCGCTCAAGGAGATGTGCCGCAACGCGATCCCCGCCATCCTCAAGCTGGTCGAGGAAGGCGAGGAAATGCTCCTCAGGAACCGCATCTTCATCGACCGCCTCGAGGGCATCGGTGTGATCTCGGCCGAGGACGCGATCGCGCTCGCGTGGACGGGGCCGTGCCTCCGCGCGTGCGGCGTGCCGTACGACATCCGCAAGCTCCACCCGTACCTCAAGTACGACGAGGTCGAGTTCGACGTCCCCGTCGGCAAGAACGGCGACAACCTCGATCGCTTCCTCATCCGCCTCGCGGAGCTCCGCCAGAGCTGCCGGATCATCCTCCAGGCGTGTGACCGCATGGCCGACGACGGTCCGGTCAACGTCGACGATCCGCGCGTGATGCTCCCGCCGAAGGACGACGTCTACACGACGATCGAAGCGACCATCCAGCACTTCAAGCTGATCATGGAAGGCGCGAAGGTCCCGAAGGGCGAGGTCTACTCGTACACCGAAGGCGGCAACGGCGAGCTCGGCTACTACCTCGTGTCGGACGGCACGGGGACGCCGTGGCGCGTGCGCATCCGTCCGCCGTGCTTCGCGATCACCGGCGGTCTCTCGAAGCTGATCAACGGCGCCATGCTGAGCGACATCGTCCCGACGTTCGGCTCGCTGAACATGATCGGCGGCGAGTGCGATCACTGAGCCTGGCGCTGCCGATCTCGCGCTTCGCCACCACCGCCGCCACCGCCACCGTCACTGCCGCCGTCGTCACCGCGATCGCCGCCGCCGTCGTCACCGCGATCGCCGCCAACGTCACCGTCGCACCATCAGCGGCGGGGCGGGGGCGGCGGGTGCCCCCTCGCGCGCTGTTTCACCAGTTCAATTGAACTCGTGAAACAGCCCCGGGCGCCGCGCCCGGCCCCGGGGCCCGGGCTGCGACACGACGAGCGTCGCGCCACGCGCGACGGGGCCGCGGCGGCGGAGCTTGGCGGAGCCCGGTTTCCCGGGCTGCCTCGAAGCGAAGGAAAAGCCCTCGGATCGGGTTGGAGCAGTTGGTGACGCAGCCTCTTCGTGTTCACCCACGCCGAGGACGTTCCCGCTGCGTGGCCCGGTGCGGCGAGCGCGCCGGGCGCGAAAACCATCGGAGAGACGACGGACGGTCGTACACTCGCCGCGTTGCGGGGGGCACAACGAGACGGGGTGCACGGCCGCGCCGTCGTCTTCCGACGGCCCGTTCTCCGGAAATCTCCATCCCGGTAGAGAACGGCACCGGCCGACGCACGCGAGCCCCCGGGAGCGCGCGCACGTCGGTCGGTCGGGACCCTCCGCGCCGCCGTCGTACGCCGGCGATGCGTTGCGTCCCGCGCGCAGAGAGAGCACGACGCGCGCCAAGATCGACATCGAACGATCTCGCGGACCTACTCGTCGTGACCCTATGGCCGGGCCAGTTTTCGGATGGCCCGGGCCACCGGGGACTACGTGAGCGACCAGCGGGCGCGACGAACGCGAGCGGCGAGCGGCGAGCGACCCAGCTCGGAGCGCGGAGCCCCGGAAGGCGGAACGGCGCGCGCGGCGGAGCGCGGCGGAGCGCGCTAGCACTCCACGATGTTGACCGCGAGGCCGCCGCGGGCGGTCTCCTTGTACTTCGTGAGCATGTCGGCGCCGGTCTGGCGCATCGTCGCGATGACCTTGTCGAGCGACACCATGTGCGTGCCGTCGCCGCGCAAGGCGAGCCGGGCGGCGTTGATCGCCTTCACCGCGCCCATCGCGTTGCGCTCGATGCACGGCACCTGCACGAGCCCGCCGATGGGATCGCAGGTGAGCCCGAGGTTGTGCTCCATCGCGATCTCGGCGGCGTTCTCCACCTGCTCGGGGGTGCCGCCCATCACCTCGGTGAGCGCCCCGGCGGCCATGCTGCACGCGACGCCGACCTCGCCCTGGCAGCCGACCTCCGCGCCGGAGATGGACGCGTTCATCTTGTAGAGCATGCCGATCGCCGCCGCCGTCAGGAGGAAGCGGACCGCGCCGTCGTCGTCGGCGCCCGGGACGTACGTCGCGTAGTAGTGGAGGACGGCGGGGACGATGCCGGCGGCGCCGTTGGTCGGCGCGGTCACCACGCGGCCGCCCGCGGCATTCTCCTCGTTCACCGCGAGGGCCCAGAGGTTCACCCAGTCCATCGCGCGCAGCGGATCGGTCGCCGACGCATCCGCCTTCAGCTTGCGGAACAGGCTCGCCGCGCGGCGCCTCACCTTGAGGCCGCCCGGCATGATGCCCTCGCGCTCGCAGCCGCGCTGCACGCAGGCGCGCATCGCGTGGACGAGCCGCAGCACGCCGGTGCGGACGTCGTTCTCGGGACGCATCGCCTTCTCGTTCTCGAGGACGAGCGTGCTGACCGAGAGCCCGGCGCCCTTGCACAGCGCGAGGAGCTCGGCGGCGTTCCTGAACGGGTGGGGGAGCGCGTCGAGCGGAGAGCCGGCGTCGCTGCCCGTCTCGCCTTCGCCGATCACGAAGCCGCCGCCGATCGAGTAGTAGACCTTCTCGAGGACCTTCTCGCCGGCCTCGTCGGTCGCGACGAAGCGCATGCCGTTGGAGTGCAGCGGCAGCGACTTCTTGCGGTGGAAGACGATGCCGTCGCTCACGCGGAAGGCGATCGGCTTCTTGCCGAGCAGGAGGAGGCGACCCTCCGAGGCGATGCGCGCGATCCGCGCGCCGACCTGATCGACCTCCGTGTCCTCGGGGCGCTCGCCCTCGAGGCCGAGCTGCACGGCCACGTCGGTGCCGTGCCCCTTGCCGGTGTGGCCGAGGGAGCCGAACAGCTCGACGGTCACCTTGGCCACGCGCGCGGCGTCGAGCGCCTCGGCGAACCGGCGCGCGGCGTTCATCGGCCCGACGGTGTGCGAGCTCGAAGGACCGATGCCGATCTTGAACATGTCGAAGACGGAGAGGCGCATTCGCGCGCGACTCTAGCGCGGCCTCCGCTCAGACGCGACGAACCGGACCACGCACGATGGCGACGAATCGCCAGAGGAGCGACACGGCGACGAGGGCGAGCCCGGCGAGCAGCCCCCACCACAACCCGGTGGCGCCCCAGTGGAGATGGAAGGCGAGCACGAGCGCGAGCGGCAGGCCCACCAGCCAGTGCGCCGCGACGTTCACCACGAACGGGAAGCGCACGTCGGCGGCGCCGCGCAGCGCGCCGGCCGCGACGCCCTGCACGCCGTCGAACAGCTGGAACGCGGCGGCGACGAGGAGGAGCCGCGCCGCGAGCTCAGCCGTGGCCGCGTCCTCGGTGAAGACGCCCACGAGCGCGCGGGGGAACGCGACGAAGATCGCGCCGCACACCGACATGAACGCGGCGCCGATCGCGATCCCCACGAGGCCCGCGTCGCGTGGCGAGCGCCCCTCGCCGATCGCGTGGCCGACCCGCACCGCGGTCGCGCCGCTGATCCCGAGCGCGCCCATGAACGTGAAGCTCGCGAGGCCGATCGCGATCTGGTGGGCCGAGACGGGCACCTTCCCGAGGCGCCCCGCGATGACCGCGACGAACGAGAACACGCCGATCTCCGCGAGCAGCTGGAAGCCGACCGGCGCGCCGAGGCGGAGGACGCGCGCGACGGGCAAGGGCTCGTGCGCCGCCTTCCGCTCGCGCGGCCGCTGCGCATGCGCGGCGACCAGCACCCAGCCGGCGAGCACGAGGCTCGAGAGCGTGCTCGCGAGACCGGCGCCGAACGCGCCGAGCCGGGGCAGGCCGAGCGGCGGCATCCCGAGCGCGACGAGCGGCTCGTCCCCACGCACGAGCAGGTTGCACACGACGACGTTGACGACGTTCGCGACCGCCGCGGCGACGAGCGAAGGCGACGTCCGGTGGTGCGCCTGCAGGTACGTCTTGGCCGCGAGGAAGATCGAGAAGAGGAGCATGCCGGGCAGCTGCGGCACGAGGAACGCGCGCGCGACGGGCACGAGGTCCGCTTCGATCCCCAGCGGGACGAGCGCCCAGGTCGAGGCGTACGCGAGCGCCGCGCACGGGATCCAGACGAGCACGCACGCGGCGATCGTCGCGAGGAACGCGCGCCACGCCGTCTCGGGCTCGCGCGCGCCCACCGCCTGCGCGGCGAGCGGCTCGAGCGCGGCGGCCGCGCCGAGGCCGAGCGCCACGGCGACGAACCCGATGGAGCGCCCGATCGCCGCGCCGCCGAGCTCGACGGCCGACGCGTGCCCGAGGACCGCGACGTCGACGAGGCCGAGCGCGGTGATGCCGAACTGGGCGAGCGCGATCGGCGCCGCGAGACGTGCGATCGTCGCGGCCTCGGCTCGTCGGCTGGATTCCGTCGCGGGCGGATGCACGCGCACGCACCGTAGTCGATCCCGATCGCGCGCGCCCCCACGCCTTGACGCGCCGGGCGGGCGCGGGCCTCATCATGGAGGGAGGGGGGGACATGGCATCGACACCGAAGCGCAAGGCCACCGTCCAGGGCCTCGGCGAGCGGACGCCCACGCATGACGGGAAGATCACCGTTCGCGAGGAGGACGCGGAGCCGGAGCGCCCGCAGAACATCGCGTGCCCGCCGCCGTCCGGCGCGCCGCGGGACACCGTCCGGATGGCGCGTCCGTCGACGCTGCCCCCGGCGTCGGGCGTCGCGGCGACGAGCCCGACGAAGCGCCGTCCGTCGCCGGTGCGGGTCGATCGGGTGGGCGTGGCGGCCATCGAGCTCGCGTCGCGGACGCGGTCGAGGCGGTCGCGTGCGCCCCGCCCGGCCGGCGCGCGGTCCGACGCGCGCGGCGCGGCGCTCGGCCCGGAGTCGGCGCAGGTCCTGGCGCTGATCGACGGGGAGCGGACGGTCGAGGGCCTCGCCGACGCCACGGGGATCCCGTTCGAGAGGGTGGAGGCGATCGTCGCGAGGCTCGCACGCCTGGGCTTCGTGACGAGCGCCTGATACGACGACGGCCGTGCTCGAGCTCGTCGGCGTTCCCCTGGCGGCGCTCGTCCTCGGCGGAGGCGTCTGCGCCGGCCGTTGGGGCGCGAGCCGCGCGTTCGGGATCCGCGGGTTCCGGCGCGGGACGACGACGGAAGAGGAACGCGGACGACCGGGGCTCGCGCTCGCGCGCGCGGGCGCGGCGATCCTCGGCGTGTACCTCGCGTGCGTGCTGCTGTTCGTGCCCGCCTTCGCGGGCGGCACGACCGTCGTCGACGACGTCAGCATGCGGGTGAAGGTCGCGCCGGGTGGACCGGCCGCGCGCGCCGGCATCGTCGACGGCGATCGCGTCGTGGCGGTGAACGGCGAGACCCCGGCGGACTGGGACCACTTGAAGAAGCTGGTCGCCGCCCACCCGGACGAGACCCTCACCGTCGAGGTCGATCGCGCCGGCGTCCGGCACTCGTTCGCGGTCACCACCGTCGGCCCGAAGATGATGGTGGGCCCGTTCGTCGAGCACCGGAGCCTCGCGGCCGGCGAGGTCGCCGGAGGCGCCTTCACCGCACCGGCCGGCGTCGCCGGGGCCTTCTTCCGTGCGGTCGCCCGCACGATCGGCGGGACGGAGCGCCCCGAGCTCTCCGGCCCGGTCGCCATCCAGCAGGAAGTCGCCCGGGCAGAGCGGGAAGGGACGGCGCCGGCCTTCCGGGTCGTCGCCGCGATGGCCTCCTACCAGGCCATCTTCGTGGACCTCGCCCTCCTCGCGGTCGCGTTCGTGACCGGGCTCGTCTCGCGCAGGAAAACGGTGCTTCCAACCGCCGGCAATTCGTCGTAAATCCTCGGGCCGGAAAGGCCCGAATGCCCACCTTCAAGCTTGACGGCAAGGACATCCCCTTCGAGCCGGGGGACAGCATCATCCGCGCGGCGTGGAAGCAGGGGATCGAGATCCCCCACTACTGCTGGCACCCGGGGCTCTCGGTCCCGGCGAACTGCCGCATGTGCCTCGTCGAGATCAAGCCCGGGCCGAACCAGCGGGCGATGATGCTCGACGTCGTCGAGTGGGACCCGTCGATCAACGACTACCGCCCGCAGCAGAAGCCGAAGCTCCAGCCCGCGTGCCAGATGCCCGCCACGGAGAACCAGGAGGTCCTCGCGGACTCGAGCAAGCACGTGCTCGAGGCGCGCGGCCACGTGCAGGAGTTCCTGCTCCTGAACCACCCGGTCGACTGCCCGATCTGCGATCAGGCCGGCGAGTGCAAGCTGCAGGACTACTGGCTCGAGCACCAGGCGACGCAGAAGCGCATGCGCGACGAGCCGATCCACAAGCCGAAGGCGGTCGTCTTCGGTCCGACGATCGTCTACGACGCCGAGCGCTGCGTGATGTGCACGCGCTGCATCCGCTTCATGGATGAAGTCGCGAAGGATCCGGTCCTCGACATGCGCGAGCGCGGCAACCTCAACGAGGTGTTCGTCGCGCCGGGCCGCGAGCTCGAAGGGCACTACACCTTCATGACCGAGCACGTCTGCCCCGTGGGCGCGCTCACGACGAAGGACTTCCGCTTCAAGGCCCGCGTGTGGTTCCTGCGCAGCGCCAAGAGCGTCTGCCAGGGCTGCGCCACGGGCTGCAACGCGTGGCTCGACTACGACAACCGCAACAACCGCGCGTTCCGCTACCGGCCGCGCGACAACGAGGCGGTCAACAAGTACTGGATGTGCGACGAGGGCATGCTCTCGTACCGCGCGGCGCACGAAGGGCGCGTCACCGAGGCGCGCATCGGGCGCAAGAAGGCGACGGTCGAGGCGGCGATCAACGAGGCGACCAAGCGCCTCGCCGAGGTCGCGCAGGGCAGCGTCGCGTTCGTGTTGAGCGCGCAGCACTCGCTCGAGGACAACTGGGCGTTGCGCGAGCTCGGCAAGCTCGCCGGCGCGACGGCGTTCTACGTCGCGGGCGCGGGCACCGGGTACGCGGACGACATCCTGATCTCCGCGGACAAGAACCCGAACACCGCGGGCGTGACGGAGCTCGCGGGGGCGAACGCGAAGACCTTCGCGAGCCTCCTCGACGAGATCCGCAAGGGATCGATCGCGCACGTCGTGGCGCTCGGCGGCATCACGCCGAAGAACGACCCCGAGGACGCCACCGCGCTCGGCATGCTGAGCACGCTGGTCGTCGTCGCGGCGCACGAGGGCGCGCTCACCGAGGCCGCGCACGTCGTGCTGCCGGCGACGTCGTGGGCCGAGCACTCGGGCACGTACGTCAACAAGCAGGGCTACCGCCAGATCGCGGAGAAGGGCCTCGAGCCGCTCGGCGCGTCGCGTCCTGCGTGGGAGCACGCGCGCTTGCTGGCGAAGGCGCTCCGCGTCGAGCCCACGTGGACGAAGCTGAAGGACATCCGCACGAGCCTCGCACCGGCCCCCGCCGCGGCGCCGGCGCCCGCTCCCCAGACGACGGCATAGGACCATGACCACCACTGCTCTGATCTGGACCGTCATCAAGCTGGCCGTCATGGTCGGCTTCCTGCTGAACGTCGCGGGCCTGCTCACGTGGTACGACCGTCGTGGCGGCGCGATGATGCAGGACCGCATGGGTCCGAACCGTGCGGCGCTCAAGATCGGCAAGTTCGAGCTGCGCATCGCGGGCCTGCTGCACACCGCGGCCGACGGCGTGAAGTTCTTCACCAAGGAAGACTTCATGCCGCCGAAGGCGGACAAGCTGCTCTTCAGCCTCGCGCCGATCATCGCCTTCTTCCCCGTCTTCGCGCTGATGGCGGTCATCCCGTTCGGCGAGACCATCCAGCCCGACGCGCTCTGGCGGACGGTCTGCACGAAGGCCGGCGAAGCCTCGCAGGCGCTCGCCGCCGGCGCCACGTGCCCGGCGGGCTTCGAGCCGCACACCATCTTCCCGTGGGTGCCCGCGCACGGCATCGGCAGCCGCGTGCCGCCGATCCCGCTGCAGGTCGCGCCGCTCGACGTCGGCATCCTCTACGTGTTCGCGATGGCCGGTCAGGGCATCATCGGCGCGGCGATCGCCGGCTGGTCGAGCGACAACAAGTTCTCGCTCATGGGCGCGCTCCGCGCCGCGAGCCAGATGGTCAGCTACGAGGTCACGATGGGCCTCACGCTGATCGGCGCGTTCATGATCTACGGCTCGATCCGCCTCGAGGACATGGTCGTCTGGCAGCAGGACAATGCCTGGGGCATCTTCGTCCAGCCGCTCGCGTTCTTCCTCTTCTTCACCGCGGCGATCGCCGAGAGCAAGCGCATCCCGTTCGACCTCCCCGAGGCGGAGAGCGAGCTCGTCAGCGGGTACTTCACCGAGTACTCCGGCATGAAGTTCGGCATGTTCTACTTCGCCGAGTACGCGGAGATCGTCACGAGCTCGATGCTCCTCGTGACCATCTTCCTCGGCGGCTGGGCCCTGCCGTTCTTCCACCGCGACGGCATCACCATCGCGTTCGGTTCGACCGTCGTCGCGATCCAGCACCTGCCGCACATCTGGGTGGTGATCATCAGCGTGCTGACGTTCTTCGGGAAGACGCTCGCGATCTGCTGGATCCAGGCGTTCATCCGCTGGAGCCTCCCGCGCTTCCGCTACGACCAGCTGATGAAGCTCGGCTGGACCGTCCTGCTCCCGCTCTCGCTCGCGAACGTGTTCGCGACCGGCGTGGCGTGGATCGCCGTTCAGCGCGGCGGCCCCTCGCTCGCGGACGGCCTGAAGGTCGCCGCGGACGTCACGCAGGCGATCACCGCGGCGACGCTCACCGGGCTCATCCTCTGGGCGATCGTCGGGCTGCTCCGCAAGCCGACCCCGCGCCCGGTCATCGTGGGCTCGAGCGCGAGCTACGCGGCGGCGGCGGGCGGCGCGAAGGAAGCGCCGATCCGCGAAGCGGCCGTCTAGCGGTCCGTTCGGCCCCGGCCGGCCGCCTTCGCAAGCGACCACGCCACAGGTTCGCGCGCGCGCCGAAGAGCGCGAGCGCGTGAACCACGTGCCCCGCGTGCATGAGCACGCGGGTGCGCTCGTGCGTACGCCGGTACGCGAGTCGCATGTCCTTCCTCGGTCAACCCTCGCCGAGAAAGGACGCGTGTGATGAACAAGTCGACGACCACGAAGAGCCCGTTCGGGGGCGCTTCGTCGAACGATTCGAGCAGCGGCGGCATCGTCGATCAGGCGAAGCAGACGGCGGCGAACGTCGCGTCGCAGGCCAAGGAAGGCGTCAGCCAGCAGATCGAGCAGAAGTTCGATTCCGGCCGGGACAAGGCGATCGACAAGATCGAGACGGTCTCGGAGGCGCTGCGCGGCGCGGGCGAGAAGCTCGAGGGTACCGGCCCTCTGCCCGATCTCGCGGAGAAGGCCGCGGAGGGGATCGATCGCCTCGCGCACTACTTCGAGAACAAGAGCGTCACGGACATCGTGCGCAGCGTCGAGTCGTTCGCGCGCCGCGAGCCGGCGCTCTTCCTCGGCGGAGCGCTCGCGATGGGCGTGATCGCGGGGCGCTTCCTGAAGAGCTCGGGCCATCGCGCGCCGAGCGCGAGCGGCGGCTCCGCGCCGTTCGCCGGCAGCTCCGGCTTCGGCGACACCTACGAGGCCTACGGCTACGAGGGCGAGTACGGCGGCGACGACTTCCTCACGTCGGACGAGCTCCAGGACGACTGGGACTCGATGGAGGAGCCGATCGCGTTCGAGGCGGAGGACCGCGGCTTCGGCGCGTCGGAGGAGGGCGGGTTCGGCAGCACCACGCAGAAGGACCTCCGCACCACGCAGCCCCAGGGCTCGTCGTTCGGCGGCGTGGGCGTCGGCTCGCCCAGCCGGGGTGACACCGAGAAGATGCCGGTCACGCAGGGCTCGCCGATCGGGACGGACACCACGAACCGCTCGGGGCGCTGATGGACGCGCCTCTCGATCCCCGGAAGCTGGCCGAGACGGACCGGCAATCGGTCGGCGAGCTCTTCAAGGGGCTCGCGGTCGATACGAGCGTGCTCGTACGCAAGGAGGTCGAGCTCGTCACCACCGAGATGACGGGCAAGGCGAGGGTCGCCGCGAAGGACGGCGCGCTCCTCGCGGGAGGAGCGATCGCCGCGTACTTCGCCACCTTCCTCTTGCTCGGCGCGCTGGTCCTGGCGCTCGGCACGGTGATGCCGCTCTGGGCGTCCGCGCTGCTCGTCGGCGTGGTGCTCGTGGCGATCGCCGGGGCGCTGGCGGCCGTCGGCCTCACGAAACTGAAGCGCGTGGATCCGAAGCCGCGCGAGACCATCCGGACACTCAAGGAGAACCAACTATGGCTACGCGAGCAGATGAGCCGTTGATCGTTCGAGGCGACGGCCTCGATGAGGACGATGCGAAGAAGGCGGAGCAGATCCGCAACGACATCGTCGAGACGCGCAACCACATGGCGCGCACGGTCGATGCCATCGAGGAGCGCCTCAGCCCGAAGCACATCAAGGAGCAGGTCACGAGCTTGAAGGAGCACGTGATCGGCGAGCTGAGGGACGCGAAGGCGCAGATCAAGGGCGAGGTCACCAGTGAGATCTCCCTCGCCAAGGAAAAGGTCCGAGACGCAACCGTTGGAAGGGTTCAGAACATGGTTCACGACGCACGAAACACGGTCTCCGAGGCGGGGTCGAGCACGATCGACACCATCAAGACGAACCCGATCCCCGCGGCCCTGATCGCCGTCGGCCTCGGATGGCTCGTCGTCAGCGGCATGCGCGGCGGCACGAGCAGGAGCCGCGTCGACAACCGGATCAAGGCGCGCTCTCGCGACCAGTGGTACGGCTACCGCGAGGGCGGCCCGTACGAGGGCATCGACGAGGACGGCTACGCGTACGTCTATCGCCACGAGGCCGCGCCGGAGCAGCGCGCGCCGCGCCGGATCATCCAGCGCGGTCGCCGCATGGCAGGCGACGTCGGCCACGGCGTGGCGGAGAAGGCGAAGAGCGTCGCCGAGGGCGCGCAGGAGGCCGTCTCGAACGTCGCGAACGGCATCGCCGAGAAGGCCGGCAGCGTCGCAGAGGACGCCTCGCACATGGCCGAAGGCGCAGGCCGTCGCGTGGGCATGGTCGCGCGCAACGCCGGCGCCCGCGGCCGCCAGGTGGTGCGCCGCGCCGGGCACGAGGCGCGCCGCGCGGAGCAGTCGCTCGAGCACAAGATGGACGAGACGCCGCTCGCGTTCGGCGCGGTGGCCGTCGCGATCGGCGCGGCGATCGGGCTCCTCCTGCCGCACACCGAGACGGAGGATCGCCTGGTCGGCCAGCAGAAGGACCGGCTGCTCTCGCAGGCCAAGACGAGGGCGGAGGCGGTCGCGCAGCAGGCGATGTCCACCGTGCAGGAGAAGGCGAGCTCGGTGGCG
Organism: Labilithrix sp.; assembly: GCA_039809525.1. Lineage (GTDB taxonomy): Bacteria > Myxococcota_A > Polyangia > Polyangiales > Polyangiaceae > Labilithrix. The sequence continues at coordinate 13,743 of JBDHVD010000076.1, read as the reverse complement.
CAGACCGCGGGGAGCGTCGCCAAGTCCGCCGGCGATCGCTCGAACAAGCTCGAGGGCCAGCAGCACCAGGGCCAGCAGCACCAGGGTCAAAAGGACGGTCTGTCCGGCCAGTACCAGAACGGGCTGTCGAACGGCCTGTCGAAGCACGTCTGAGGAGAGGAAGCGGAAGCGGAAGTAGAGGAGGAGTGGGAGCCGGCGCGTGGCTCGCGGGAGGCCGTTCCCGCGGGTCACGCGCTTTCTCTTTGCGCCGGAAAAATGAGCTTTTCCGCGCCGAGACGAGGGGTTATGGTGCCCGGCGAGATGCCCCGCGCATTCCCGAAGAAGGCCCCGACCAACGCGAACGTCGTCCCGCTCGAGTACGTCGAGAAGACGGTCACGGTGCAGTCGTACCTGCCCGAGATCGTGAAGGGCATCGGCGCGTCGATGCGCCACTTCTTCAAGAACACGCGCGACATGCTCCGCGGCACGCGCCCCGATCCGGTCACCGAGCGCTGGGCCGACGGCATCACCACCATCAGCTACCCGGAGCAGAAGCGTCCGTATCCGGAGCGCTTCCGCGGCGTGCATCGCCTGACCGTGCGCGACGACGGCAGCCCGCGCTGCGTCGCGTGCCTCTGCTGCTCCACCGCCTGCCCCGCGCAGTGCATCTTCATCGAGGCCGGCGAGTATCCCGAGGGCGACAAGCGTCGCGGCTACGAGCGCTATCCGGTGAAGTTCGTGATCGACGAGCTGCGCTGCATCTTCTGCGGCTTCTGCGTCGAGGCGTGCCCGTGCGACGCCATCCGCATGGACACCGGCATCCACGCCGTGCCGTACGACTCGCGCGAGCAGTTCATCTACGAGAAGGACCTGCTCATGGCGATGAAGGGCCGCGACGGCGGTCGCAAGACGGCGAACCCGCGGCACGAGCCGGGCGATCCCACGCACCCCGGCCTCGATCGCGAGCACGTCCACCACTAGCGCTCGCGTCGAATGTCTGCGGCGATCCGTCGCTCTCCGCGTCGCGGGTGAGACCCTGCTACGGTTCGCGGGATGTCGGCGGTCGCGATCAACAACGTCCACGTCATCGGGCGGGGCCGCCGGCCGATGATGTTCGCGCACGGCTTCGGCTGCGATCAGTCGATGTGGCGCGCCGTGACCCCGATGTTCGAGGACGACTACCGGATCGTCCTCTTCGACCTCGTCGGATCCGGCAAGAGCGATCTCCGCGCGTACGAGGAAGCCAAGTACGCCACGCTGAAGGGCCATGCGGACGACGTGCTGGCGATCTGCCGCGAGCTCGCGCTCGAAGACGTCGTCTTCGTCGGTCACTCGGTGAGCGCCATGATCGGCGTCATCGCGGCGATCGCGGAGCCGCAGCGCTTCGCCCATCTCGTCCTCGTCGGCCCGTCTCCTCGTTACATCGACGACGCCGCCAGCGGCTACCGCGGTGGCTTCTCGCGCGCGGACATCGAGGGGCTGCTCGGATCGCTCGAGGAAAACTATCTGGGCTGGTCGAGCCAGATGGCGCCCGTGATCATGGGCAACCCCGATCGGCCGGAGCTCGGCCAGGAGCTCACGAACAGCTTCTGCCGGACCGACCCGCGCATCGCGAAGCACTTCGCCCGCGTCACGTTCCTCTCCGACAATCGTGCGGATCTGCAGAAGGTCACGACGCCGTCGCTGATCCTCCAGTGCTCGAACGACGCCATCGCGCCGACCGCCGTAGGCGAGTACTGCAATCGGAACATCCCCCGCAGCGAGCTCGTCGTGCTGGACGCGACGGGACACTGCCCGCATCTGAGCGCACCGAAGGCGACGGCGGCGGCGATCAGGGACTACCTCGCCGCGTCGTGAGCCTGGAAGACTCCGCCGAGGACCTCTACGAGAACGCACCGTGCGGGTACATCTCGACACGTGCGGACGGCGTCGTCGTGCGGGTCAACGGCACCTTCCTGAGATGGACGGGGCACCTCCGCGAGGAGCTCGTCGAGAAGAAGCGACTCTCCGATCTGTTCACCGTCGGCGGCCGGATCTTCTTCGAGACGCATCTCGCCCCGCTCCTGGCGATGCAGGGATTCGTCAACGAGGTCGCCGTCGACATCGCGTGCCCCGGAGGGCATGCGTTGCCCGCGCTGATGAACGTCGTCCAGTCGAAGGACGGTGACGGAAACGTCGCGGGCCTGCGCGCGACGATCCTCGACGCCACGGACCGGAGGAAGTTCGAGCGCGAGCTCATCGCGGCGCGGAAGGCGGCCGAGAGCGCGACGCAGGCGAAGAGCGACTTCGTCTCGATGATCAGCCACGAGATCCGGACGCCTCTGAACGCGATCACCGGCGTCGCCCACCTGCTCGCGACGACCGCGTTGTCTCCGCAGCAGGAGAAGTACCTGCGCATCCTGAAGTCGTCGTCGGAGAACATGCTCGCCCTGATCAACGACATCCTCGACTTCAGCAAGATCGAGGCGGGGAAGGTCACGCTCGAGAAGCGCGTGTTCGACCTGCGAGCGCGCCTCTACGAGGTCGCGTCTGCAGTGGGCGTCAGAGCCGACGAGAAGAAGCTCGCGCTCTCGATCGACGTCGACGAGCGCCTCCCGCCGCTCGTGATCGGCGACCCGCTGAAGTTCGGCCAGATCGTCACGAACCTCGTCGGCAACGCGATCAAGTTCACCGCGAAGGGAGGTGTCACCGTCGGCTGCCGGGTCGTGGCCGAGGAGGCCGACGCGATCGAGCTCGAGCTCCGCGTCACCGACACCGGCATCGGCATCGCGCCCGACCGCCTCGCGAGCATCTTCGAGGACTTCTCGCAGGAGAGCTACGACATCAGCGTCCGCTACGGGGGCACCGGGCTCGGTCTGGCGATCGTGAGGCGGCTCGTGGACATGCACGGCGGCCGCGTGCGCGTCGAGAGCACGCCCGGGACCGGCTCGACCTTCTCGTTCACGATGCGTGTCGAGGTCCCGCCCGCGTCGCTGGAGCTCGTCGCCGCGCCCGAGGACGAAGAGACGGAGCTCGAAGGGCTCCGCGTGCTCGTGGCGGACGACAACGAGGTCAACCTCTTCGTCATGGCGGGCATGCTGCGTCGCTGGGGTGTCCAGTACGACGTCGTGGCGAACGGCGCCGCGGCCGTCGAGATGGCCGCGAGCTCCGACTACGACGTCGTCTTGATGGATCTTCGGATGCCGGAGATGGACGGATACGAAGCGACGCGTCGGATCCGTGCCATCGGCGGCACGCGCGGCGCGGTGCCCGTCATCGCCGTCTCGGCGTCGACACGGATCGGGGCGTCGCCCGCGATCGCCGAGGCCGGGTTCACCGACTTCGTCGGCAAGCCCATCGCGGGAGAGCTGCTCGCCGAGGCGATCCGTCGATGCACCGGACGACGCGCCTGAGCGGGCGCCTACGACGTCATCCGCGCGAGATGCCGCTGCACGGTCCGGAGGCTGACGCCGAGGCGCTTCGCGGCGCGCGAGCGGTTGCCGCCTTCGGCCTCGAGGACGGCGAGGAGGATCCGACGGACCGACGCGTCGAGCGGCTCGTCGAGCGAGAGCTCGAGCTTCGCGCCGGACCTGCCCGGCTCGACGGCGGGCGGCGTGCGCGCGGGCTTGAGCGAGCGAGGGAGGTCGGCGGGGCGCACCGGCTGACCGGGGCGGAGGAGGCAGAGGCGCTCCATCGCGTTGCGGAGCTGCCGCACGTTGCCGGGCCACGCGAAGCTCTGGAGCGCCGCGATGGTGGCGGGTCCGAGCTTCGGCGGCGTGACGCCGTGAAACGCGGAGAGCTCGGCGACGAACTGCTGCGCGAGCGGGGCGATGTCCTCGCGTCGCTCGCGGAGCGGCGGGATCTCGAGGGTGATGGCCTCGATGCGATAGTAGAGATCCGCGCGGAAGCGGCCGGCCTGCACGTCGAGCTCGAGCGGCCGGAGCGTCGCGCAGATGAGGCGCGTGTCGACGCTGACCTTCGTGCTGCCGCCGACGCGCATGAACCGCCGGCTCTCGAGGAAGCGGAGGAGCTTCGCCTGCATGGCGAGCGGGAGCTCGCCGAGCTCGTCGAGGAAGAGGGTGCCGCCGGACGAGGCCTCGATCTTCCCGCGGACCCGCTCGGTCGCCCCGGTGAACGCGCCGCGCTCGTGACCGAAGAGCTCGCTCTCGAAGAGCGTGTCCGGGATGGCGGCGCAGTTGATGGGGACGAACGGACCGGCGCGGCGACTCGAGAGGTCGTGGATGCGCCGGGCGAAGACCTCCTTCCCCGTTCCGCTCTCGCCGATGAGCGTGACGACGACGTCCTTCGGAGCGACCGACTGCACCATGCGGTCGAGCTCGCGCATCGACGGGGACGCCATCACGGGATCGAGGACGACGTCCGGCCTTCGCTTCATCGCCTCTCCGTGAACCACGTCATTTTGTCGCCGTCAAGGTGACGCACCCGGTGCCGCTTCGTGCGGACCGTCGCTCGATCGAGGGCCGCCACGCGTGGCATCGCCGTTGCTTCCGCGGCCCGCATGACCACGGGTCGCGCGGGCGCCGCGCACGAGGTGACGATCGTCGCGGCGAACCCGGAGACGCTCGACGGCCTGCAGGCCTACCTCTCCGGCGCGGGCATCGTCGCGCGGTGCGCGCGCGACCTCGACGCGTGCAAGAAGGCCGCCTCGGCGCGTACGCTGGCCGTGGTGGTCTTCCCCGACGACTTCCGGTGGGAGGAGGTCGTCGAGACGCTCGCCGAGCTCGCGGAGCATCATCCGCGCGCGCTCCCCGTCCTCGTCACGGCTCACCCGCAGCGGTGCGAGGAGCTACGAGCGGTCGAGGAGGTGCTCATCGTGCCGCGTCCGGTGTGGGGATGGACGATCCTCGACGCGATCCGGGGCCGTATCGATCGCCGCGAAGGCGACGTACCCGCTCGCCGCAAGGGGGGATAGCGTGGCGGACGAGCATCGAGCCGACATGGCGAGCGAAGCGACCGAGAGCGCGGACGACGGCGAGGCGGACGCGCTTCGCCGGGCGGTCGAGCACGTCGCGCACCTGCTCCCGGCGCAGGGCCCGATCAGCGTCTTCATCCATCACAACGTCCTCCACGCGTTCGAGGAGGCGGTCTTCGAGGACGCGGTCGTCGAGGCCGGGCGCATCTACGGCGCCGACCCGTTCTGGCCGGCGTCGAGGTACCGCGAGATGTTCGACGCGGGTCGCATCACGAACGCCGACCTCCGCAAGGTCATCGACGACGCCCTCGGCACGCGCGGCGACGAGTCCGTCGGCGGCATCGGGACCCGGCGTGAGGTCGCGTTCGTCACCACGCGCTACGGCGTCCCCGACATCCGCGGGCAGCGCCTCGACTGGCACCTGCACGAGGAGGGGGCCTTGCGTGGGTTCCGCACCGATCTGCCGCCCTCGGCGCGCGCCGCGGTCGCGGCGACGGCCGCCGGCGATCCGGACGACGTCGCGCGCGTCGTGCGCTCGCTGTGGGAGGCGAGCCTCGCGGCGATCCTCCGCTCGTCGCGCCGCGAGCACGAGAGCCCGGCGCCTTCGCGGGTCCGGCACCGCGACGTCGTCGTCGAGGCGACGGGCATCGACATCGACGACGAGGTCCACCCCGTCCTCGTCCGCTTCGTCTCGGCGTACGTCGATCAAGGCCAGTCGCTCTGGCCGATGCCCGACCGCGACGAGGGCCTGTTCGCGTCGTTCCTCCGCGCCTACCGGAGCCGGTGGATGGCTCCGCTCCTCGGCCCGTGGGGGCGCGACCTCGTGGCGCTGGTGGAGGCCGACGCGTCGAACGCGCGCGACGCGTTCGGGTCGCTGGCGGCATCGCTGAACGCGCTCGGCGTCGGGCCCGACGAGCACGAGCGCTTCCTGCTCCACACGGCGCTCGCGCTCAAGGGCTGGGCGGGGATGGTCCGCCAGCTCGAGCTGCGACCGGACCGCGTCCCGGTCTGGCCCGTCCCGGCGCGCTTCGTCGACTTCCTCGCGGTGCGGCTCCTCGTCGAGCGCGCGGTGCTCGCGCACGTCGCTCGCCGGCAGCGCATCGCGCCGTCGCGCCTCGACGTCCTGCGTGCCGAGCTCTCGGCGCAGTTGCCGCCGCCGCGCGGGCCCACGCCGGAGGAGCGCGCGTTCGCGCTGTTCCACGCCGTTCAGCTCCTCGGCGTCGACACGATGCGCGTCGGACGGCTGACGCCGGACGAGGTCGCCGAGATCGAGCAGACCCTCGTCACGCATCGCGAGGACGACGAGCGCCGGTGGCTGCACGCGAGCTTCGAGCTCCACCTGCGAACGCGGTTCTACGACGCCGTCGTCGGGCACCGCCCGGAGCACGCGCCGACGCCTCGGCTGCAGGCCGTCTTCTGCGTCGACGATCGCGAAGAGTCCATCCGACGTCACCTCGAGGAGGTCGACGAGCGCATCGAGACCGCGTCGTACGCCGGCTTCTTCGGCGTCGCGATGTATCACCAGGGCGCGCGTGACGCGCGGCCGAGGCCGCTCGCGCCCGTCGCGATCCAGCCGCGCCACTTCGTCCCGATGGAGCTCGCCGAGGAAGGCGTCGCCCGCGGGGTCGCACGCGACCTCGATCGGCTGCGCGCGCAGACGCTCCACGTCGGCAGCCGCTCGCTCCTGCGCGGGGCGATGGTGAGCGTCGCCGGCGCGGTGTCGCTCGTGCCCCTCGTGCTCCGCGTGCTCTTCCCGCGGCGCTTCGCCGAGGCGGTCGTCCGACCGCGCGCGCCGGGGAGGATCCTCGTCGATCGCGTCGAGCGGACGCCGCCGGTCGGAGAGAAGATCGGCTACTCGCTCGACGAGATGGTCGGCATCGTGGAGGGCGTGCTCACCGATACCGGGCTCGCGGCCGGCCGGTTCGCGCGCATGGTCGTCATCGTGGGGCACGCGGCCGACAGCCTGAACAACCCGCATCGCTCGGCGTACGACTGCGGTGCCTGTGGCGGCGGTCCGGGCGGCGCCAACGCGCGCGCGTTCGTCACGATGGCGAACCGCCCGGCCGTCCGCGAGAAGCTCGCGGCCCGCGGCATCGTCATCCCGGAGGGGACGTGGTTCCTCGCCGCCGAGCACAACACGACCGACGACTCGATCACCTTCTACGACGAGGACCTCGTCCCCGACGTGCACGCGAACGATCTCCTGCACGCCCGCACGGCGTTCGACGAGGCGAGCCGCCGCAACGCGGAGGAGCGCTGCCGGCGGTTCGCGCACGCGGCTTCGTCGGTGAAGAGCGGCGACGATGCGCTCGACGCCGTGCGTCGCCGGCGGTGGGACCTCGCCGAGCCTCGCCCGGAGTACAACCACGCGACCAACGCCGTGTGCGTCGTCGGTCGCCGCGCGCGCACGCGCGGGCTGTTCCTCGATCGCCGCGCGTTCCTCGTCTCCTACGATCCCACGGGCGACGACGCGACGAGCACGACGCTCCAGCGGGTGCTCGCCGCGGTGGTGCCGGTCGTCGTCGGCATCAACCTCGAGTACTTCTTCGGCGCGGTCGACAACGAGGTCTACGGCGCGGGGTCGAAGCTCCCTCACAACGTGGCCTCGCTCGTCGGCGTCATGAACGGCGCGCAAGGCGATCTCCGCACCGGGCTGTGGTCGCAGACCGTCGAGATCCACGAGCCGGTGCGCGTCGCCATGCTCGTCGAGACCACGCCGGAGAAGCTCGCCGAGGTGGTGAGGCAGAGCGAGATGCTCTCGCGGCTCGTCCGCAACCGATGGCTGTTCCTCGCGTCGCTCGCGCCCGACGAGCCGGTGATCCACGATTTCGCGAGCGGCGCTCCCTCCTTGCACGTCCCGCAGCATCCGCTCACCGTCGTCCCCGGTCCGTCGTCGAACTGGTTTCGCGGCAAGCGCGGTCACCTCGGCTTCGTCCGCATCGAGCGTGAGCCCGCCCCGACGGTGATCCGATGACCGCCCCGGAACGCATCGTCGAGGTCGCGATCACGCTCGCGCTCGCGAGCCCCGCGGTGCTCCTCCTCATGCTCGGCATCGGCTCGCTGCCGCGACGTCCGCTCGCAGAGCGCCACGTCGCGCTCATGACCAGCGCGGCGGTCATCACGATGGTGGCCTCGCTCGGGGTCGCGCTCGCCACGTACGTCTTCGCCGCCCTCTCGCCGCAGACGTGGACCGCGCGCGAGTGGTTCTCGACGACCGGCGGCGCGCTCCAGCTCGACCTGCTCGTCGACGGCTGGGGCCTCACGTTCGCGTTCGTCGCCGCGGTCATCTGCGGGACGGTCTCGGCGTTCTCCTATCGCTACCTGCATCGCGAGCGGGGGTTCGTCCGGTACTTCATCCTCTACGCGTGCTTCGTCCTCGGCGTGCAGCTCGTGGCGCTCGCCGGGAGCATCGAGGTCCTGTTCGCCGGCTGGGAGCTGCTCGGCCTGAGCTCGTCGATGCTCATCGCGTTCTTCCACGAGCGGCGTGAGCCGGTCGCGAACGCGATGCGCGTCTACTCCATCTACCGCGTCAGCGACGCCTCGATGCTGATCGCCGCGGTCCTCATCCACCACGTGGTCGGGAGCGGCAGCCTCTCGACGCTCTTCCGCGTGGGCACGGTGGGCGCGGTCGAGGCGCAGGGCAGCATGCAGGTCGTCGCGATCGCGTTCTTCTTCCTGCTCGCGGCCGCGGGCAAGAGCGGCCTCGTCCCGTTCTCCGGCTGGCTGCCGCGCGCGATGGAAGGACCGACGCCGTCGAGCGCGGTCTACTACGGCGCGCTCTCGGTGCACGCGGGCTGCTACCTCCTCTGGCGCGCCGGTCCGCTCATCCGCAGCTCGGTCATCGCGATGGCGCTCGTGATCGCCGCCGGGGTGGCGACGACGGTGTTCGCCGCCCTCGCCGCGCGGGTGCAGACGAACGTGAAGTCGGCGCTCAGCTACGCGACCTTGACCCAGGTCGGCGTCATCGTCATCGAGATCGCCCTCGGCCTGCGGACGCTCGCGTTCATTCATCTGCTGGGCAACGCCTGCATCCGTCTCGTCCAGTTCCTCACCGCACCGAACGTGCTGCTCGATCTGCACGGGCTCGAGGGCACGGCCGCCGCCCGCGGCACGCGGCGGCCCCGGCTCTATGCGTTCGCGCTGCACGAGGGCGGCCTCGACGTGATGCTCGACACGCTCGTGGTCCGGCCGTTCCTCGCGCTCGCGCGCGCCGGCCAGCGCCTCGACGAGCGACTCGCCGGCGAGCGACCGAACGACCGCCCCGTCGGAAGGGAGACGCGGCCGTGATCACCGCGTGGGCCGTCCTCACGTTCGCGCTGCCCCTGGTGTCGGTGCTCCTCGCGCAGACGCGCCTCGACATCGTCCGGCTCCGCCTCGTCAGCATCTTCGTCGCGTCGCTCCTCCTCCTCGTCACGTGCGTGCCGTTCTTCTGGCCGGCAGTGCAGCGGCTCCGTATCGACGCACCGGGCTGGTTGCCCGGGGCCGGCGCGCTCGTGCGGCTCGACGAGCTCTCGCTCGTCCTGCCGGCGCTCGCCGCGGGGTTGTGGCTGTTCACCATCGTCGTGACGCCGCCGCTCGTCTTCGGCGCCGAGCGAATCCGCGCGACCGCCAGCTCGACGCTGTTCACGATGGCGGCGTTCCTGACCGAGCACCCGCTCGTGCTCGCCCTCGCCTGGGCGGGCTCGATCGCGTCGCTGCGCGGCGCGCTCATGACGACGCGGAGCACGCGGCGTCACGCCACGGGTCTGTGGCTGACGGCGTCGGCGATCCTGTTCGGCGCCGGCGCCGTCCTCATCACGCGGGCGACGACGCACGGGAGCACCCTCGAGCTGGCGGCGCTGACGTTGATCGTCGCGGGCGCGATGATCCGCAAGAGCATCTTCCCCGCGCACGCATGGCTGCCGGCGATGTTCGAGCACGGGCGCCTCGGTCCGGCGATCCTCTTCAGCTCGCCTCAGGTCGGCACGTACGTGATCGCCGTCCTCGTCGTCCCGCGCGCGCCCGCGGGGCTCCTGCGGGTCGTCGCGATCCTCTCGCTCGTCACCGCGGTCTACGCGGCCGCGCAGGCCGTCGTCCAGCGCTCGGCGCGCCGAGCGTGCGCGTACCTGTTCGTGAGCCAGTCGGCGCTGGTGATGGCGGGGCTCGACTGCACGTCGCACGAGGCGCTCACCGGAGCGCTCGTCTTGTGGCTGTCGTCGAGCATCTCGTTCGTCGGCCTCGGCCGCTGTCTGCTCGTGCTCGAGGCGAGGCGAGGGGAGCTCGACCTCACCCGGCATCACGGAGCTCACGAGCGCAAGCCGCTGCTCGCCGCCACGTTCCTCCTCCTCGGGCTGTCGTATTCCGGCTTCCCCGGGACGCTCGGCTTCGTGGGCGAAGAGCTCCTCCTCGGCGGCGCGGTAAAGGCGTTTCCGTGGCTCGGGTTCCTCGTCGTCGCGAGCAGCGCGCTGACGGGGATCGCCGTCCTCCGCATGTACTTCTCCCTGTTCACCGGTCGGTCGCGCGAGGCGCCGGTCGCGCTGAAGACGACCGAGCGCCTCGGCTTCGTCGCGATCGCCGGGCTCCTCGTGATGACCGGCCTCGTGCCCGCGCCGCTCGTCGGTTCGCGCCAGCATGCGAGCGAGCGGCTCTTCGCGGCCCGCGTGACGAGCGGCGTCCTCGCTCCGGACAAGGACCGCTGACGACGCCACGCACGTCACCGCAGGCGCGCCGGCGCGCTACAGTGGACCGGAGATGAGCGCGATCGCTTCATGGACCTGACCGGGCGAACGCCGGGCTATCGCGGCGCGGCGATCCGCTGCCCGGGATGCGCCGAGTCGATGACCCAGCACGCGCTCGAGGAGTGCGAGGTCGACGTGTGCACCGCGTGCGGCGGCATCTGGGTCGACTGGTTCGACGGCGAGGTCCGGAAGGTGACGGCCGATGCGCTCCGCGCCGGGCCGCCCGCGCCGCCGATCGAGCGACCGAGCCGCAACGAGGCGCTCGCGTCGGGCGCGTGCCCGCGCTGCACCCGCCAGCTCGCGCCCGATCGCTACGCGGTCGAGGGGCGGCCCACGACCGCCGAGCTCCTGCGCTGCGCGGACTGCCTGGGCGTGTTCGTGTCGAAGTCGGCGAGCGAGGTGCTCGCCTCGCTCGAGGCGGGCGCGCCTCCGCCGCCGCCGCCCGGCGCCGATCCCGGCGCATGGCAGCGGCTCGTCGCGGTGCTGAAGCGGCTCCTCGGGATCGGCTGACTACTTCGGCAGCGGGACCGCGCAGCGTCCGTTGATGCACTGCACGGTGGGGGAGCTGCAGCAGTCGGAGTCCTTCGTGCACTTCTCGAACTCCTGGGCGCAGACCGGGACCTTGTCGCTGCAGACGAGCGCGCCGGACGTGTCGGGACGGCAGAAGCCGCCGCAGCACTCGTCGCCCGTCTCGCACGAGCTGCCGTTCGACCGGCACGGATCGACCACCCAGTAGCCGCGCGAGTTGCCGGCGAGCAGCTCCTGCGCGGGCAGGTAGAACGCCGGGTGGCTCGGATCGGTGCCCGGCGGCGCGTTCAGATCGATCGCCGCGACCCACAGCTTCTTCGGCGTCGGCGTCGCGCGAAGGTCGTGGTAGCGCGGATCGCTGTAGAACGGGTTGATCGTGGCGACGTTGCCGTAGAGGCGCCGGCTGGTGAAGACCACCCATGCGTAGCCGCCCGAGGGCACGGGGTTCACCGTCGGCTCGTAGTTGAGCGTCGCGTCGTCGTCGTGGCCGTTCGGTCCGGTGGGGACGTAGCCCGTGCCGTTCAGCTTCTCGAGCGGCACCGCGGTCTTGGTCGCGAGGTGGATCCACCACAGCTTCGCGCGCGTGCCGCGATCGGCCTTCGGATCCGGAGGCGCGACGTCGGCGTCGGCGCGCGTGCCCCCGTAGTCGCGCGTGTTGTAGCGGGTCTCCATCTCGAAGACGATCGCGTCGTTCGTCGGGAGGAACGCCGGGTAGAGCGCGGTGTGCGCCGCGTCGGCGGGGACGTGCAGCGTGGTGAGCGGACCGAACGCGCCCGTCGCCTTGTCGAACGTCATCATGCCGAGCGTCCGCTTGTCGGCGCCGGTCGCGCCGGCGAACATGGTGAACGCCACCTTCTTGCCGTCGGGCGAGAACGCGGGGAACGCCGCGCGGAAGCCCGCGGGCCAGCCGGTCGTCGCCACCGGCGCCGGCGTCTGCGGGCCCGCGCCGCTCACGATCGAGAAGAGCACGTTCGCCGCGCTCGACGATCCGGCGGCCGAGCTCGAGTCGTTGAGGAACATCGAGCCGTCCGGATAGATGCCCGGCCAGGCGTAGTTCGCCGTCGATCCCTCGGGCGCCATCGTCGTCTCGGCGCCGGTCTTGAGATCGTAGGTCGAGAACCGCTTCTCGTCGCCGAGGCTGCGCTGCGTGATGAGGACCGAGCCGTTCGCCGCGACCGAGTGGCAGACGCGGCAGTACGTCTTGTCGCCGTCGCCGCCCGCCACGAGCGCGGGATCGGTGGAGCCGCCCTTGATCGAGAGCGTCGCGCCGCCGAAGAGCCCGTTGTCCGGCATCGCGCCCGTGAAGTTCTTCGCGAGCTTCGTGCCGTACGAGTTGTAGTAGACGATGCCCTTGAGCGGCGCCGACGCGACCTTCCACTTCGTGGTGAGCGGCCCGTACGCGACGTTGCCCTTCGCGAAGACGAGCGAGACGGTGACCTCCTCGCCGCCGTTCGACGAGAGCATCTGCTTCCACGCCTGCTGCGGGACGGGATGGTGGATGAACGGCGTCGCCGTCTTCGCGAACGTGCCCTCGTAGGTGAACGCGTTCTCGCTGATGGTGATGCGGACCGCGTCGTAGTCGGCCTGCGCGCCCGGCGCCCACTGAAGGAGCGGCGCGAGGATGCCGCGCGGCCACACCGTCTTGTCGTACGGGTAGAGCATCGCGAGGCCGGGATCGGCGACCGGTGTCCCCTTCAGCACGGCGACGATCGGCGCGCTCACTGCTCCGCCCGGGCCCTCGCCGCCGACGCCTCCGGCTCCGCCGGCTCCGCCGCCGTCCGCGCCGGCATCGGACGCGGCGGCGCCGTTCTGCACCACCACGAGCTTCACCGTGACGGTCGTGGCCGCGGTCGTGCCGTTCCACGTCGCCGTGACGTTCGCCTTCCCGCCGACGGCGCCCGACGCCGTGAAGAGGCCGGTCGACGGACCGAGCGTCCCGAGCTCGCCGCGATCGAGCGTGAACGTCGCGGGGACGGCCTGGCCGTTCGAGAGCGTGGCCTTGAACTGAACCGTGGGCGCAGGCTGCCCCGCCGTGTACGTCACCACCGGATCGGCCGGGGCGATCGCGATCACGAACGCCGATCCGTCGCCGCCACCGCCGCCGTCACCGGGGACGAAGGGCGGGGGAGGAGGGGGATCGCCGCTCGTCGACCCGTCGGGCCCGTCGCCGCCGGTGAAGAGGGATTCGCTCGACGACCCGCAGGCCATCGCGAGCGTGAGCACGAGGATCGAGAAGGCGAGCAGGGCGAGCAGGCGGCGCATGAAGTCGAGCTCCTCCAACCTTCGACGTTACCTGGTCAGTGCGCCGACCGGTAGGTGTTCGAGACGCCCGCGAGACGTGCGTGGCAGGTTCGTGCGAGAACGTCGGAGCACCCCCGCTTCGGCGGAGAAATTCCGTCTGATATCGCGGGCGCGCGACGCGCTGCGTGATCCGATCTTTCGGGTTTCGACCACGGATTTTTCCGCTACAGTCCCCCGGCTTTTCTTGAGCGTTCCTTCTGGTCTGGGGGGTCGGCCGCAGGGCCGTGGTCACTTCATTTCGCGAGGCGAAGCAGCACGATGAATCCGACGATCGACATTCTGCGCGGCGAGCTCGAACGACTCTTC
>JBDHVD010000075.1:0-25595 GCA_039809525.1 Labilithrix sp. | reverse complement strand
CGAGTGCCGGTCGGGCTTCTGCGACGGGAACAAGTGCGTCGACACCTGCTGCGTCGCGACCGACTGCGCGAGCGGCACGACGTGCCGCGTCCTCGAGATCAAGACGCCGGCCCCCTCGCACTTCGTGTGGGCGTGCGGTGTCCCGAATCCGGGCGGCAAGGACGTCAGCCCGACGGACGCAGGCGTTTGCACGCAGCAATCCCAGTGCAAGAACGACAACTGCGTCGGGTTCTTGCCGCAGCACTGCACGCCCTCGTGCTGCACGGCGAACAGCTGCACGCAGCAGAACTTCGGCGGGAGCGTGTGCGGCTACGGCAACACCGGCAACGATCAGCTCAAATTCTGCATTCCGCCGGGAAGCGGCGGAGCGCAACTGGGCGCGACGTGCGGGGACGACACCGATTGCCAGTCGCACTACTGCGACCCCGAGCTCCGCAAGTGCATGCAGGTCTGCTGCACCGACAAGGACTGCCCGAGCCGTTCCGCGTGCAAGCCGTCGAAGTCGGGCACGCCGTTCCTTCGCTGCGTACCTTGAGCCGAAGGCAGGAGAAGACGTGACCCGCCACACCGCGACCTTTCGCTGCTTCCGCGGCTGCGACGGAAGCCATCCGCTCACGCAGGCGATCTACCGCTGCCCGACGTGCGACGCGCTCCTCACCGTGCGGCACGACATGGCGGCGCTCGCCGAGACGCCGGGCGCCGAATGGCGGAAGCTGTTCGACGCGCGCTGGAACGCGCGCGCCGCGTCCGGCGTGTGGACCAAGCGCGAGTGGGTCGCGCCCGAGATCCCCGACGACGCGATCGTGACCACCGGCGAAGGCATGACGCCGCTCTACCCGGCGCGCCGCCTGGCGAACGAGCTCGGCTTCGGCGAGCTGCTCGTCAAGCAGTGCGGGACCACGCACACCGGCTCGTTCAAGGACCTCGGCATGACGGTGCTCGTCAGCGTGGTCAACCACGCGCAGCGTACGGGCAAGCTCGCGGTGAAGGCGATCGCGTGCGCGAGCACCGGCGACACCTCGGCGGCGCTCGCGGCGTACGGCGCGGCCGCCGGCCTGCCGGTCGTCGTGCTGCTCCCGCGCGGGATGGTGAGCGTGGCGCAGCTCGTCCAGCCGCTCGCGCACGGCGCGCGCGTCCTCGCGCTCGAGACCGACTTCGACGGCTGCATGGCCGTCGTCCGCGAGCTCGCCGCGCGCGGGCTCGTGTACCTGGCGAACTCGATGAACCCGCTGCGCATCGAGGGACAGAAGACCGTCGCGCTCGAGATCGCGCAGCAGCTCGGGTGGGAGTCGCCCGACTGGGTGGTGATCCCGAGCGGCAACCTCGGCAACGCGTCCGCGCTGCACGCGGGCTTCGCGATGGCGAAGGAGCTCGGCGTCATCACGAGGCTCCCGCGCCTCGTCATCGCGCAGGCCGCGAACGCGAACCCGATGTACCGCGCGTTCGTCGCGCACCAGAAGGACGTCGCGCCGGTGGTCGCGCAGCCGACGCAGGCGAGCGCGATCCGCATCGGCAACCCGGTGAGCGCGCCGCGCGCGATGGCCGCGCTCGAGGCGATGAACGGCGTCGTCGAGCAGGCGACCGAGAGCGAGCTCGCTGACGCGGCCGCCCGCGCCGACCGCACCGGCCTCTACGCCGATCCGCACACCGGGGTGGCGATCGCCTGCGCGAGGAAGCTCCGCGAGCGAGGCGTCATCGGCGGCAGCGACCGCGTGGTGATCGTCTCGACCGCGAGCGCGCTCAAGTTCACCGAGTTCAAGCTCGGCTATCACGAGAAGCAGCTGCCCGAGGTCGACGCCGTGCTCGCGAACGTGCCGGTGCCGCTCCCGCCCGACGTGGATCGCGTGATCGAGCATCTCGGCTGAGCGCGGGGGATCGCCCTCGATGCGAGGGGCGGATCCCACGGCACGTCGAACGATCACGCTGCACGAATGCAGCCGCGCGCAGGGCCTACCTCGGCGCCAATCCGGTGGGAGCGTCAGGTTCCGGTGACGCCGCCGCGGTCCGGGTACGGCGCCCGAATTGCAGCGGAACAGGGGGGATGACGTACGACGACGAAGCCGAGACGCTCGTTCGCTCGAAGGACATGGCCGACAGCATCCTGCGCGAGCTCGCGATCCGGCTCCCGCCGCCCGGACCGGCGCCCGAGCCCGCCTGCGACGTCGTCGTGCTGCCGCCTCCGCCGCGCGCGCCGTCGCCGGCGTTGCCGCCGTGGCCGTCGACCGCTCCGAAGGCGGCGCCGAAGCCCCCGATGAAGACGGTGCTCTCGAAGCAGAAGCTGCACGAGCAGCGGGTGCGCCGCCGGGCGGAGGGCACGAAGCTCCACTGGGCGGTGTTCGCGATGACCGCGGCGATCGCGGTCGGCCTGTGGCTCGATCCGGTGGCGCGGGTGCGCGTGTTCACGCAGGCGCGGGCGACGACCGCGCACGTGCTGGCGAAGATCCCGCTCCGCTGAAGGGACGTGTCAGGCGGCGTCATTTGGCCGCGACCGAGGCGGTGCGCACACCGAAGGCATGCGCACGATCGCCTTCGCGTCCTTCTCCTTCTTCGCCGCCGCCTTCGCCTCGTCCCCTGCCCGCGCCGACGAGCCCGCCCCGCCGCCGGTCGCCGATCCGACGTGCGCGGTCGAGCGCTTCGTCGGCGTCACGAAGGAAGACGCCGAGGCGGTCGAGGCGATCGTCTGCGCGGAGGTGCACGAGCAGGCGCCGTACGGACGTCACCGCATCCGCATCGCGAAGCTCGGAGGCAAGGTCGTCCTGACGCTCGTGTCCGAGCGCGAGGCGGGCGGACCGCGCATCGAGAAGCAGCTCGTGCTGTCGGGGCTCGACGAGGTGCCGGTCGCGGCGCCGCGGCTCGTCGAGGCGACCGCCGACGCCAAGCCGGTCGCCGAGACGCAGACGGTCACGAACGTCGTGGGCCAGGAGGCGCGGGTCCCGAAGAAGAAGGCCAGCGAGGTCCACGCCTGGCTGGGCATCGTCGCCGCCGCCGCGCCGGGCGGCGGGACCGGCGCCGGCGCGCACCTCGGCCTGTCCGCCGGCTCCGATCGCTGGTCGTTCGTGGGCGATCTCCGCCTCGCCGGCCAGGCCTTCGCCGAGCCGGCCGCCGCCGCGTTGACGATCTTCAGCCTCGGCCTCCTCGAGCCGAAGCCCGAGGGTGAGCTCTCGTACGTCAGCCTCTCGGGCGGCGTCCGCCATCACTTCGCCGCGACCGACACGTCGCCGTTCCTCGGCACGGGCGTCGCGCTCGACCACGTCGGCCGCGATCCCGAGGGCTACGGCAAGGCGAAGAACACCGGCGTCGCCGGCTACGCCGAGCTCGGCCTCGATCTCATGCGCACGCACGTGGTCGGCGGCGCGATCGCGCTCCGCTTCGATGCGCCCGCGTTCACGCTGGTGCAGACGAAGCAGGGCGCGTCGTGGAGCTACCCGCAGCAGGCGGTGACCCAGCGGACGACCGCGTGGGTCCCGGTGATCGGCGCGACGTTCTCGCTCCGATTCTGACGATCAGGACGCGTCCGCGTCCTCGCCCGCGTCCGCCGCGTCCGTGGTCGCATCGGTGCCCGCGTCGGTCGCGTCCGTGGCCGCATCGGTCGCGCCGGTGTCGGCGCCGGTGTCGGGCGCGCCGGTGTCGGGCGGCGTCGCGCCGTCCGCGCTCGCCTCGGGCGCGCCCTCGACGGGGATGCGCGTGCGGTCGAAGTCGACGATGAGCTCGCAGCCGAGCGCGAGCGACGACGACACGAGCGCGAGGACGAAAGCCTTCTTCATCTTCGAATTCATGCTCGTCCTCATCAGAAGCGAACGGTGGTGGCCACGCCGCCGCCCGAGGGCGAGACGTAGGGCGCCGGGACAATCGTGACCTTCTTCTTCGGCGCCGCGGCCGCCTTCACCGGCGTGCTCGCCTTGGCGCTCTTCGGCTCGTCGCTCGAGAGGAAGAGGACCGCGCTGGTCACGCCGAACGTGATCGCGATGCCGAACATCATGTCCGCGACGAGCGCGTTGTTCTCGCCGTCGTCGGCCTTCTTCGTCGTCGGGTTGTCCTTGAAGTCGTTCGACTGCGACAGCGCCTTGATGCCGAAGCCGGTACCGACGCCCGCGGCGACGATCGCGACCGCGCCTGTCACGTAGGCCGGCACCTTGCTGCGCGGCTCCGGCGGCGGAGGAGGAGGCGGCGGCGGAGGCGGCGCCGGCTGCTCCGCGACGACCGGCGGGGGCGGCGGCGGCGGCGGCTTCGCCACGAGATCGACCTTCACGTCCTGCTTCGAGGCGAAGGGGACGTCGATCTCCTTGTCCATCGTCTCGTAGCCTTCGGCCGAGAACGTGACCTTGTGCTTGCCCGGAGGCAGCTCGAGATCGGCCGGCGTGATCTTGTCGCCCGGCGGCTGGCCGTCGACCCCGACGGCCGCGACCGGCGTCGACTCGACGTGGAGCTTGCCCGGCATCGCGCGGATCGCCTCGAGGCGCTTCTTCGCCTCCTCGCCCTCGGTCTTCATCTTCACCGGGACGGCGGCGAGGAACGCGTCGTACGCCGCGGCGGCCTCGGTGTAGTGACCGAGGTTGTCCTGGCAGAGCGCGATGTAGCGCTGCGCCTCCGGCGACGACTTCGCGGCGTTGGCCGCCTCGAAGGCCGCGAGCGCGCCGGCGAAGTCGTTCGCCTTGAACTTCTTCTCGCCCGACGCGAGCAGGGCCTTCGGATCCGCCGGCTTCGTCGCGGGCGTCTTGGCCGCAGGCTTCTCGGGGGCGGCCTTGTCGGCGGCCGGCTTCTCGGCGGGCTTCGGGGCGGCGGGCTTGTCGGCCGGAGCGGGCTGCGCGGACGCGGGAGGGGCCACGGCAACCCCGGCGAGGATCGCGAGCACCGCGGCGATGCCTCTGGAATTCCGGAGGATCTTCATGGCCGCGCAACATACACCAAAACGTCGAGCGCACGTTTCGGCTCGTCGCGAATGGACCAAATTGTCACCCGCGGCCGGCGCACCGCGCTCCCGCGGCCCCGTCGGACGCGCAAGGCGAACCGAGAAACTGTCGTGAGATCAAACGTTTGTCCCGCGAATCCCGATGTCGTATCAAGTAGTGTCATGTGTGCTTCCACCGAGGGACCCGAGGGCCCGGCGCGCGGGCGCGCGGCGAAGGCGGTCCTCGCGCTCCTCCTCTTCTTCGCTCCTCCTCTTCTCGCGTGCTCGGGATCGGAGACCGGCGGAGGCCGCGTGGACGATGCGGGATCGAGCGACGCAGCCGCGCGCGCGGATGCACCGGCGCCGGCGCGCGACGCCGCGCCGGACGATGCCGACGCCGGTCCGTCGTGCCCGGCCGGCTCGACGCTCCGGTCCGCGCGAACGTCGTGCACGGGCGCGCCGCTCGTCCCGCCGCCGGCGTTCGCGTCGTCGATCGCCGCCGCGCAGCCGGGTGAGATCGTGTCGATGGCCGGGATGAAGGAGAGCAGCGCGCCGTGCCTGCCCGTCGTCGTGTGCACGCCCGACGACGCGCCCGCGCTCATCTTCTCGGACTCGCCCGAGCTGCCGAGCGCCGACGGCGTGCTCTACGCGGACACGATCCCCAAGGGTCGGTACCGGCTCTACGTCTATCACGCGAACGGCGGCGCGCTCCCGCGCAAGTTCCCCATCGTCGTGCTCGATCAGGGCGCATCGCCGGCGAAGATCACCATCCTGCGCCGGGGCCTCGCGGCGCCGTCGAAGCAGTACGTCTCCGTCGGCAAGACCGTGCTCCTCGACTGGCTCGGAGATCGTGCGCCGATCGAGATCGTCGTACCTCCCGGAGAGCGGGTGCTGCTCGATCCGGCGCTCGACGCGCTCCACGCGGAGAAGGACGAGCTGGTGCACGCCATCTACGACGTCGTCGTCGACGCGACGGTGAAGGTGTCGTTCGTGAGCGTCCCGGCGACCGCCGACGCGGCGACGGTCACCGCGGGGCTCTCGCTCCTCGCGCGCGATCCCGATCACCAGCGCGGCACGTTCCCGGCGGCCGACGTGCTGATCGCCGCGACCGACGATGCGCAGGCGCCCGGTGTCCGCCGCCTCCGCCTCGGCGACGGCTCGATCGACGCGACCCTCGAGGGCGTCGACGCGACGACGGGCGAAGCGCAGAAGCTCCTCGGCAACTACGGCATGCAGTACCGACTCGCGCTCGGGCGGCCGAAGACGGCCCACGCCGGAGTCTCCCCCCGGGGCGGCGCCTGGGGCGGCGCCGTGCGCGCCGGCGGATCGTCGACCGCGCTCCCCGCCGCCGTGCAGGCGCTCGAGACGACGACCGACGCGATCGCGCTCGGTGCGATCGACGCCAAGGCCGAGCTCCGGCTCCTCACCGCGGGCGGCTCGAACCTGCCCGTCGATCTCTTCCTCCTCACGCCGTGATCTCGGTCCTCCTCCCCTACCGCGACGCGGCGCCGACGATCGACGAGGCGCTCGGCAGCGTGCTCGCGGATCTCGACGCCGGCGACGAGGTCGTGGCGATCGACGATCGATCGCGCGACGGCTCCGCGCGGATCGTCGCCGAGCACGCCGCGCGCGATCGGCGCGTGGTCCCGATCGCCAGCCCCGGCGAGGGGATCGTGCCCGCGCTCGCCGCAGGGCTCGCCGCGAGCCGGGGCGACCTCGTCGCGCGGATGGACGCCGACGACGTCTCGCTGCCCGGACGCTTCGCCGCGTCGGCCGCGCTCCTCGCGGGCGATCCGTCGCTCGGCGTGGTCGCGACGCAGGTCGAGCCTTTCGTCGACCTCGAAGGCGCGGCTCCCTCCGAAGGGATCGCGCGCTACGTCGGATGGCAGAACGACGTGGTGACGAAGGAGCAGCACGCGAACGCGATCTTCGTCGAGTCGCCGCTGTGCCATCCGTCGGTGACCATGCGGCGCGCCGCGCTCCTCGCCGCCGGCGCCTTCCACGATCCGCCGTGGCCCGAGGACTGGGACCTGTGGCTGCGCATGCACGAGGCCGGCTTCGGGATGGCGAAGGTGCCGCGCGTCCTGTTCCGCTGGAGACGCCACGCGGGCACGCTGACGGTGAACGATCCGCGCTACTCGGAGGCGCGGCTGCTCCACGCCCGGGCGCACTACCTCGCGAAGCACCTGGAGCGCGCCGCGCGGCCGTTCGCGGTGTGGGGCGCCGGACGCACGGGACGGAGGCTCGCCCGCGCGCTCGAGGCCCACGACGCGTGGCCGTCGTTCTTCGTCGACATCGATCCGCGAAAGCGCGTCGCGCGCGAAGCGCCCGTGCTCGCGCCGGCCGAAGGGCTCGCGCGCGTCGCGTCCGAGCGCGCGCTGCTCGTCGTCGCGGTGGGCGCGCCCGGCGCCCGCGACGTGGTCCGCGCCCGGCTCGCGGCCGCCGGGCTGATGGAGGGCGCGGACTTCGTGTGCGCCGCGTGATCCGCGCGCGTCAGGTCCGCTGACCGCAGGCCCGGTTCGCCGGCACCGCCTCGTGGATCTTCGCGGGCGGCGGGAGATCGAGGTTCGCCATCAGCGCGAGGAACGCCTCGGCGGTCATCGTCCCGCCCAGGCGCGGGTTGTGCGCCTTCTCCTCGCCGATCGTCGAGACGGTGTAGCCGCGGTAGTCGTGCGCGGGGAAGACGAGCGTGTCGTCCGGCAGGGTGAAGAGCTTCTCGTGGACCGAGCGCCAGAGCGTGGCCGCGTCGCCCTCCTGGAAGTCGGTGCGGCCGCACCCGCGGATGAGCAGCGTGTCACCGGTGAACACGCGCGGACGAGCGCCCGGAGCCTCGACGAGGAGCGACGTGCACCCGCTCGTGTGCCCCGGCGTCGCCAGGGCCCGGACGGCGATCGCGCCGACGTGCACGACGACGCCCTCGTCGAGCATCACGTCCGCGCACGGCGCGCCGCCGCGCGACGACAGATGCGTCCGCGCCCCGGTCCGCGCCCGCAGCGTGCCGGCTCCGGTGACGTGATCCGCGTGCACGTGCGTATCGAAGACCGCGACGAGGCGCAGCCCGAGCTCCGCGACGAGCTTCAGGTCCCGCTCCACGTGCTCGACGACCGGATCGACGAGCGCGGCCTGACGGCTCGCCTCGTCGCCGAGCAGGTAGGTATAGGTCGACGACTCCTTGTCGAAGAGCTGGCGGAAGATCATCGCTCCCCCTCCCGGTGTCAGGCGTGATCCGGCTCGACCAGCTCGACGAGCACGCCGCCCGTCGCCTTGGGGTGTAGGAACGCCACCTTGTGACCGCGCGCGCCCTTGCGCGGGGTCTCGTCGATCAGCTGGACGCCGAGCGCCTTCAGCGTCGCGAGCGCCTGCTCGATGCCCTCCACCTCGACGGCGATGTGGTGGATGCCCGGGCCGCGCTTGGCGAGGAACTTCACGAGCCCCTCGTTGCCCTTCGGCGCGATCAGCTCGATCGAGGTCTCCCCAATCGGAAGGAGCACCGCCTCCGTCTTCTGCGACTCGACCACCTCGCGGACCGCGGGCTCGAGGCCGAGGACGTCCTTGTACTTTGCAATTGCGGCATCGACGTCGTCGACGCAGACGGCCACATGGTCGATCTTCTTGATTCGCACCATCGCGGCACGACCATACCCCGTGGTAGGCTCGCGCGCCATGAAGCGCACCGCCGCGTTCTTCCTGTTCGCCGCTGCTGGCCTCGTGCTGGCTCAGACCGCATGCAGCTCGTCGCTCGCGCAGCCCTTCGAGCAGAAGAAGCAGGAGCCGATCACCATCTTCCGGCTCCAGAACTTCGAGCCGCCGGAGCAGCAGCCCGGCGCGCCGGCAGCCGCCAGCCCCATCCAGCTCCCGCCCCAGATCCAGCAGTGGCTGAGCGGCGCGGCGCAGGCCCTGCCGCCCGGGCTCATCCCGCCGGGGCTCCTGCCGGGAGGGACGCCGGCGCAGAGCGCGCAGAACGTGCCGCGCTACTACAACTTCCGCATCCTCGGCTCGATGTCCGTGACCGACAAGAAGATGCGCGAGGACATCCTCGAGCTCTTCGGCAAGGAGTCGAACTTCCAGACGCCGCGCCAGTCGTGCATGTACGCCGAGTTCGGCTTCCAGATCGGCCAGCCGCCGCCTCCGGGCGTGCAGGGCGCACCGACGACGGCGCTGCCGGCGGACATCCTCGTGTCGCTCTCGTGCGACCAGGTCCAGATGTTCAACTACGGCTGGCCCTACGGCTCGAAGGTCGGGCTCGGGCCGGACACCTCGAAGAAGATCATCGCCATCGTCCAGAAGGCGTTCGGCGGCTGATCCGCCCGGAGGCCGCTCATCATGGCGGGCGGGTCGCTCCGTTCGTATCAACCGAACCCGGCGCTGGCGTGGATCTACCAGCGCTTCTTCGAGCACATCGAGGTCGACCAGACGTGGGCCGATCAGGTGCTCGCCGCCGACGCGCGCGGCACGGTCGTCTACGTGCTGCGCAACCTGTCGTTCGTCGACTTCCTCGCGCTCGACTACCTCACGAAGAAGCTCGCGCTCCCGCAGGTCCGCTTCGCGAACGACATGGGCCTGTGGGTCCTCGAGCCGATGGGACGTGGCGGGCGCGGCTGGCTCGAGACGCTGCGCAAGCGCACCGAGGCCGACGAGGTCGGGCGCCTCCGCCGCGCGATCGACGAGGGCTCGTCCGCCGCGCTGTTCCTCAAGCGACCGCCGAACCTGCTCGAGCCCGCGCCGGTGATGCGCCGTCGCGGCGGCGCCGCCCGGCCGATCCCGTCGCGCGGCAAGACCGAGGGTGACGCGTACCTGCGCGGCGTGCTCGAGGCGCAGCGCGCGCGCAACGCGCCCATCCTCCTCGTGCCGCAGGTCTTCGTCTGGACGCGCAGCCCCGACGAGCAGAAGCACAACGTCGTCGATGCGCTCTTCGGCCCGCGGGAGTGGCCGGGCAAGATCCGCACGGTGGTCCAGTTCCTGATGAACTACCGCCACGTCACCCTCCGCGCCGGCGAGCCCGTCGACGTGAAGGCGTTCATCGCCCACGAGACGAAGGAGAACGGCGGCGTCACCCCGCCGGACGACGTGCTCGTGCGGCGGCTCACGTACGCGCTGCTCCGCCGGCTCGAGCGCGAGCGTCGCGCGGTCACCGGTCCGGCGAAGAAGCCGGCCGATCGCCTCCGCGACCAGGTCCTGCGCAGCCCGCGCCTGCAGAAGATCATCCGCGACATGGCGGGCGAAGGCGAGACCGAGCGCCGCGTCCTGTCGTGGCGCGCGCTCGCGATGCTGCGCGAGCTCGAGGCGCAGGTCGATCCCAACGCCATCCGCGCGCTCGACGCCGCGTTCGACGCCACCGTCGCGCGCATGTACTCGAGCTTCGAGATCGATCAGGAGGGCCTCGCGCGCCTCCGCGAGGCGGCGAAGGACGGCACGCTCGTCCTCTTGCCCAGCCACAAGTCGCACGTCGACTACATCGTGCTGACGTGGATCTTCTTCCACGCGAACCTCCCCGTCCCCCTCGTCGCCGCGGGAGACAACCTCTCGTTCTTCCCCCTCGGGCCGATCCTCCGGCGCGCGGGCGCGTTCTTCATCCGCCGCAGCTTCAAGGGCGATCGCCTCTACGCCGCGGTCGTCGACGCGTACATGCGACGGCTCCTCAAAGACGGCTGGCCGCTCGAGTTCTTCCTCGAGGGCGGACGCTCGCGCACGGGCAAGCTCCTTCCGCCGAAGCTCGGTCTGCTGTCGATCGTCGTCGATGCGGTGCTCGGCGCCGCCGAGGGCACCAACGGCCAGCCCGGGAGGAAGGTCTACTTCTGCCCGATCTCGATCGGCTACGAGCGCCTCGTGGAGGAGCGCGCCTACGTGCGCGAGCTCACCGGCGGCGAGAAGCAGAAGGAGGACGTGCGCGGCCTCGTCGGCGCGGCCGAGACCGCGCTCGGACGTTACGGCACGCTGAACGTGCAGTTCGGCGAGCTGCTCACCCTCGACGGCGTGCTCGCCGAGATCGGCGCGAGCGCCAGCGCGCTGACGCCCGCGCGCCGGCGCGCGCTCGTGGCGCGCCTGGCATACCGCGTGATGAACGAGATCAACCGCGTGACGGCGGTGACGCCGAGCGCGCTCGTCGCCGCGGCCCTCCTCACCCACGGCAAGCGCGGCGTCTCGCATCCGGACCTGATCGCCGGCTGCGAGCGGCTCGCGCGCATGCTCGAGGCCGAGGGCGCGCGGTTCACGCCGTCCCTGCTGCTCGGCGGGGACACCTTCGCGCTCCGCCACGGCGCCATCCGCGAGGCGTGCGAGCTCCTCTACCGCGCGGGCAACGTGCAGACGCACCTGCCGGGCCTGCCGCTCGGCGACGAGCAGAAGCGCGTCCGCCCGGGCCCCGACGCGGTCTACATCGTCCCGGACAACCAGCGCCTGCCGCTCGATCTCGCGAAGAACCTCGTCGTCCACTTCTTCGTCTCGCGCGCGATGATCGCGACGCCGCTCGTCGCCGCGGCCGCGCGCGGCGAGGCCGCGCTCGCTCCGACGCTCCTCGCCGAGCGCGTGCAGGCGCTCTCGCGCCTCTTCAAGTACGAGTTCCAGTTCCGCGCCGACGCGACGTTCGAGACGATCTTCGCCGAGACCCTCGGGGCGATGGAGCAGGACGGCGAGGTGGTGAAGGACGACGCGGGCAACGTGGGCATCGCCGCCTCCGGCGAGGGTCGCGAGCGCGTGATCCTGCACGCCCGCATGGTGCAGAGCTTCGTCGAGGGCTACCGCGTCGCCGCGCGGTCGCTCGCGGCGCTCCTCAAGGGGCCGCTCGCGTCGAAGGACCTCGCCAAGCGCGCGATCAACGCGGGCGAGCGCATGTTCCTCGCCGGCGAGATCGCCCTCCGCGAGGCGGTGAGCCGGCCGGTGATCGACAACGCGCTCCTCGCGTTCGTCGACCAGGGCTATGTCGGACGGAACGACGGCAAGCTCGTCTTGCCCGACAGCTACGCGAGCGCCGACGCGGTCCGCACGATCGAGACGCGCATCGCGAGCTACTTGCCGGGTTGACGCGAGCGACCGGGGCCTTCGCCAAAATGGCGCGAACGCCGGGGCCGCTTGCGTGAACCACGCGGTTTTTCCGGTCTCACGCAGCGGAACAAGCCTTGCTGACGCTTTCTTCCGATGCGCTTCGACGGTGTGATGCTCGTCTCCGTCCTCCTCCTCGGCGGTGGCTTCGCCACGAAGGGCGCCGAGCCGCGCCGCACGGCCGCGCTCGACGACGCCTCGTGGCGCGACCATTGCTGCCGCCCGGGGTCATGCGATCCGTCGATCTGCGATCCCCCTCGTTTCTCGGCGGCCTCACGGTCGGGCTCGCGCTCTCCGGTGTGGCGTTTCTGATCTCGCGTGCCGCGAAGCGTCGAACCTCGACCGCCGTGCGGGAGCCGGCGCATCCGGTGATCGACGGCGCGCGGCCGATCGATCCGGTGGCCCTCATGGTCGGCCCGCCGATCGAGGCGGGCATCTCGACGGTGCGCCTCGAGAGCGAGATCGACGACGTGGCGCCGGTCAGCCAGCGCTGGTGACGGTCAGGCGATCCCGCTCTTGCGCGCGACCGGCATCGACGCGCTCGCGCGCGCGCTCCGCACGATCGCCTCGAGCTCGTCGACGAGACTCGCGGCCATCGCGCGGGCGATGCGGGTCGAGTGCGCGGCGCGCGCGGAGTCCGGCGCAGCCTCCGACGGCGAGGCCTCGAGCAGCTCCTCGACCTCGCGGGCCAGGCGCAGCGCCCGCGCAAGCGTGTCACCGCCGTCATTCGTCTCGTTCACGCGCACCCAGCGAAGCGAAGGTCCCTCGAGCGCCATCGTCCCTCCAACCCTGTCCGACCCGGGGCGATGTCTAGCTGGAAACCTGAGGGGTGCAATGCGGCAAGTGCGTTTTGAACGCATTTCACCTCGCAGCGCGTTATCGGTTACAACCTCCCCATGCGGTCCGGCTCGCGCGCATGGCTGGCGTCCGCGGCGCTCGCGCTGCTCGGCTGCGGGCGCACGCCGAACCCCGTCGTCCCCTCGTTCGAGGGCTCGATCGGCATGCCGCACCGCGGCGTGCTCACCGGCGGGGCCGAGCTGCCGCGCGAGGGCGAGGGCTACACGTGGCTCCGCCAGGACGACCGGCACTACGGGATCCCGCGCTTCGTCGCGGCGATCGAGCGGGCGGCGAGGACCGTCGCCCGCGAGCGGCCGGGCGGAACGCTCGCCGTCGGTGATCTCTCGCGGGCGCAGGGCGGGCAGCTCCTCCCGCACCTCTCGCACCGGACCGGGCGCGACGCCGATCTCCTCCTCTACCTGACCACGCTCGAGGGCGCGCCGGTCGCGAGCCCGGGCTTCGTCCACGTCGGCAACGACGGCCTCGCCTGGGACGACAAGGGCAAGCGCTTCCTCCGCTTCGACGTCGAGCGCCAGTGGCTCCTCGTCAAGACGCTCGTCGAGGACCCGGAGGCGCGCATCCAGTGGGTCTTCGCGAGCCGGAACGTGCGCGCCCTGCTCGTCGAGTGGGCCCGCGCGCGCGGCGAGAGGGCGGAGACCATCGTGCGCGCGATGGAGGTCATGGTGCAGCCGCAGCCGGGCGGGGTGCACGACGACCACGTGCACGTCCGCACGGCGTGCGCTCCGGCGGAGATCGGCGCGGGCTGCGAGCCCACCGGTCCGCGACGCGCGTGGATCGAGGCGGCCGACGCCGCCGGGGCCGCGGCGACGGACGACGAGGAGCTCGCGTTCGTGGAGGAGCTCTTCGCGCCGCTCGGCGGCGGAGATGCGCGACGCGCGAATGCAAGCGCCGCTCGCTGACCGCGCCCAGGGCGTCGTCGTCCAGATCGACGCGAAGGAGCTCGGGCGGTTCGTCGCCGCCGGGAGCGCCGATCTCGCGTACCTCGACCCGCCGTTCAAGGTCGACAAGACGTTCGGCGCGCGCATCGGCAAGGGCGCGCGCGCGCGCGGTCCGGTGGCCTACGACGACACGTGGCCGTCCCTCGACGCGTACCTCGCGTGGCTCGAGGAGCGGATCGCGGTCGTGCGCGAGCTCCTGTCGCCACGCGGGACGATGTGGCTCCACCTCGATCAGCGCGCGGTGCACGAGGCGAAGGTCCTCTGCGACCGGGTGTTCGGCGCGCGCCACTTCCACGGCGAGGTCGTCTGGGTGCCGGGCAACGGCAGCAAGAGCAAGAGCGGGCCGGGGATGAGCCACCAGACGCTCCTGCTCTATGCCCGCGGCAAGGAGCCGATCTGGAACGCGAAGGATCCCGCGCTCCGCGCGCCGTTCGCGGCCACCAGCCAGTCGATGCACTTTACACGCGTCGACGAGGACGGGCGGCGCTACCGCGACCGGGTGGTGGGCAAGAAGACCTACCGCTACTACGCCGACGAGGGGCGCGCGCTCGGCAGCGTCTGGACCGACTGCCCGTCGATGAGCGCGAACACGCCGCTCCGGGCGGAGACCACCGGCTACCCGACGCAGAAGCCGCTCAAGCTCCTCGACCGCATCGTGCGGGCGTCGAGCCTGCCCGGCTCGCTGGTGATCGATCCGTTCTGCGGCTCGGGGACCACGCTCGTCGCCGCCGCGGCCGCAGGGCGGAGCTTCGCCGGCTCGGACATCGGCGATCTCGCGGTCGCGACCACGCGCGGGCGCCTCGACGCCGCGGGCATCCGCTATCGTTGACGGCGATGGCGATGTTGTTCCCGCTCTTCCTCCGGCTCGAAGGCAAGCGCGTGCTCGTGGTGGGCGGCGGCAGCGTCGCCGAGCGCAAGGCGCTCGATCTCGCCGACGCCGGCGCGCACGTCACCGTCGTCGCGCCGGAGGTCACGGACGCGCTTGCGAGCGACGGGCGGATCGCCGTCGAGCGGCGCAAGTTCGAGGAGAGCGACGTCGACGGCGCCTGGCTCGTGGTCGCGGCGACCGACGATCCGATCACCCAGGCGCGCGCGTGCGAGGCGGCGGACACCGCCCACCTGTTCTCCGTCGCGGTGGACGATCCGCCGCACGGCTCGGCCATCTCCGCGAGCGTCATCCGCCGCGGGTCGTTCACCGTCGCGATCTCTTCGTCGGGCGAGGCCCCTGCCCTCGCGCGCCTGCTCCGCGAGGTGCTCGAGCAAGCGCTGCCCGAGGACGACTGGCTCGACGCGGCGAAGGGCCTGCGCGAGCGGTGGAAGCGCGAGGGGACGCCGATGACGTCGCGCTTCGCCGAGCTCGTGCGCGCGTTCAAGGACCGCGCGAACGGATGAGCGTGGACCTCGACGGCGAGGAGCTCACCGAGGACGGCCTCACCCGCGACTGGACGATGTTCCAGCGGCGGCGCGGGCACCGTCACTCGACCGACGATCTGCTCACCGGCTGGTACGCCGCGGAGAAGGTCCGCTCGCGGACCCGGCTGCTCGATCTCGGCGCGGGGATCGGCTCGGTCGGCCTGCTCGTCCTGTGGCGGTCGCCGGGCGCGCACCTCACGGCGGTCGAGGCGCAGGAGATCAGCTTCGAGCTGTTACGACGGAACGTCGCGCACAACCGGCTCGGCGATCGCGTGCGCGCGGTGCACGGCGACCTCCGCCACGTCCGGTTCCCCGGCGAGACGTTCGACTGCGTGACCGGCAGCCCGCCCTACTTCGACGTGAAGGACGGCATCGTCTCGGCCGACTCGCAGCGCGCCCACGCCCGCTTCGAGCTCCGCGGAGACGTGCGCGACTACTGCATCGCCGCGCGGGCGGCGATGAGCGAGGGCGGGCGGTTCGTGTTCTGCTTCCCCACGGCGCAGCGCGCGCGCGCCGAGCGCGCCGTCACCGCGGCGGAGCTCGCGGTCGTCACCTCGCGCGACGTGATCCCGCGCCGCGGGGTCCCCGCCCTCTTCTCGCTCTTCTCCTGTGCTCGCGCCGAGGAGCACGGCGACCAGCCGGAGCTCGAGCCGCCCTACGTCGTCCGCGACGAGCACGGCGCGCCGACCGAGGAGCACGCCCGCGCGCGCGCCTCGTTCGGCTTCACCGCTCCGTGACGATCACTTCTTCGTCGCCGGCTTCTTCGCGGCCGACTTCCGCGTCGCCTTGCGCGGGGTCGACTTCGACATGCGCGGCGCGCTCGACTTCGGCGTCTTGATCGTGCGCTTCGTGCTGTTGGAGGTGGAGGACTTCTTGGTGGAGGTCTTCTTCTTGGCAACCATGGCCGGGCGCGACTGCAACCGCGGGGCCAAGCTTCACTGAGCACGCGTTCGCGTGGATCCCGCCACGCCGCGGGCGCGCGCGGGTCGCGCGATCGGTGCGCTCCGCTACGGCGTGAGCGATTTCGCCTCGGCGATCTGCAAACGCGCGTGGTCCTCGCTCGCCCGCGCCGACGGCGCGACGCGCCTTCCGACCACCTCGCCGACGACGACGAGCGCGGGCGCAGGCAGGCGCGCCTCCTCGACGAGGTCGGCGATCGTCGCGAGGTCTCCCACGACGATCCGCTGCGTGGGGAGCGTCGCGTGCGCGACGACCGCGACCGGCGTCGCGGGCGAGCGCCCTCCCGCGACGAGGCGCGCGGTCGTGCTCCGCAGGGTGCCGAGGCCCATGTAGAGGACGACGGTGCCGGTGGACGGTACGCGCTCGGCGAGCGTGTCGTTCGCGCCCTCCTTGAGATGGGCGGTCACGAACGAGACGCTCTGCGAGGCGTCGCGGTGCGTGAGCGGGATCCCCGTGGCCGCCGCCGCGCCGAGGGCGGCGCTGATCCCGGGGACCACCTCGAACGGGATGCGCAGCGCCGCGAGCTGCTCGGCCTCCTCGCCGCCCCGCCCGAACACCATCGGATCGCCGCCCTTGAGGCGCACCACGTCGTGGCCCTCGAGCGCGCGCTCGAGCACGAGCGGATGGATCGGCGGCGCGTCCGGGCAGCTTCCCTTCCGGCGTCCGACGGCGATGAGCTCGGCGCCCACGGGAACGAGATCGAGGATCGCGGGGCCCACGAGCTCGTCGTACGCGACGACGCGGGCCGACGCGAGCAGCCGGTACGCCCGCACGGTGAGCAGCTCCGGATCGCCCGGACCGGCGCCGACGAGGAACACCCGGCCCTTCGCCGAGCGCCAGATCCCGGAGTCCTCCGGCACCGGGCTCATGTCACCGCCGTCCCCCAGCGGCGCGCGATCACGCGCTCCACCGGCGCGAAGAGGACGCGCTCGCTCGTGCGGCTGAGCACGACGATGACGGCCACCACCCCGAGGACGAGCGCGGTGTCCGCGAGATCGCGCCCGGTCTCGAGCAGCTGGCCGAGGCCGCCGGAGACGAACAGCAGCTCGCCCGCCATGAGCGACCGGAGCGCGAACGTCCAGCCGACCTTCGCGCCGGTGAGGATGCCCGGCAGGGCGGCCGGCAGCAGCACGCGGAGCAGCAGCCGACCTCCCTTCGCGCCCATCGTGCGCGCGGCCCGCTCGATCGACGGCGGCAGCTGCCGCACCGCGCTCTCCGTCGAGAGGGTGATCGGCAGCGCCGCGCCGAGCACGACGACGACCTGGATCGCGGCCTCCGAGAGTCCGAACCAGACGATCGCGAGAGGCAGCCAGCAGATCGACGGCACGCTCGACAGGCCGAGGAGCAGCGGTCCGAGCGCCGTCTTGATCGTGCGGCTCCGCGCGAGCACGAGCCCGAGCGGCACGCCCGCGACGAGCGCGAGCGCGTAGCCGAACACCAGGCGGATCGCGCTCACCACGACCGCGCGGACGAGCGTGCCCTCGCCCAGCGCGCGGCCGAGCGCGCGCGTCACCTCGATCGGACCGGGCAAGAGCGGGCTCTTCGCCAGCTCAGATGCCGCGGCCCATGTGGCGACGAGGATCGCTGCCGTCGATACGGCTCGCAGTGCCCCACGCATCATCCGCCTCCTCTCTCGCGACCTTCTCCACCTCCGCGCGGATCTCGTCGGCGATGGCCTGGACGAGACGCGCGCTGCGGAGGTCTCCCGCGCGGCGCGGCCGCGGGAGATCGACGGGGACGTCGCCGAGGATGCGGCCGGGCCGCGTACCGACGAGCACGACGCGGTCGCCGAGGCGCACCGCTTCTTCGATCTGGTGGGTGACGAACAGCATCGTGGTCCGCGACGCCCGGACGATGCGCTCGACCTCGTTGTGGAGCAGCTCGCGCATCTGGCCGTCGAGCGCGGCGAACGGCTCGTCGAACAGGAGCATCTGCGGGCGCGTGGCGAGCGCGCGCGCGATGGCGCCGCGCTGGCGCATGCCGCCCGAGAGCTCGTGCGGGTAGCTGTCCTTGAAGCGCACGAGATGGACGAGGCGGAGCAGCTCGGCGACGCGCGCGTCACGCTCGGCGCGCGGTACGCCCGCGGTGTCGAGGGGGAAGCCGACGTTGTCCTCGAGCGTGAGCCACGGGAAGAGCGCCGCGTCCTGGAAGACGACCGCGCGCTCCGGCCCCGGGCCGTCGACCGGGCGCCCGTCGAAGAAGACGCGCCCGCTGGTCGGCGCCACCAGGCCCGCGACCAGGTTCAGTATCGTGGATTTCCCTCCGCCCGACGGGCCGACCAGGCACACCGCCTCGCCGGGCGCGACGCGGAGCGTGACGTCCGCGAGCACGCGCTCCGCCCCGGAGAACGCCACCGAAACGCCCTCCAGTGCCGCGCTCGCGCCGCGCGGGCTCCGCTCGGGGGACGGCGCCGGCCGCGCCTTCGCGCCCGCGTCGAGCAGCGACGCGAGCGCCGGTTTCGCGGCGGCGGACATGTGTTCATTATAATGAACAAGCGTCCGCGCACAAGCGGATCAGCGCTCGTAGAGGATCACGTTGTGATAGCGGGCCTCGGACGAGCCCGGGTTCTCGTACGTGTGGGGGCGGTCGGCGGGGAACGACACGCTGTCTCCGGCGAGGAGATCGTGCGGCTCGCCGTCGACGTGGAGGCGGAGCGCGCCGGAGAGCACGACGAGCACCTCCTGGGTCCCGGCCGCGTGCGGCTCGGACACGTGCTTCGAGCGCGCCGAGAGCCGCAGCTCGTAGACCTCGCAGAGCGGCGAGGACCCCGCGGGGCTCAGCGGGCGGCTCTCGAGCTTCCCGTCGAGCGAGCGGAGCACCTGCGCATCGCCCCGGCGGAGGACGCTGGTCCCCGCCTTCGGCTCGCCGATGAGATCCGCGAACGGCACGCCGAGGCCGACGGCGATCTTCCAGAGGAGGCCCACCGTCGGGTTCGTCTTGCACGTCTCGACCTGCGAGAGCGCCGCGCGGCTCACGCCGGACGAGCGCGCGAGGTCGTCGAGCGACATGCCGCGGACCTTGCGCTTGTGGCGAAGGTTCTCCGCCACGTGGCGCGCGAGCTCCGCGGCGCCGACCTCGTCGCCCTGCCCCGCCGCCGCCTGCACGTTTCCCGCGTCTTTTTTCCGCTTGCCAGCCGCCACCCGAGCCTCCATTATAATGAACACATGGCCGCTATAGCGAACATGGTCCACGATGCGCGGCCGACGGTACCACGGGCCCGCGGCTTCGTGGTGTGGCTCACCGGCCTGAGCGGCGCGGGCAAGACCACGATCACCGAGGCGCTCGTCCCCGAGCTGCGCGCGGCGGGGAGGCGGGTCGAGGTGCTCGACGGCGACGTGGTGCGGACGCACCTGTCGAAGGGGCTCGGCTTCTCGCGCGAGGACCGCGACGCGAACGTCGCGCGGATCGCGTTCGTCGCCCACCTGCTCGCGCGGAACGGCGTGGTCGTGGTGGTCGCCGCCGTGTCGCCCTACGCGCAGGCGCGCAGCGAGGCCCGGAGGCTGATCGGGGACTTCGTCGAGGTGCACGTCGCGCCGCCGCTCGAGGAGTGCGTGAAGCGCGACGTGAAGGGCCTCTACCAGAAGGCGCTCGCCGGAGAGATCCCGGGCTTCACCGGGGTCAGCGATCCGTACGAGCCGCCGCCCCGTCCGGAGCTCGTGCTCGACACGAGCACGATCGACGTGCGCGCGTCCGTCGCGCGCGTGAAGGAGAAGCTCGTGGAGCTCGGCTACCTCGACGCCCAGTTCGAGCGGGAAACAGCGGTGTGACATGGCCAGCGCGAACCTCCCCAAGTTCTCCGATCCCCGGGACGTCGACGAGTTCGTCGCGACGCTCGAGAAGTTCGAGCGCGGCGAGATCGGGCCCGACGCGTTCCGCTCGTTCCGCCTGGTGCGCGGGGTGTACGGACAGCGGCAGGACGGGCACCAGATGCTCCGCGCGAAGGTCCCCTTCGGCCGCCTCGACGAGAAGGCGCTCCTCGCCCTCGCCGACGTCGCCGACAACTGGTCGCGCGGCTTCGGCCACGTCACGACGCGCCAGAACGTCCAGTTCCACTTCGTGAAGATGCACGACGTCGAGGCCGCCATGCGCCGGCTCGACGAGGGCGGCATCACCACCCGCGAGGCATGCGGCAACTCGGTGCGCGCGGTGACCGCGTGCGAGCTCGCCGAGGTGTGCAGCTCCGCGCCGTTCGACGTGACGCCGTACGCGGACGCGATCACGCGCTACTTCCTGCGCCACCCGCTGTCGGCGACGCTCCCGCGCAAGTTCAAGATCGGATTCAGCGGCTGCGCCAGCGACTGCGCGAAGGCGGCGATCCACGACCTCGGGCTCATCGCGAAGGTCGAGGACGGACAGAAGGGCTTCAAGGTCGTCGCCGGCGGCGGGCTCTCGTCGTCGCCGCGCAACGCCCTCGTGCTCCACGAGTTCGTCCCGGCGGGCGAGCTCTCGCGCGTCGGCGAGGCGGTCATCCGGCTCTTCGATCGCCTCGGCAACCGCGAGAACCGCCAGCGTGCGCGCCTGAAGTACGTGCTGAAGAAGCTCGGCGACGACGGCTTCCGCGCGAAGTACGCCGAGATCCGCGCCGAGGTCGACGCGGAGGCGATCGCCGAGCTGAGCGAGCCGCCGCCTCCGGCGCGCGAGCCCTCGCCGGCGGTGCTCGGAGAGCGCGCGGAGGGCTACCTCGCCTGGCGCGCGGTGAACGTCGTCGACCAGAAGCAGCAGGGCTACGCCGCGGTCTACGTGCGCCTGCTGCTCGGCGACGCGACCAGCGCGCAGCTCCGCGCCCTGGCGACGATCGCGAACGAGATGGGCGACGGCACCGTGCGCCTCACCATCGATCAGAACATCCTCGTGCCGTGGGTCGACAAGCGCTCGCTCGCGGCGATCCACGCGCGGCTCGACGCGGTCGGCCTCGCGCGCCTCGACCTGCACACCGCGCGCGACGTGACGAGCTGCCAGGGCGCGGACACGTGCAACCTCGCGGTCACCTCCTCGCGGTCGGTCGCCCAGGCGGTCACCGACAAGCTCGAGGCCGAGGGTCTGGGACGCCACGGTCCGGCGGCGAAGACGCTGATCAAGATCAGCGGGTGCCCGAACTCGTGCGGGCAGCACCACATCGCCGATCTCGGCTTCCACGGCGGCGCGAAGACCGTCGGGAGCGTCACCGTCCCCGTCTACCAGCTCCACCTCGGCGGCGGCGTCGACGAGCGCGGCGCGCGCTTCGGCCGGCAGGTGGTGAAGGTCGTCGCCCGCCGCGTGCCCGAGGTGGTCGTGCGCCTGCTGCGCCTGTTCGACGAGGAGAGGCGCGAGGGCGAGTCGCCCGCGTCGTTCTTCGAGCGCCTCGACGGCAAGCGCGTCGTCGCCGCGCTCGGCGACCTCGTCACCGCGCCGCCCACCGCGGACGAGGCGGCCGACGTCGGCGAGCAGACCGGCTTCGTGGTGATGACCGGCGAAGGCGAGTGCGCCGCATGACCGCGCTCGACCTCGCGCGCGAGAACCCGCGCCTCGAGGGCCTCGGCGCCGAGGAGCGCCTCGCGTTCGCGGTCGACGCGTTCGGCGCGGACCTGCTCTTCACGTCGTCGTTCGGCGCGCAGAGCGGCGTGCTCCTCCACCTCTGGAGCCGCGTCGCCGGGGGGCTGCCGGTCGTCTTCATCGACACCGGCTTCCTCTTCCCCGAGACGCTCGCCTATCGCGATCGGCTCGTCGAGCAGCTCGGCCTGAACGTGCGCGTCCTCGTGCCCGACATCCGCAGGTCCGAGCTCCTCGCGCGCTGGGGCGAGGACATCCCGAAGAAGGATCCCGACTTCTGCTGCGGCCTCAACAAGGTCGCCCCGCTCGCGCCCCTGAAGGAGACGGCGCGCGGCTGGGTGTCGGGCCTGCGCCGCGACCAGTCGCGGGCGCGCGAGGGCGTCGCGATCCTCGAGCAGGACGGACACCTCGTCCGCGTGCATCCCCTCGCGACGTTCACCAAGGACGACGTCGCGGGCTACCTCGCGCGGCACGGCATCCCCGAGCATCCGCTGGTCGCGCGGCGCTATCTCTCGATCGGATGCGCGCCGTGCACGCGCGCGGTCGCCGAGGGCGAGGACGAGCGCGCCGGCCGGTGGGCGTGGACCGACAAGACCGAGTGCGGGCTCCACGTCCGATGAGCGTGAACCGCCGCGCCTTCCTCGGCGGCGCCCTCGCGCTGTCCGCCACGGCGCTCGGCGGCGCGGCGTTCGCGAGCCGGCGGGGCGGCGCGGTGCTGCGCGTCGGCGTGATGACGAACCTCACGCATGCGCCGCTCCTCGCCGGCCTCGGCTCCGGGAGGATCGCGCGCGCGCTCGCGCCCGTCGCCGTCGAGACCCGCGTGTTCCGCGCCGGTCCGCGCGTCACCGAGGCGCTGGTCGGCGACGCGATCGACGCGGGCATCGCCGGTCCCGCCGCGCTCGTCATCCACCACGCGCGCCATGCCGCCTCGAGCGGCGGGCTCCGCGTGCTCTCGGGCTGCTCCTCCGGCGGCGCGTCCTTCCTCGTCGCCCGCGGCAGCGGGATCGCGCAGGCGGGGGACGTCCGCGGCAAGCGGCTCGCGGTCACGCAGCTCGGGACCACGCAGGACGTCGCCCTCCGGCGATGGCTGCGCGACAACGACCTCCGCGACCAGACCGCGGGCGGCGACGTCACGGTGATCGCCGTCGCCGCGTCGGTGATCCTCGATCAGATGCGCCGCGGCGAGCTCCACGGCGCGTGGCTGGCGGAGCCCTGGGCGACGCGCCTCGAGCACGACCTCGGCGCGACGCGGCTCGTCGACGAGCGCGATCTCTGGCCGGGCCGCGCGTTCTCCACCGCCGCGCTCGCGAGCCGTGCCGACCGGGCGGACGATCCGCGCATCGTCCGCCTCGCGGCGGCGCTCCGCGAGGAGATCGAGCGCGCGCGAACGTCGCCCGAGCGAACGCTCGACGAGGCGTACGCCGAGCTCCGCAGGCACGTCGGCAATCCCGGGGCTCGCGCGGTGTTCGACGCGGCCGCGCGGTTCGTCGACTTCACCGCGGATCCCCTGCGCCCGTCGTTCGACCGCTTCGCCGACGACGCAGCGCGGCTTGGCTTTCTGCCGGCGACCGGCACGCACGTCAGCCTCTTCGGATGACGAGGACCGGCCGCTCACGCTACGCTCGGAGCAGATGCGCAATGCTGCAACGCGTGTCGCCGAGCCGGGGACGCTGCTCGCGGGCAAGCTGCGCGTCGAGCGCCTGATCGGCCAGGGTGCGATGGGCGTCGTCTACGAGGCGACCGACATCACCCTGCGCCGGCGCGTCGCGATGAAGCTCGTGCATCCCGACTACGTCGGCGATCCGGAGAAGCGCCTGCGGTTCGGGCGCGAGGCCTACGCCGTCGCCCGCCTGCAGAGCCAGCACGTCACGAGCGTCCTCGAGATCAACGAGCTCGACGACGGCACGCCCTACCTCGTGATGGAGCTGCTCGAGGGCAAGACCCTCGATCAGATCATCGAGCGCGAAGGCCCCGCGGCGGTCGACGTCGCGCTCGACTGGATCCTCCAGGCGCTCGACGCCGTCGCCGAGGCGCACGCCATCGGCATCGTCCATCGCGATCTCAAGCCGGCGAACCTCTACCTCGCGCGGCGGGCGAACCGCTCGCCGCTCGTGAAGGTGCTCGACTTCGGGCTCGTGAAGGACATGTCCGCGGGCGCCCCGAAGCTGACGGTCGAGGGCTCGACGATGGGCTCGCCGGCGTACATGGCGCCCGAGCAGGTGAACGTCGACGGCAGCGTCGATCCGCGCACCGACGTATGGGCGATCGGCATCACGCTGTTCGAGCTGCTCACCCGCGAGCTGCCCTTCGACGGCCACACCATCCCCGTGCTCCTCGGGCAGATCGTCCGCGACGATCCCACGCCCCTGCGCGCGCGCCGGCCGGACGCGCCCGCCGACCTCGAGGCGGTCATCCAGCGATGCCTGGCGAAGGACCCCAACGCGAGGTACGCGAACGCCGCCGAGCTGTCGCGCGCGCTCGTCGCCGTGCGCGCGAAGCTGCCCACCGTCAGCGAGGCGACGAAGACCATCCGCCTCCAGGAAGGCACGGTGATCCCGCCCGGCATGTCGCCGATGGACATGCTCGACGTGAGCAAGGTGCGCCCGCGCATCCGCGCGGAGGACGTGCCGACGGGCAAGAGCGTCCTCGCCCCGCAGCCCTCGCCGCACCGGGCGATGATCGTCGCCGCGGTCGTCACCACGGTGCTCGTCTCGGCGCTCGGGCTCGCCGCGTGGATGTTCGTCGTCCGCCGCATGCCGGCGCGGCCCGCGCCGGCGGCCGCTCCTCCGCCCTCGACCACGGCGGCGCCCGCGCCGTCTCCTTCCGCATCGCCCTCGCCTCCCCCCGAGCCCGCGCCGCCGATCGGCCTCGAGCTCGGCGCGCTCGGCCCGGACGCACGGAAGGCCTGGACCGCGCGCGCGACCGATCTCGCGGCGTGCGGATCGAAGGCGAGCGCGTGCGCGCGTCAGGTCTCGGTGACGCGCGCGTCCGGCGGGAAGAAGACGGTCGTCGAGGGCGAGCCGGGCTGCGCCGTTCCGCGCGAGCTCACCGCGTGCATCGACGGCGTCGTCCGCAAGAACGACCTGCCGACCGCGGGTGAGAAGGTCAAGCTGACGTTCCGTTGATCGCGCGGAGCCACTCGTCGAGATCGACGAGCGCGCGCTCCGCCATCATCTGGTAGCGATCGCGCTTCTTCAGCCGGCGGTCCTTCGGCGGCGGGATGCAGGCCCAGGTGATGTTCGAGGGCTGGAAGCGCTCCTGCTCGCGCGACAGGTGCGTGAGGATGCCGCCGAGCGCGGTCGTCTCGGGCGGCGGACGGACCTCCTCGCCGCGGAGCGACTGCGCGAGCATCACCCCGCAGAGGAAGCCGCCGGCGCAGCTCTCGACGTAGCCCTCGACCCCGGTGATCTGACCGGCGAGGAACACGCCCGGCTTCGCCCGGAGCTGCATGCGTCCGTCGAGCATCTTCGGAGCGTCGACGAACGTGTTCCGGTGGACGCTGCCGAAGCGGAGGATCTCGGCCTCCTCGAGGCCGGGGATCATCTTGAACACGCGCGCCTGCTCCCCGTACGTCATGCGCGTCTGGAAGCCGACGAGGTTGTACGCCGTCGCGTGCACGTCCTCGGGCCGGAGCTGGACGACCGCGAACGGACGCTTTCCGGTGCGCGGATCGGTGAGCCCGACGGGCTTCATAGGCCCGAACGCGAGCGTCATCTCCCCGCGCTGCGCCATCACCTCGACGGGCAGGCATCCCTCGAAGTAACGCACGTCCTCGAACGCGCGCGGCTCGACCTTCTGCGCCTCGACGAGCGCGCGGACGAACGCCTTGTACTGCTCCTCGTCGAAGGGGCAGTTCACGTACGCCTCGTCGCCGCCGTCCGTGCCGTCCTCCGCGCCCTTGCCCCAGCGCGACTGCTTCCAGACCTTGTCCCAGTCGATCGAGTCGGCGCTGATGATCGGCGCGATCGCGT
>JBDHVD010000074.1:0-25685 GCA_039809525.1 Labilithrix sp. | reverse complement strand
TACGAAGTCAGCGCGCGCGCGCCGCGGAGCCGCCGCGCGCGAGCGCGACGATCTCGCCGACGCGGATCGGACGTCCGACGCGATCGTCGAGGCCGCGCCGTCCGTCGATCTGGTAGCGCGTGCAGCGACCGACGCGGACGCGCGCGAGGTACCCCGCGCTCTCGAGGTCGGCGAGGATCCGGAGCACGCCGCGCTCGGAGAGATCCGTACGCTCGGCGAGATCGCGCACGCGCGCGTCGGGCGAAGCCGCCGCCGCGATCAGCACACGCGCGTGGTTGGTGAGGAGGGAGAGAGACGGCTGACGGGCAGCCGCTCGGGCGCGAAGGTTTCGTGCGGTTGCGGTCACGTTTCTTCAGTACCCCACCGCGTGTTTCTGCGGACGGACTGTACGAAAAGTTAATTGCTCCGACGTGATTCCATCATCGAGCATCGCGACACATCGGTCGTCGTGGCGTGCCTGATTCGTCATGGATTGCGGTACCGCACTCGCGGAAGCGACGCCGGTCATCGGATGACGAAAACGTCATCCGTCGTCTCGGTCTCGGTTCGCCCCCGCTCTGCTCGTCCCCACGCCGCCCAACGCCGGTCGCTCGCATGCCGCGGCGGCACGGACGTGGTCGATGTTGAATTTCACTTTCACCGCTGGTCCGGGCTCGGCCGGACTAGACTTCGGGTCGCGTCATGAAGGTTCTCGTCGTCGAGGATGACAAAAAGCTCGCGGACCTCCTCTTGCGCGCGCTCAGCGAAGAGGGCTACCGCGTCGACGTGGCGGGCGAGGGCGCCAGCGTGGTCGAGCGCGTCTCCACGGGGGGCTACAACCTCGTCGTTCTCGACTGGATGCTGCCCGACGTCGACGGCGTCACCGTCTGCCGGCGCCTGCGTGATGCGCGGGCGTCCGTCCCGGTGCTGATGCTGACCGCGCGCGGCGACGTGAAGGACCGCGTGGCCGGGCTCGACGCCGGCGCCGACGACTACCTCGTGAAGCCGTTCGAGATCGAGGAGCTCCTCGCGCGCATCCGCGCGATCGGGCGCCGGGGCGT
The DNA here is from genome assembly GCA_039809525.1 of Labilithrix sp. Classification (GTDB taxonomy): domain Bacteria; phylum Myxococcota_A; class Polyangia; order Polyangiales; family Polyangiaceae; genus Labilithrix. The sequence continues at coordinate 24,645 of JBDHVD010000074.1, read as the reverse complement.
CGACGTCACGAAGCTCCGCGCCGGCGCGATCGAGGTCGATCGCGTCGCGCGTCAGGTCCGCATCGGCGGCTCGCTCCTGTCGCTCACCGCGCGCGAGTACGGCATCCTCGTCTACCTCGTCGAGCACGCCGGCCGCGCGGTGTCGCGCTCCGAGCTGCTCCAGAACGTCTGGGAGACGACGCACGATCCGGGGACGAACGTCGTCGAGGTCCACGTGAGCCGGCTGCGCGAGAAGCTGGGCGCGCACGCGGCCACGATCGAGACGGTGCGCGGGCAGGGATATCGGCTCGCGCCGCCGGGCGCGGGCGCCTCATCGTCGCCACGTCCTTCGCGCTCGGCGCGACCCTCTCCGTCTCGTTCACCGCCGTCTCTCTCGTCGTCGAGCGCTCCGAGGAGCGACAGCTCGACGAGGCGCTCCGCGCGGAGGCGCACGAAGAGGTCATCGAGATCACCAAGCGCGTCCCGTTCGAGCTCCGGATCAGCGCGCGCAGCGGACCCGAGGCCGACGACTTCGGCCGCCTGCCGAAGTTCGCGGCGCTCTACGCGGGCGGGAAGATCGTCGACCGGACCGAGAGCCTGCGGGCGGATCCGGAGGTCGACCCGGGCGCGCACGGCGCGGGCGTGCCCTTCGATCTCGTCGTCGGTCACGAGCGCGTCCGGGCGGTGTTCGCGCACGTGCCGAATCACCCGGACCTCGTGCTCCTCATGGCCGCCACGCGCGCCGATCTGGAGAAGGACGTGCGCTCGCTCCGCGAGGTCATGTCCGTCGCGGCGCTCGCGTCGATCATCTTCGCCATCCTCGTCAGCTTCAGCATCGCGCGCGGTCTCACGCGCGATCACGCCGCCATCGCCGCGGCCGCGCGGCGCGTCGGGCTCGGGCACCTCGACACGCGGGTCGCGCTCCGCTCGGGCGACGACGAGACCACGCAGCTCGCCTCGGACATCGATCACATGATCGAGCGCCTCGAGACGCTCGTCGGCTCGCAGCAGCGGTTCGTCGCGCACGCCGCCCACGAGCTCCGCTCGCCGCTCACGGCGGTCTACGGCGAGCTGCAGCTCGCGCTCCGCCGCGAGCGGACGGTGCAGGACTACCGCGCGGCGATCGAGCAGGCGCTCGGATCGACCCGCCGCCTCATCGCCCTCGCCGAGGACCTGCTCGCGCTCGCGCGCCTCGGTGCGGAGGACACGTCGGGCCGCGAGGACGTCGTGGTCCGCGACGCCGTCGAGCGCGCGATCGAATGGGTGAAGGGAGTGGCGGAGCCGCGCGGCGTGCGCTTCACCGTCGAGGGCGGGGCGGTGACGGTGTTCGCGCGCCGGCTCGACCTCGAGCGCATGGTGCGGAACCTCCTCGAGAACGCGGTGCGCTACAGCCCGGAGGGCGGCGAGGTACGGATCACCATCGACGAGGCGGAGGCCGCCGTCTCGATCGCCGTCGCCGACGAGGGCCCCGGCGTCCCCGAGAGCGAACGCCCGCGCATCTTCGAGCCGTTCTTCCGGAGCGGCGCCGCGCGCACCGATGCCTCCGGATCGGGCCTCGGGCTCCCGATCGCCCGGGAGGTCGCGCGCGCCCACGGCGGCGACGTCGTGCTCGCCGAAGACGCTGGCCCGGGCCGCACGTCCGGCGCGCGCTTCGTCGCGACCGTCTCGCGCCTGCCTTGCCCGCATTGACTTTGCGGCCCGCGGGGTCCTCGACTAGCGTGCGCCGGGCCATGCCGCTCGAGCTCGGGGCCGTGTGCCCGCCCTTCGAACTCCCGGGTACCGACGGGAAGAACCACTCGCTCGACGAGGTCACGACCGAGCTGCTGGTCGTGATGACGTTCTGCAACCACTGCCCGTACACGATCGCGTACGAGCCGAGGCTGGTGCGCCTCGCGAACGAGTACCTGCCGAAGGGCGTGGGCTTCGTGGCGATCAACCCGAACGACGCCACGCGCTACCCCGATGACGGGATGGAAGCGATGAAGACGCGCGCGCGAGAGCGCGGCTTCCCGTTCCCCTACCTGCGCGACGATCCGCAGAAGTTCACGCGCGCGCTCGGTCCGCGCTTCACGCCGGAGATCTACGTCTTCGACCGCGCGCGCAAGCTCCGCTACCACGGCCGGATCGACGACAACCACCGCGACGAGTCGCGCGTCTCCTCGCACGACCTGCGGAACGCGCTCGACGCGCTACTCGCCGGCGGCGAGCCGCCGGTCACCGAGACCGTGGCGTTCGGTTGCTCGGTGAAGTGGAAGTGACGTCGCCGCGCGTCCCGCGCACCGTCCGCACGCCCACCGCCACCCCGCACGCCGCCAGCCGGCGCGCTCGAGCTTCTTCTCCACCACGTCGATCGCCCATGTCGCCGACGTGAGACCGCACTCACAGCGCGCACGTGCGTACGCCTGATCGATGCATTCGAGCATGATCGCTGACCCCTCCCGAGGATCCGGGACCTCTCGGCCCCGCGGATACGCCCCCTTTCTAGCGGGCCTGCCGGACCGTGCAAGGGACAATCGGCGGCGGGTTTCGCTTGTCGCAGGGGGCCGGCCAGCGGCTGGGCTGCCTCGCACGGCCGCGTTCCATGCGGCGCGTGTGATAGCCTCGTCGGCGTGAGCAGCGGGAACGTCAACGGGAATGGAAACGGCAACGGAAACGGCCACGTCTCGGCGTCGCTGTTCCGCGCCGGGGCCGGCCATGCGCGCGGGTCGAGCTATGCCTTGTTCGAGCCGCCGCCGGTCGACGCGGTCGCGGTCGAGGAGCGGGTCGCCTCCCTCGGGAAGCGCTCGATCAAGAAGGGCGCGAAGGTCGCGGGCCTCAAGCTCGCGATCTCGATGATGGACCTCACCACGCTCGAGGGGAAGGACACCCCGGGCAAGGTCCGGCAGATGTGCCAGAAGGCGCTCCGTCCGCTCGACAGCGACGGCTCGCTCCCGGCGTGCGCCGCGGTCTGCGTCTATCCGAACCTCGTGCCGACCGCGAAGGAAGCGCTCCGCGGCTCGGAGGTGAAGGTCGCGAGCGTGGCCACCGCGTTCCCGAGCGGCCAGTCGCCGCTCGCCATCAAGCTGGACGACACGCGGCGCGCCGTGGAGCTCGGCGCCGACGAGATCGACATGGTGATCGATCGCGGCGCGATGCTGATGGGGGACTACGCGAAGGTGTTCGACGAGATCGCCGCGACGAAGGAGGCGTGCGGGCACGCGCATCTCAAGGTGATCCTCGAGACCGGCGAGCTCGGCACCTACGACACGGTCCGCAAGGCGAGCGAGATCGCGATCGCGGCGGGCGGCGACTTCATCAAGACGTCGACCGGCAAGATCCAGCCGGCCGCGACGCCCGCCGTCACGCTGGTGATGCTCGAGACGATCCGCGACCACTTCTACGCGACCGGTCGCAAGATCGGCATGAAGCCCGCCGGCGGCGTGCGCACGGCGAAGCAGGCGCTCCAGTACCTGGTCATCGTCAAGGAGACGCTCGGCGACGCGTGGCTCACGCCGGACCTGTTCCGGTTCGGCGCGAGCGCGCTCTTGAACGACGTGCTCATGCAGCTCGAGAAGGAACGCACGGGCAACTACCAGGCGGCCGAAGACTTCTCCAAGGACTGAGGACTTCCCATCATGACGATCACGAAGGCACAGACGGGGGAGATCGAGCGGAAGAAGGAAGCGGCGCTCGACTTCGGGCACGCCTGGGACTACGCGCCCGCGCCCGAGGCCGCCGATCACGTCAAGATCGACCCGAAGTACGGGCTGTTCATCGGAGGCCGGTGGGTCTCTCCGCGGAGCGGCAAGTACTTCCAGACCATCTCGCCGTCGACCGAGCAGGTCCTCGCGGAGGTCGCCGAGGCGAACGCGCAGGACGTCGACGACGCGGTGAAGGCCGCGCGCGAGGGGTACGAGAAGTACTGGTCGAAGATGCGCGCCGCCGACCGCGCGAAGTACATCTTCCGCATCGCCCGCGCGATCCAGGAGAAGGCGCGCGAGCTCGCGATCGTCGAGTCGATGGACGGCGGCAAGCCGATCAAGGAGTCGCGCGACGTCGACATCCCGCTGGCCGCGGCGCACTTCTTCTATCACGCCGGCTGGGCCGACAAGCTCGACTACGCGTTCCACGGCCGCAAGTGGCGCCCGCTCGGCGTCGCCGGCCAGATCATCCCCTGGAACTTCCCGCTGCTGATGGCGGCGTGGAAGCTCGCGCCGGCGCTCGCGTGCGGCAACACCGTGGTGCTCAAGCCCGCGGAGACCACGCCGCTCACGGCGCTGCTCCTCGCGAAGATCATCGAGGAGGCGGAGCTGCCGCCGGGCGTGGTGAACATCGTGACCGGCGCGGGCGAGACCGGCGCCGCGGTCGCCGGGCACCCCGACGTGAACAAGGTGGCCTTCACCGGATCGACCGACGTGGGCAAGCGCATCCAGCGCGCGCTCGCGGGATCGACGAAGCGCCTCACCCTCGAGCTCGGCGGAAAGGCGGCGAACGTCGTGTTCGCCGACGCGCCGCTCGATCAGGCGGTCGAGGGGATCATCAACGGCATCTACTTCAACCAGGGCCACGTGTGCTGCGCCGGCTCGCGCCTGCTCGTCGAGGAGAGCGTCCACGACGTCCTCGTCCGCAAGCTGCGCGACCGGATGATGACGCTCCGCATGGGCGATCCGCTCGACAAGAACACGGACATCGGCGCGATCAACTCGAAGATGCAGCTCGAGAAGATCAAGGAGCTCGTCGCCTCGGGCGAGAGCGAAGGCGCCGAGCGCTTCACCGCGCCGTGCAAGGTCCCCGAGAAGGGCTTCTGGTTCGCGCCCACGTTCTTCACCGGTGCGAGCCAGTCGTGCCGCATCGCGCGCGAGGAGATCTTCGGACCGGTCCTCACCGTCATGACCTTCCGCACGCCGGACGAGGCGATCGAGAAGGCGAACAACACGATGTACGGCCTCTCCGCCGGCGTCTGGACGGACAAGGGAGCGAAGATCTTCAAGCTCGCGACGAAGCTGAAGGCCGGCGTGATCTGGGGCAACACGTTCAACAAGTTCGACCCGAGCTCGCCGTTCGGCGGCTACAAGGAGAGCGGCTTCGGCCGCGAGGGCGGCCGCCAGGGTCTCGCCGCGTACTGCGAGGTTGAGTGATGGCGAAGGAGAAGACGCGTACCGAGAGCGAAGAGACCGTCCTGCCGAAGACCGGTGACGCTCCGCTGATGAAGCCGTTCGACAAGGCGAAGCCGCGCGTCCGCGTGGCGAAGGCCTACAAGATGTTCGTGAACGGGGCGTTCGTTCGCTCCGAGTCCGGCCGCTACTTCCAGGTCGAAGGCGCGGCGGACGACGACGTCGATCCGGATCCCGACACCGTCAACATCCCGCGCGGCTCGCGCAAGGACGTCCGCGATGCGGTGCTCGCCGCCCGGAACGCGTGGGCCGGATGGGAGAAGCGCACCGCGTTCAACCGCGGGCAGATCCTCTACCGCCTCGCCGAGGTGATGGAGTCGCGCCGGCCGGAGCTGACCGCCTCGCTCGTGCGCGGCGGCCTCTCCGAGCAGGCCGCGGCGCAGGAGGTCGACGCCTCGATCGATCGCGCGGTGTACTACGCCGGCTTCGCCGACAAGTACTTCGCCCTGCTCGCCTCGAGCAACCCGGTGGCCGGCCCGCACTTCAACTTCAGCGTCCCCGAGCCGATGGGCGTCATCGGCGTGGTCGCGCCGGATCGTCCGTCGCTCCTCGGGCTCGTCAGCACGGTGCTGCCGGTGGTGACCGGCGGCAACACGGTGGTCGCGCTCGCGAGCGAGAAGGACCCGCGCACGGCGATCGTGTGGACCGAGTGCGTCGCGACGAGCGACATGCCCGCCGGCGTCGTCAACGTGCTCACCGGCTCCGCGAAGGAGCTGTCGCCCCATCTCGCGAAGCACCGCGAGATCATCGGCGTCGACGCGTGGATCGTCGATGCCGATCTCCGCAAGACGGTGGAGAGCGAAGGCGCCGACAACGTCAAGCGCGTGAAGACGCACGTGCCGATGGATCCGGAGGCGTGGCACGACGAGAAGCGGTCGCAAGGCCTCGGCTGGATCGAGCGCTTCCTCGAGACCAAGACGGTGTGGCACCCCGTCGGCTTGTAGCGCTCGGCATCCTCGCCGCGTCCCTGTGCGGGTGCCCGCGGCCGCGCCGCGTCTCCGGCACGGTGTACGCGCGCGGCACGACGTCGCCGTCGGGCGCGCGTGCGCTCGGCACCCCGCTGGCGGGCGCGACGGTCACGTGGAGCTGCCCGCCGTCCGTGCAGGGGCCGGCGCCGCAGACGTTGACCACCGACGCGTCCGGCGCGTTCGCGTCGAAGGACTTCTACGTCGACATGCCGGGCGCGTGCGAGGTCCTGGTGACGAAGGCCGGGCACCTCGAGCTGCACGAGCGCTTCGATCGCCTGTCCAGCGACGGCTCACCGCACGTCGCCGTGGAGCTGCCCGCCGTCACGCCGTGACGCGCGGCGCGGAGCAGTGGTAGGACGAGGGCATGCCCACCGCCCACGACTTCACTGCCAAGACCATCGCCGGCCAGGACAAGAAGCTCAGCGACTACGAGGGCAACGTCCTCCTGATCGTGAACGTCGCGTCCGAGTGCGGGCTCACCCCCCAGTACGACGGGCTCGAGAAGCTCCACGAGACGTACGCGGGCAAGGGGCTCCGCGTCGTCGGCTTCCCCGCGAACGAGTTCGGCGCGCAGGAGCCGGGCTCGAACGAGCAGATCCAGGAGTTCTGCCGCACGAAGTACGGCGTGAAGTTCGACATGATGGGCAAGGTCGTCGTGAAGGGCGACGGCATCCATCCGCTGTTCGCGTGGCTCACGAAGGAGACCGGCGGCGACATCAAGTGGAACTTCGGAAAGTTCCTCGTCGGCAAGAAGGGCGAGATCCTCGCGCGCTTCGAGCCGAAGACGGAGCCCATGGATCCCGAGGTCGTCTCGGCGATCGAGAAGGCGCTCGGCTGAGCGATCAGCGCGCGGCGGCGATCGCGTCCGCCAGCGAGAGCGAGCCGTCGTAGAGCGCGCGTCCGACGATCGCGCTCTCGACGTTCGGGACGGCGGCGAGCGCCTCGAGGTGCCGGCGGCTCCCGACGCCGCCGGAGGCGATCACCGGGAACGGCGACGCCGCCGCGAGCTCCGCCGTCGCCGGGACGTTCGGTCCGGTGCCGGTCCCGTCGCGCGCGATGTCGGTGTAGAGGACCGCGGCGATCGGCGCGTCGCCGAGGTCGCGCACGACGTCGATCGCGCGCACCGTCGAGACGTTCGTCCAGCCGTGCGTGGCCACGAAGCCGTCCTTCGCGTCGACGGCGAGCACGATCACCCCCGGATGCGCGCGCGCCATCGTCCGGACGAGCTCGGGGTCCTTCACCGCGGCGGTGCCGAGCACGACACGCTTCGCGCCGAGCGCGAGGTACGCCTCGAGCGCCTCGCGCGTCCGGACGCCGCCGCCGACCTGGAGCTCGCCGCCGTCGAACGCCGAGGCGATCGCGCGGACCAGCGCCTCCTGTACCGGGCGGCCCTCGCGTGCGCCCTCGAGATCGACGACGTGGATGCGATCGACCTGGGCGCGGAACCCGCGCGCGACGCCCGGGGGATCGTCGGAGAACACGGTGACCTGGTCGTAGCGGCCCTGGTGGAGGCGGACCGCCTTGCCGTCGAGCAGATCGATCGCGGGCAGGATCTTCATCGAAAGAACCGCTCGAGCAGCGCGAGGCCGGCGCGCTGGCTCTTCTCGGGGTGGAACTGCACGCCGAGCACGTTGTCCTTGGCGACCGCGCTCGCGAACGGCGGTCCGTACTCGGTGATCGCCGCCACGACGCCGGGATCGTCGGGCACGGCCGCGTACGAGTGCGCGAAGTAGAAGAACGAGGGCGCCTCGCCCAGCAGCGCCACGCCCGGTCCGCGCGGCACGACCGAGTTCCAGCCGATGTGCGGCAAGGGCAGGGGACGGCCGGTCGCCGGATCGTCGCCCGGGGCGAGCCGGCGGACGCGGCCAGCGAGGATGCCGAGGCCGCGCTCGCCCGGCGCCTCGTCGCTCTCCTCGAAGAGGACCTGGAGCCCGAGGCAGATGCCGAGGTACGGCGTGCCCTCGCGGATGCGCTCGCGCAGCGCCTCGAGGAGGCCGCCGCGCATGCTCGAGGCGAACGCGCCGAACGATCCCTGCCCGGGGACGACGATCCGGTCCACTTGCCGGAGCGCATCCGGATCCTTCGTGAGCACGGCCTCCGCCCCGCGCGTCGCGGCGGCTCGCTCGACCGCGCGCACGACGCTCCGGACGTTGCCGACCCCGTCACCAGAGGCGCAGACGCCGATCCGCACGGCGAAGCCAATAGCACACGCGCCGCATCCCATGTTATTCCGGCGTTGCTCATGAGCTCCTCGTCCAACGTCGCCAAGGTCCTCTCCCTCCTCGTCACCGCCTGCGCGCTGACGCCCCTCGTCGCGAGCTGCGGAGCCGCGCAGGGAGCGCTCGCGACGGCGAAGGAAGCGAGCGGCGGCGTCATCGGCGGCAAGTGCCCCGACGTGTCGAAGGTGGAGTCGATCCTCGCGTTCGACTTCGACAAGGAGTTCAAGATCAGCGCCGAGGCCGGCGCGAAGCTCCGCGCGGGGACCGCCGCGGCCGTCGAGCTGAAGGGCTTCGCCGATCAGGTCGACGCCGACCTCAAGCTCGCCTGCGGGAACATCGCGAAGGACCTCGGCCAGACCGGCGAGGCGAAGGACGGCAAGGCCGCCTGCGACCTCGCGATCAAGGGCATCAACGACTTCAAGGCGAAGCTCGGCGCCAACGCGAAGATCGCGCTCGTGGTGAAGGAGCCGAAGTGCCAGGCGAGCATGAACGCGTACGCGGACTGCGCCGGCAAGTGCGATGCGAAGGTGACGCCGGGCTCGGCGAAGGTCGAGTGCGAGCCGGGGAAGCTCTCGGGCAAGTGCGATGCGCAGTGCAAGGGAACGTGTGACATGCAGACGGCCGCGAAGTGCGACGGCCAGTGCAGCGGGTCGTGCGATGCCGAGGTGAAGGGCTCGTGCTCCGGCAAGTGCAACGGCAAGTGTGACGGCAAGGACTCGAAGGGCGCGTCGTGCGCCGGCACCTGCGAGGGCAAGTGCGAGGGCGGCACGGTGAAGGGCGAGTGCAAGGGCAAGTGCGGCGGCTCCTGCCAGCTCAAGGCCGACGCGAAGTGCGAGGGCACCTGCACCGGCAGCTGCAGCGCCGAGTTCAAGGAGCCGAAGTGCTCCGGCGAGGTGAAGCCGCCGGAGATGAGCGCCGACTGCAAGGCGCACTGCGATGCGGACGTCTCGGCGAAGATGGAGTGCACGCCGGCGCAGGTCGGCTTCACCGTCGCCGGCGCGGCGGACGCGAAGGTCGCCGATCAGCTCAAGGCGACGCTGGAGAAGAACCTGCCGCTCGTCCTCAAGGTCGCCATCGGCATGGGCGATCGCGCGACGAAGGTGGCGGCGAACGTCTCCGCGGTCGTCGACGGCATCCAGGGCAGCGTGCAGGAGATCGCGCAGACGAGCGGCGACGCGGCGAAGGCGACGATGATCGCCGGGCAGATCACCGCGTGCCTCGGCGAGACCTTCAAGGGCGCGCTCGGCGCCGCGGCCAGCCTCAAGGCGGACGTCAACGTCTCGGTCGACGTGAAGGCGAGCGCGAGCGCGAGCGCCGGCGGCAGCGCGAAGGGCGGAACGGGCGCCGTCGCGCAGTGACCCGGCGATGAAGCGGGCGTTCGTCGTCGCGGCGACCCTCGTGGTCGCCTGCGGTGGAGGCAACAAGAAGCCGGCGGCGGTCGCCCCGACGGGCACCGTGTCGTCGCGGTGCCCGGACCTCGCGAAGGCCGACGAGGTCGGCGCGTTCGACTTCGCGAACGAGTACCAGATCTCGCGCGACGCGGCGGACAAGCTCAAGGCCGCCGCCCTCGCCGCGATGGAGGTCAACAACCTCGGCGACAAGCTCGACGCCGAGCTCGGCATCGCCTGCGCGCAGATCGCGCACGACCTCGGGAACAAGGGCGACTGGCGCAGCGGCAACGACGCGTGCGCGGCGGCGATCAAGGCGGTCCACGACGCGCGCGCGAAGCTCGGACCGAAGGCGACCGCGCAGCTGGTGGTGCGGCCGCCGGTCTGTCTCGCCGACGCGAGCCTGATGACGAAGTGCGCGAGCATCTGCGATTCGTCGGTGCCCGCGGGCAAGGTGAAGGCCGAGTGCGAGCAGAAGGCCGGACGCTGCGACGGCAACTGCGACGGCGTGTGCGAGGCGAAGGCGGCGGCGAAGTGCGACGGCGTCTGCACCGGCACCTGCGAGGGCTCGGTGAAGGGCACCTGCGGCGGCCGCTGCAAGGGCCAGTGCGACGGCCGCCCGTCGAACGGCGCGTGCCCCGGCGTCTGCACCGGCACGTGCGAGAAGGGCGCGGTCTCGGGGACGTGCAACGGCACGTGCGCCGGATCGTGCAAGCTCGCGAAGCCCGGCATCTGCGACGGGATCTGCGCCGGCAGCTGCTCCGTCGAGCTCACGGACGCGAAGTGCGCCGGCGAGTTCAAGACGCCCGACGTGAGCACCGACTGCCGCGCCCGCTGCGAGCTCGAGGTGATCAACAAGACCGAGTGCTCGGTCCCGCAGGTCGGCTACGTCGTCACCGGCGCGAAGGACCGCGAGACGGCCGACGCGATGAAGTCGGCGATCGACAAGTCGTTCCCCGGGCTCCTCAAGATCCTCTTCGAGGTCGGCGACAAGGGACCGAAGCGCGTGCTCAACGCGCAGCAGGTCATCGAGGGGACGCGGACGAGCTTCAAGGACCTCGCGCGCTCGGGCGGGAAGGGCACCGCGGCCGCGAGCGAGGCGCAGCTGGCGAAGTGCTTCGACGAGTCGTTCAAGAAGGCCGAGGGCGTCGCGGTCACGGTGAAGACCGGCCTCGATCAGGCGATCGGCGTGCGCGACGAAGCGACGAAGTAGTCCGCGTGTTTCGCGGGCGCACGTGACGGTGCAGGCGCTCGGGCTGGGGGAGCCCCGCAACCCCCTCCGATTCGGCGCTCAACTCGAGAAATCCGGAGCCGTCTTTCCGCGCACTTCCAGCCGACCGCTCGGTGCTAAACCCAGAATTCGACCGGACCGTTGAGCATCGAACGGATGGCCGCGACGCATCGAGCGTCGCGCGGTGTCGCGCGTGACGCCGACCGCCGGCACGATGCGCTTCGCGGCGCGACCAAGGATGCGCGATCTCGTCATCGAGCCGAGCTTCGTCGAGGAGGCTTCTCGTGAGCCACGAAGCCGACGCTACGCGCATCGCGAAGCCACTTCGAGAGCGTTGCTTGCGGGACGCCGCCTCCGTCGAGAGCCTGTTGGCACTCGAGGCCGAGCGCGCCGGTCATGCGCTCGGTCATTCTTCGTTCGTGCGGAAGTAGCGTAGGCCCAACCCACGCGCAGCCCGCGTCGTCGCCCCTTCGGTTCGGGTCGAGGCGAGGACGATCCTGACACCAGGGGCGGCCCCGACCGTTGACCAGCGAACGATCGGGCGGATTGGCGCGTTCGACGGTCAACGCAGCGACGCAAGTGGCTGGAATCAGGCGGGTCGCGTTCGTCGGTTCGATGCTCAATCGGGCCCCCTCGGAGGGGCTCACCACCCCCCGGCCCGCGAGCCTCAGGCGACGAGGACGGTGCCGACGCTGCCGGGCTCGCGGACCGCGCGCGCGAGATCGCCCTTCGCGAGGCGCCCGACGACGTGCACCGCGCGGACCCCCTGCGCGATCGCGGCGAACGACTCCTCGACCTTCGGGATCATGCCCTTGGTGATGACGCCCTCCTCGATCGCGCGCTTGCCTTCGGCGACGGTGAGGCGGCCGATGCGCGACGACGGATCGGAGACGTCGCGGAGGACGCCCGGCACGTCGGTGACGAGGACGAGCGCCTGCGCGTCGAGGCGGATGGCGACCTGGTTCGCGACCGCGTCGGCGTTGATGTTGAACACGCCGCCCTTCGCATCGGCGCCGAGGCAGGCGAGGACGGGCACGTAGCCGCCGCCGGCGAGGAGCGAGAGCAGCTCGGAGTTGACCCCGACGACGTCGCCGACGAAGCCGAAGTCGACCGGGTCCGGACCGCCGCCGGTGACGACCTTGGGCGGGCGCTTCTCGGCGAGCACCGTGTTCGCGCTCGCGCCGTGGAGGCCGACCGGCCGGACGCCCGCGGCGAGCAGCGCCGCGCAGCAGTCGACGTTCATCTTGCCCGCGACGATCATCTTCATGACGTCGAGCGTGTCCGCGTCGGTCACGCGGCGGCCGCCGATGATGTTCGGCGTCTGCCCGAGCTTCTTCTGCAGATCGGTCGCCTGCGGTCCGCCGCCGTGGACGACGACGACGGTGGTGCCGCTCGCGCGGATCTCGGCGATGTCGGCGGCGATGGCCGCCATGTGCGGCCCCTGGACGACCTCGCCGCCCAGCTTCACGACGACGGGCTTCACGGCCAGCCGCCCGGATCCTCGAGCGTCGTCCTCTCGTCGAGGCCGAGCATGAGGTTCATCGACTGGATGGCCTGGCCGGCGCCGCCCTTGATCAGGTTGTCGGTGACCGAGAAGCACGCGACCACGCGCTTGCCGTGCTCGGCGACGTCGGTGCCGACCTGCACGCCGACCTCGCAGAAGTTCGTGCCGCTGACCGCCGCGACCTCGGGGAGGCGCTTCTGCGGGACGCGGACGAACGGCTCGCCCGCGTAGGTCTCGTTGTAGAGTGCACGGACCTGGTCCGGCGTGGTGTTCGCGTCGATGTGCGCGAAGCAGGTGGCGAAGATGCCGCGCGAGAGCGGCGCGCTCACCGGGACGAAGCGGATCTCGACGTCCTTGGCGCCGGCGTCGCGCAGCGTCTGGGTGATCTCGGGGATGTGCTGGTGATCGAGCGGCTTGTACGTGCGGAGATTCACCGCGCGGACGGGGTGGTGGGTGCCCGCGCTGGGGACCACGCCGCTGCCCGACGAGCCAGTGATGCCGACGACCTCGACGTTGCCCGTGAGCAGGCCCGCCTTCGCGAGCGGGAGGAGAGCGAGCTCGATGGTGGTGGCGAAGCAGCCCGGCGAGGCGACGTACTTCGCCTTCTTGATCTTCTCGCGCGACAGCTCCGGCAGGCCGTAGACGAACGTGCCGTCCGTCAGGCGATCGGCGCAGGGATGCTCCGCGTGGTAGTAGCGCTTGTAGAGCTCGGCGTTGCGCAGGCGGAAGTCGCCCGAGAGGTCGACGACGCGCGCGCCCGAGGCGATCAGCTCGGGCATCTTCGTCGCGCTGACCTTGTGCGGCAGGCCGAGGAGCACGACGTCCATCCCGGCGGCCGCCTCGGCGGGCGAGATGCCCTCGAACTTCAGGTTCGTGAGGCCTTCGAGGTTCGGGTGGGCCGCCCAGAGCGGCTCGCCGATGAAGTCGACGGACGCGACCCGCGTGAGCTCGACGTGGGGGTGGAGGAGGAGCCGGCGGATCAGCTCGCCGCCGCCGTACCCGCTGCCGCCGATCACGGCGGCCTTGAAGCGCTTCGTCATGGCCCGGACGGTAGTATCAGCCGCGGGCCGTGTCACGGGCCGTCAGGCACTCGGCGGCGTCTTCGGGGCCTTCGGCGCCATCGTCCCCATGATCCAGTCGAACAGGGGCACGGTGACGTTGAAGTTGTACTTCTGCATCAGGCGCGGGTCGTGGTGCTTCGCATGGTGCGCGCGGAGCACGCGGATTAGCGGACGGCGCCCGATGAAGCTGTCCGCCGGCGCGTGGTAGCAGAGGTGCAGCACCTCGTAGCTGACCATGAAGAGGCTCGCCGTGAGGAGGAAGAGCCATCCTGCCGCGCCGGACCAGAAGCGCGCGAGGAGGATCGCCATCGGCGCCGCCGCGAGGACGATGCCGAGCACGCCGGCGGCCGGGATCAGGACGAGGCGGAACTCCTGCACGTGGCGGAGCGCCATGTCCTCCTCGACGTAGATCATGTGATGCATCGGCGTGTGCTTGTCGTAGATGACCTCGAACGGCCAGAAGCGCCGGTGCAAGACGACCTTGTGCACGCGCCACTCGAAGTAGTTGGCGAGCAGGACGACCAGCGGCACGACGAGCAGATCGGTCCACCGCACCGCGGGGAGGCGCGCGAGCGACCAGCCGCTCACGGCGAGGACCGCGAGGCCGATCCCCGTCGTCGCGGCGAGATGGCCGTACGGGTTGTACCACCAGGGGATCTCGGCGAGCGCCTGCTGGCGCACGCGATCGCGCCGCTCGGAGGTGAGCCGTCCGACGGACGCGTCCTTGACCAGGACCTTCTCCTCCGCCTGACGTGCGGCCCGCTCTACCCTCGTCGAGCCGAAGCTCGGCCCCTCGTAGGCCTCTTTCTCTGCGGCTTCTCGCGGCGGGATCGGAAGCGTGGCCATGCGTCGCTCCTGGGCTCGAGTCTGTAGATACTGTGCATTCTGTATTTACAGAACGCAACCCGAATTTACGCGTCGCGGCAAGATTCCCCGGGGACAAGGGCTGCTATCGTCGCCGGCGCGATGGCGCACGCAGGTGACGAGGCGGCGAAGTGGCTCGGTGAGCAGGCGAAGGCGATGGAGACGGCGCTCGCCGAGCTCGTGCAGGTGAACTCGTTCACCGAGAACGTCGAGGGAGGTCGGAAGGTCGGCGCGATGCTCGAAGAGCTGTTCGCGGTCGACCTCCTCGACACGACGCGCGTGCCGAGCGAGAGCGGCAAGTTCGCCGATCACCTGGTGGTGCAATCGAGCTGGACGTCGATCGGCGACGCGCCGATCGCGCTCGTCGGTCACCTCGACACGGTGTTCCCGCCGGGGACGTTCGAGGGCTATCGCCGCGACGGCGACCTCGCGCGCGGTCCGGGGGTGCTCGACATGAAGGGCGGGCTCGTCGTCGTCGCGTGGGCGCTCAAGGCGCTCGCGCATGCCGGTGCGCTCGCGACGCTGCCGGGCCTGCGCGTGGTGATCGTCGCCGACGAGGAGGTCGGCTCGCCCGAGGGGCAGCGGGTGATCAAGGACGCGATCGCCGGCGCGCGCGGCGCGCTGGTGTTCGAGGCGGGACGCAAGGGCGACCTCGTCATCACGCGACGCAAGGGCACCGGCGCGATGACCGTCGTCGCGCACGGCAAGGCGGCCCACGCGGGCAACGCCCACAAGGAGGGCGCCAACGCGCTCTGGGCGATCGCCAAGCTCGTCGATCGCGCGCAGGCTCTGACCGACTACACGCGCGGCGTCACGGTGAACGTCGGGAAGGTGACCGGCGGCACGAGCAAGAACACGGTGCCCGATCGCGCCGAGGCGCTGATCGATCTGCGCTTCGAGACGCGCGCCGACGGCGAGGCGCTCGTCGAGGCGATCCGCAGAGCCGCCGACGAGAGCGCGGCCGCGGTGCCGGGCACGCGCTTCGAGATCGAGGGCGGCATCGCCCGCCTGCCGCTCGAGCGCACCGACGCGAGCGTGAAGCTGATGGAGGACTACGGCGCCTGCGCGCGCGCATCCGGGCTCGGCACCGGCGAGGCGCCGCTCATCGGCGGCGGCTCGGACGCGAGCACGGCGGCGGCGATCGGCGTCGCGTCGATCGACGGGCTCGGGCCGCGCGGGATCGGCTTCCACACGAAGGACGAGCAGATCGAGATCGCGACGCTCGTGCAGAAGGCGCAGGCGCTCGCGCGCTTCCTCGCGGGCCTCCAGCGGACGTAGACCCAAGGACGAGGACGCATCGATGTCGAACCCTCGCATGCGCGCGGTGCTCGTCCTCGCATCCCTCGCGTGCGCGGCGCTCGTCGCCTGCCCGAAGCCGACCGACTACACGCCGCCGATCGCCGTCTCTCCGGGGGCGGCCGCACGTGCGAGCCGCATCAGCCGCTTCCGGACGGGCGGCGCCGCGGACGCCGGCGCGCCGGCGCGCGCGCGCGTCCATCCGCTGGAGAAGGGACACGAGCTCGGCGGGCCGAACGCGACGGGCAAGGCGGGCGACTGGGTGCTCGAGAACGACGAGGTCGTCTTCGTGATCGACGCGCTCGGCGGCGGCGGAGGCTTCGCCGAGTCGGGCGGGATCCTCGTCGACGCGGCCGATGCCCGCGCGCGCAAGGACGAGCTCGGCCAGCTCTTCACGTTCCTCGGCGCGTTCCCGCGGCAAGGCGTCTACACGACGATCGACGTGCGCGAGGAGAGCGACGGCGCGGCCCTGGTGATCGCCCGCGGCAAGGAGCTCTACGACGCGGAGCTCGACGTCACCACCGAGTACCGGCTGGCCGCCGGCGACCGCGCGCTCCTGATGCGGACGACGGTGAAGAACACCGGCACGCAGGCGAAGACGGGCCTCGGGCTCGGCGACGCGATCCACTGGGGAGGCGCCGAGAAGATCGCGCCGGGCAAGCCGCGTGGCTTCAAGGGCCCGTCGAGCGGTCCGTACGTCGGCGGCATCGGTCGCTTCGTCAGCTACGCGATCACCTCGACCGACGGAGAGATCGCCGCGCTCAGCGGCGGTGCGTGGACCGACACCGAGCAGAAGAAGAACGTGACGCTCGCGCCGGGCGCGGAGGTCGCCTACGAGCGCGTCTTCGTCGTCGGTCAGCGCCCCGACTCCGCGAGCATCGTGGCGGAGCTGACGCGCGCCTCCGGCGGCGAGGTGGGCGCGGTCGCGATCGCGCTCGTCGACGCGCGCGGCAAGGCGGTGTCCGCGCCCGCGGGCGCGAAGGTGGTGATCGGCACGGACGCGAGCCCCGAGCTCCTCTCGCTCGTCGCGACCGGCGAGGGCGGAGCGATCGCGGGCGAGGTGCCGCCGGGCAAGTGGAAGGTCGCGTACGCGCCGAGCGCCGGACGGCGCGGGGACGGAAGGCGCATCGACGTGGACGTGCGCAAGGACGCGATCGCCAGAGGCACGCTCGCGGTGACCGATCCGACGACGCTCACGCTCGGGCCGTGCGTCGACGACGATGGGAAGCGGCCGGTGCCGTGCAAGCTCACCGTCCAGGGATCGCCCGATCCCGACTTCGGTCCCGGACACGTCGCAGGACCGGCGCGAAACCAGATCACGCTCCTGCCCGCGGAGACGGTCACCGTCCCGCTGCCCGCGGGCGCGTATCGGGTCACCGCCTCGCGCGGGCCGGAGCACGAGCTGTCCACGCAGGAACTCGACGTGCCGCGCGACCGCGCGAGCGCGCCCTTCGTGCTCCGCCGCGTCGTGCCGACGCCGGGGTACGTCGCCGCCGATCTGCACCAGCACACGGTGCTGAGCGCAGACTCCGCCGTCTCGACGCGCGACCGCGTCATCGCGAACGCCGCCGAGGGCGTCGAGGTGCCGGTCGCCACCGAGCACAACGTCGTCGCCGACTTCGCGGCCATCGCGAAGGAGCTGTCGCTCACGCCCTTCCTCGCGCCGATCGCGGGCGACGAGCTCACCACCGACTCGAGCAAGAAGCCCTGGGGACACGCGAACACCTTCCCGCTGGCCGCCCAGCCCGATCGCCCGCGCGGGGGCGCACCGCTGGTGCGCGATCGGCCGCCGAAGGACGTGTTCGCGGAGGTGCGCGCGCTGCCCGGCGGTCCGCGTGCGATCACCGTCAACCACCCGCGCAACCGGGACAACGGCTACTTCAACCTGCTCGGGTTCGATCCGAAGACCGGCACCGGCGCCGATCCCGCGTGGGACGGGTCGTTCGACGCGGTCGAGGTGTGGAGCGGACGTCATCTCGACGGACGCGACCGCGTGCTCGCCGACTGGTTCGGGCTGCTCGCGAACGGCCACGTCGTCACGCCCGTCGCGTCGACCGACACGCATGGCATCGTCGGCCAGGAGGCGGGCTACCCGCGCACGTACGTCCGCGTGGAGAAGGACGACGCGCTCGAGGGCTGGGACGCCGCGCGGACCGCCGATGTCGTCCGGTCGATCCGCGAGCGCCGCGACGTCGTCCTCACGAACGGTCCGTTCGTCACGGCGACGGCGAACGGCGAGGGGATCGGCGGCGTCGCCCGCGCGAAGGGCGGCGTGGTGACCGTCCTCGTGCGCGTGACGACCGCGTCGTGGAACAAGGTGGATCGCGCGGAGCTCCGGCGGGTGAAGGGCGAGGGCGCGGTGCCCGTCGCGCTGTCCGCGGAGAAGAACGACGGCGGCGCGTTCGTGCGCGAGGGCAGGGCGACGCTGCGCGCGAGCCAGGACGACGCGTTCGTCGTCGTGGTGAGCGGTCCGGCGCCGATGACCCCGGTGCTCGCGGGAAGCGCCGACGAGATCAAGCCGTGGGCGATGACCGGTGCGATCTGGATCGACGCCGACGGCGACGGCAAATCGCTCGGTCGCGCGGCGCGCGGACGGTAGGATGCGCGCCATGCGCTCGCTCGCTCCGTTCGTCGTCGTCCTCGCCGTCTCCTGCGCGCCGCCGGGCCCGACCGCGGGACCGGTCGAGGCTCCGGCGATGTCGACCGACGTCACCCCGGCCGCGCCCGACGCGGGCGAGGTCGCGGTGGCCACGACGCCTCCGGCCGAGCCTGCGGATGCGGGCGCGAAGCCGGAGCCCGAGGTCGCGGAGGTACCGCCGGGCGGCGATCCGGCGCGCGGCAAGTTCACGCTCGCCGAGGCCACGGCGGGGCTGCCCGAGACGGGCGCGCTCGTCGCGACGATCAAGACGAGCCTCGGCAACCTCACGTGCAAGCTGTTCGACGACAAGGCGCCGAACACGGTGGCGAACTTCGTCGGCCTCGCGCGAGGCCTCCGCCCGTGGAAGGAGCCGGGCGGCAGCTGGGTGACGCGCCCCGCGTACGACGGCACCACCTTCCACCGCGTGATCCGCGGGTTCATGATCCAGGGCGGCGATCCGAAGGGCACGGGCACCGGCGAGCCGGGATACACGATCAAGGACGAGCTCTGGCCGGGCGCGCAGCACGATCGCGCGGGCCTCTTGTGCATGGCGAACCGCGGCCCGAACACGAACGGCGCTCAGTTCTTCATCACCGATGCGGCGGCTCCGCACCTCGACGCGAGCTCGTACGGCGGGCGGCGCAACGCTTACACCATCTTCGGCGAGTGCTCCCCGGTCGCGGTCGTGCATGCGATCGCGCGCGTCCCCACCGGACCGAACGACCGCCCGAACAGCGACGTCACGATCTCGTCGATCGAGATCACGCGGAAGGTCGCGCCCGCCGCGAAGCCGCCTCCGCCGTGAGGCGGTCCCTCGATTGCATCGCGCCCTCCCCGGAAGAACCGCGCGACGCGCGATCGTCAGGGAGGCAGACCATGGCCGAGAAGCAGAACCAGCAGACGCCGGAACAACCGCAGACGCAGAAGCCCGAGGGCGCCCGCGCCCAAGCGCAGCCCGCCCAGGGACGCGAGCAGGGACGCGAGCCGGAGCGCGGCATCGAGCGACGTGGGCAGCAGCCGGGCACACTCGGCCGCGCGCGCGGCTTGGGCGGGAGCCCCTTCACGATGATGCGGCGGATGATGGAGGACATGGACCGCCTGTTCGAGGACTTCGGCTTCGGCAGCTTCGCCCGGACGATGATGCCGATGGGGCAGGGCATGCTCGGAGAGCGCGGCGGCGGCGGGATGGAGGTCTTCAGCCCCGCCGTCGAGGTGCTCGAGCGCGAAGGCAAGCTCATCGTCCGCGCGGATCTGCCCGGGATGAACCGCGAGGACATCCACGTGAACATCGACGAGGACGGCCTCGTGCTCGAAGGCGAGCGCAAGAGCGAGCGCGAGGAGAAGCGCGAGGGCTACTACCAGAGCGAGCGGAGCTACGGCTCGTTCCAGCGGCGCATCCCCTTGCCGCGCGGGGTGAACCCGCAGAGCTGCGACGCGTCGTTCGAGAACGGCGTCCTCGAGATCAGCCTCGAGCTGCCGAAGGAGAGCCGGCGGAAGATCGAGGTGCGCTCGGGCGCCCAGGGCGGAGGCGGCGGCGCGGGCGCACCGACAAAGCACTGAGCGGCTCAGCTCGACCGCGAAAACGCTTGCGTGAGCCCGCGCCCTCGCACTAGGTTGCGGGCTCCCGCGGGGCGTAGCGCAGCCTGGTTAGCGCACTTGACTGGGGGTCAAGGGGTCGGAGGTTCGAATCCTCTCGCCCCGACTGGGTCCGATAACCTCGGACCCTTTCGGTTTTGTGAGCGGCCGCTGCGTCGGACCGCGCGCCGCTCGACGATACCTGACCATCGCCGCCATCCCGTCGCACGATGGCATCCCGCTCCCGATCACGAGAGCGACCGCACGCCGCGAGGGCCGTCGCCTCGCGCTCGCCGAGAGTCGACGGAACGGCTCGTTGGTCGGCGCGATCGTGTTCGCCGTCGCGTTTCTCGGGCTCGGCGGACTTCTGATGCTGTGGCAGTGGCTCACGCCCGAGGGACGATTCACCCTCTGGTTCGAGTACCTCGGATTGTTCGCGATCGGAGCCGCGGGGGCTCTGCTCGTCGTCGTGACCTTCATCGCCTACGTGATGGTCCGGGCGCGACGATGGCTCGCGCGCATTCCTACCCTCGACGTGATGTTCGTGAAGACCCCAGACGCGTATCGCGAGTAGGCGGGACATGCGGCCGCGAGGCTGGGCCGGCGCCCCGACTGGTCCTGAAGAATGCCCAGTCCGGGGACCTTTTCGGTCCTCCGGGGCGTGGAAGAGGCGAGGGCGAGGCCCTCGCGAGCCCGCCCTCCCGCGGTCGGGCCGGCCCATCCGCGCCCGCGGCGACCACGCACGATGTTTCGGATGTGTCTCGATTCGCGCCTTCTCACCCCCTGATAGCATCGCGGCGATGCGCCTCTCGTTCGTAGCGGCCGCGATCGCCGCGGTGATCCACGTCGGCTTCTTCGCGCTCGAGAGCTTCCTCTTCACGAAGCCGGTCGGGCGGAAGATCTTCCGGACGACGCCGGCGGACGCCGAGACGATGAAGTTCTTCGCGTTCAACCAGGGCTTCTACAACCTGTTCCTGGCGATCGGATGCGCCGTGGGGATCGCCCTCGCGATCGAGCCGCTCGTGATGTTCACCTGCGCGTCGATGGTCGGTGCCGCGGCGGTGCTGGCGACGGGCGGAAAGCAGTTCCTGCGAGGCGTCGCCCTCCAGGGCGTGCCGCCGCTCGTCGCGCTCGTCGGTCTCGTCACGTCGTAGGCGGGTCTCCGCCGGCGACGAGGTCGAAGAAGCGCGCCGCGGGCAGCTTCGCGACGTCCACCGTCGGACCGTCGAACGGATGCGCGGCGAAGAACGCCGACGCGCGGCGGTCGAGGTCCCGGTCCGATGCGCCGACCACCGTGGGCTCGTCGGGCGGCGTGACCTCCCGCGGGCTCATTCCTTCCTCGAGAGCGCCTGGGCGATCGATCGGAGATCGCCTGCCTGCGCGGCGGCCCGGTCGAGCTCCTCGGTGCGCGCGCCGCCCGTCGCCGCGAAGACGCATCCTTCGTGACCGGCGGCGCTGCACCGGATCTCGCGGACGGTCATCGCCCGCTGCGCGAGATGCGAGAGGACGGCGCGGAGGAACCCGGCGACGATCCCGCACCGCGGCGCGGCGGACGCGCCGGCCGCCTCGGCGAGGATGCTCCGCTCGAGGTGGAAGCCGATGAGCCCCGCGGGCGCGTGATCGAGCTCGACGACGAGGTGCCCCCAGCCGTGCGTGCGCACGTACCGCGTCACCAGCTCGAGCACGGTGACGATGGGCAGCTCGCGGAGCGCTCCGTCGAACGACTCCGCCGCCTCCGTCTCGAGATCGATCGCGACCCGACGCCCCCACGCGAGCCCGATCTCCTCGGCGCGTGCGGGCTCGCGCAGCGCGGTCTGGAGCGCCTCGAAGAACGGCGCGTCGACGACCACGTTGCGGCGCTCGACCTGGTCGCGCACGATGCCGAGGCGGCGCTCCTCGGGAGCGAGCTCCGCGAGGGCGATGCCGGGACGCTCGGCCCCCGGCGCCGAGCGCACCGCGTTGGCGCGGAACTTCCGCCGTCCGACGCAGACGTAGAAGTGACGTGGCGAGCGGCTGCGACGGATCTCGACGTCGACCTCCTGCGCGCCGAAGCGGAAGTTGAAGACGTACGGGAACGTCACCTTCGACGGGCCGTTCGGATCGCCGACGAGCGCGCGGAAGCGGCCCTCGAACTCGGGCGTGGCGGTGCACGGCGCGACCACGCCGAAGAAGGGCTTGCCGAGCACGAGCGCCCGGTCGAGACGCGCGAACCGCGCCTCGACGCGGTTGTAGCGGACGATCGTTCCCTCGGGATCGAGGCAGATGACGCCGTAGGGGAGCAGATCGAGCTCGGCGTCGGGACGATCGTGGAGATCGCCGGCCGGCGAGGAGGAGGGAAGCGGGACGCTCGCGACCGACGTGCTCATGCGTGGTGCTCTCCGGGGAGGGTTTCGTGCGGGGTGCGGAGGACTTCGAGGACGGCGCTCGCGCGAGCGCTCACCGCCGTGCGGACGCGAGCGAACGCGTCGGACGCGCGGAGCGGCGCGAGCACGGCGCAGTGATCGAGCCACGCCGTGTCACAGCCGAGATCGTCCGCCGAGCGCGCGAGGAGCGCCTCGGCGCGTGCGCGATCGCTCGCCGAGATCGCGAGCTCGATCGCGACCTGCGCGAGGAAGGCGCGGCGCGTGCGCGACGGCCCGGCGGCCCGCGCGCAGGCCTCCACGTGGGCGAGCGCCGCGGCGACGGAGGTCCGGCCGAGCGCGGCGTCGATCACCACGGAGACGAGCTCCTTCTCGGCCACGATCGACGACGCGAGCTGCTTGCCCACCGCCGCGAGCGCCGTGCGGTCCCCGCGCCAGAGCGCGAACCGGGCGCGGCCCAGCCACGCCTGCCAGCCGTGGGGCTCGGCGTCGGCACCGGCCTCGAGCGCCGACTCCGCCTCGGCGATCCGTCCGAGCGTCGCGAGGGCACGGGCCTCGTCCCACGAGGCGCGCCACGACGGCACCTCGCGCAGCGACGCCGAGCGAAGCGCGGCGAGGGCGGCGTCGATCTCGCCGGCGTCGAGGAGCAGCCTTCCGAGGAGGCGCTCGACGTCCGCGCTCGACGGCGCCCGCGAGCGGGCGACGACCACGGCGCGCGCGGCCTCGAGCGTCCGGCCGCGATCGAAGTGGATCTCGGCGAGCGCGAGATGCGCCGACGCGAGCGCGGGTTCGTGCGAGGCCGCGAGCTCGGCCATCGTGACGACGTCGTCGGCCTCGCCGGGGAGCTCGGTGTCCGCGAGACGGCGCGCGAGGGCGAGCGCGTACGAGGCGTTGATCCACGGATCGGCCGGGGCGCGTGCGATCGCGCGCTCGTAGAGGGCGATGGCCCGATCGCCGCCGTCGATCCCGCCGCGCGCGGCCTCCCAGCGCGCGCGCAGGCAGCTCGCGAGCGCTTCCTCGTCCGCCTGCGAGGCGATCGCCGGGCTCGCTCCGAGCAGCAGCGTGCGCGCGATCTCGTCGGCCGCCGCCGCCGCGATGCGCAGCGGTCCGCTGCGCGCCTCCTCGCCGAACGCGCGCGACCAGAGCACGAGGCCGTCGTGCGCGTTGACGAGGCGGAGCTCGCCGCGGAGCGCGCCGCCCTCCTCGCGCAGCGATCCGCCGATGACCAGCGGAACGCCGAGCGGGTCGCCGATCGCCTCGAGGCTCCGCTGCGCGACCGCGACGAGGCGCCCGCCGCGCGCCCGCACGTCGACGCCCGAGCGTCCGTCGAGCGCGTCGGCGACGAGCTCGGAGAGGCCGTAGCCGAGCCACGCGAGCGACTCGGGGCTCGTCGCGAGCGGGACGACCGCGATGCGCTGGGGGGCGCGCGCGGGCGCGGGCGGCCGCATCGACGACCGGCGGGGCAGGGGAGCCGGCAGCGTGAGGCCGCCGAGCAGCGCCGCGACCTCTCCGGCGCTCGCCGGCCGCTCCGCCGGGGCGCGTGCGAGCAGGCGCAGGACGAGCCGTGCGATCGCGTCGGGCAGCTCCGGCACGAGGCGCCGCGGATCGGGAGGCGGCGACACGAGGCGCGCGGTGATGATCGCGAGCGCCGAGTCACCCTTGAACGGCTGCTCCCCGGTGAGCATCTCGTAGAGCATCACACCGAGCGCGTAGAGATCCGCCCGACCGTCGATGGTCACCGCGTTCTCGATCTGCTCGGGCGCCATGTAGTCCGGCGTCCCGACGACGAACCCCAGCGTCCGACCGGCCTGTCCGGCATAGGCCACCGCGCGGGCGATGCCGAAGTCGGTGAGCACGACGCGCCCCGTCGCGTCGACGAGCACGTTGTCCGGCTTGAGGTCGCGATGCACGACGCCCGCGGCGTGCGCTGCGCCGAGGCCCTCGACGATCGCGAGGGTCAGCGCGACGACGTCGGACACCGGCAGCTGCCCCTCGCGCGACAGCCGCGTACCGAGCGACTCGCCGTCGACGAGCTCCATCGTGATGAACTTCTCGCCTTCGTGCTCGCCGATGTCGAACACGCGCGCGACGTTGCGATGGGTGACCCGCCGCGCGAGCTTCACCTCCCGGCGGAAGCGCTCGACCATCCCGGGCTGCGCGACCAGCTCGCGGCGCAGGACCTTCAGGGCGACGAGCTCGTCGAGCTCCCGGTCGCGCGCACGGTAGACCGTGCCCATCCCGCCGACGCCGAGGACGCCGGACAGCTCGTACCGGTTCGCGAGCATCACCAGCCCGTCGCGTCGGTCAAACATTGAACAAACACTATGCGCCAAGCGCCGGCTTGTGCAAGGTCTCTTCGAACCGGCGGGCGCGCGCGTCAGCCGGCGGTGCGCTTGGTCCGGCGCGCGA
>JBDHVD010000073.1:0-25804 GCA_039809525.1 Labilithrix sp. | reverse complement strand
CGTGGCCATGGGCTGGGGCAACGCCGCGCAGACCTTCGTGGGTCAGAACCTCGGCGCGAAGCTCCCGCTCCGCGCGCGACGGAGCGGATGGCTGGCGACGGCGTACGACGCGATCACCAACGTCGCGCTCGTGCTGCTGGTGTGGAGGTTCGGCGAGGCGATCCTGCGCGTGTTCGACGACGAGACCGCGCCGGTCACCATCGCGCTCGATTACCTGCACACGGTGGCGCCCTCGTACTTCGCGCTCGGCGCGGGCATCGTCCTCGGCAACGCGATGGCCGGCGCGGGGGCGACGCGGACCACGTTCGCGATCGACGCGCTCGTCATCGTCGCGTTCGAGCTGCCGCTCTGCCTCGCGGTCGTGCTCGGCTTCGGCGGCTCGTTGCATGCGCTCTTCCGCTGCGTGGCGGCGACCAACGTGGTGAGCGCCGTCGCGTACGCCACGGTCTACGCCCGAGGCGAATGGGCGCACGCCGCGCGCGCGACACGCTGATCGACTATGCTCCGCCCGCCGTGTCCGACCGCGACGACGTCTTCACTCAGGCTCGAAAGACCCCTCTCACGCGCGCCGCGGTCACCGAGCTCGCCGCCCGCATCGGCGGCGCTCGCCTGCGGGAGCACGCGCCGGCCGCGCTCGCGACCGCCGGGCTCCACGTCGCGACGGTGATCGCGTTCGCGCTCGCGTCGGCGAAGGAGCCGCTCGATCCCGCGTTCGCCGCGGGCCTGCTCGCCGAGATCGACGCCGACGAGCACGTGGGTCCCCTCGCCCG
Source organism: Labilithrix sp. (assembly GCA_039809525.1). Lineage (GTDB taxonomy): Bacteria > Myxococcota_A > Polyangia > Polyangiales > Polyangiaceae > Labilithrix. The sequence continues at coordinate 25,034 of JBDHVD010000073.1, read as the reverse complement.
TGCCGCGGGCGAGCGCGCGGTCGAGGCGCTGACGCTCGTGCTCGACGACGCGGACGCGACGAGCCATCGCAAGGCGCTCGCGCTGCTCGTGCTGTCGGACGTGCTCGACGGCAAGCCCGCGCCCGAGGCGGCGATCACCCACGCGCGGCAGCTGTGCCGCTACGCGCTCGAGGCCGACTCCTCGGCGCTGCTCGGCGGGGCCGCCGCCCGGCTCGGCGACGCGGGGCTCGCCGCGCTCGCCGCGGCGTTCGTGAAGGCGGCGAAGAAGCAGCGCAAGCTCGTCGACGACGTGCTCGAGGCGTCGCGGCACGCGCCGCTCGACGCGCTCGCGGAGACCGCCTCGCGCGGGATCGCCGTCGGCTTCACCGTCCGGCGCGAGGGCCCGGCGCCCGGGCGCAACGATCCGTGCCCGTGCGGCAGCGGCAAGAAGTACAAGAAGTGCTGCGGGCAGAGCGGCGAGGCGCCGAGCTTCGAGCCGGGCCGCATCGACGAGGCGACGCTCGCCGAGGAGCAGGCCGAGGCGCTCCGCGGATCGGAGCTCGCGCAGCTCGATCTCGCGCGGGTGCCGAAGCGCGCGTTCGTCGCCGCGTACAAGCGCGCGGTGGCCATCCGCCAGTGGGACCTCGTCGATCGGTTCGTGACCACCGCGGAGAAGCGCGGCGATCTCGGCGACGCGGTGCTCGAGGACATGCGCTTCCTCGCGCTCGAGGCGGCGCTCGCCGCACGGGCCCCCGAGGTCGCCGATCGCTGGCTCTCCACGCTGCCGAAGAAGTACGCCGATGCGGTCGATCTCGACATGGCGTTCCTCCGCGGCTCGCCCGATCTTCTCGAGCGGATGGAGAAGATGGCCCTCGAGGCGCTCCGGGGCGAGAACGACGGCCTGCTCGGGATCGAGCTCGCGCATGCGGTCATCGCGTACCGCCCCGCGCTCGGGATCCTGCTCGCGCGCGGCGCGCTCCACGAGGGACGCGTCGCCGCGTGCGAGCGGCTCCTCGAGAAGATGGAAGATGCACGCGATCGGCTGCTCCTCTCGCCGTTCGAGCCCTGGTGGGACTTCTACGAGTCGATGATCGAGGAGGCCGAGGAGCAGCGCGAGGAGCGGGCGCGCGCGGCCGGAGAGAAGGAGCTCCGCGCCGAGCTTCGCCGCGCGAGGCAGGCGGCGCGCAAGGCGAGCGCGGAGGTCGCGAAGCTCCAGCAGCGCCAGGAGGAGATCGACGAGGCGCTCGCGGGCAAGCCCTCGCCCAAGAAGGCCGCGTCGAAGGCCGCCGCCGCTCTGCCCGCGCCCGCGCCGGCCCCGCGGCCCGCCGAGCTCGAGGACGAGCGCCGGCGCCTCAAGTCGAAGATCGACGAGCTCCAGCGGATCATCGGCGAGGGCCAGGAGGAGCGCCGCGAGCTCCGGCGAAAGCTCGCCGACGTCGTCGAGGAGGTCCCGCCGCCCGCGCGCGCGGGCCGGGCGCCCGAGCCGGTCGAGGAAGAAGAAGAGGAGGACGAGGACGACGAGGGCGGCCCCGGGGTGGACGTCCCGCGTCAGGTGCTCGTCCCGCGCTTCTCCGATCGGGCCGCGAAATCGGTCGCCGACATGACGGCGGCCGTCGCCGACGGCGTCTTCTCGGTCGTCGCCGGGCTCGCCGCCGGGCGGCCGAACGCGTGGAGCTACGTGAAGCAGCTGACGAAGGTGCGCGGCGTGTTCTCGGCGCGGGCGGGCATCCACCATCGGGTGCTGTTCGCGACGCCACAGCGCAGCCTCGACGTCCTCGACGTGATCCACCGAAAAGACCTGGAACAAGCGGTCGAACGACTAACCGTTTCGCGCTGAATTCGACTAACCTCCACCCGCGAGGATGGCGAAGGTCTCGCAAGCGGCCAAGATCGGCATCTTCGTCGTGGTCACGGCGGGCGCGGGCTATCTCGTCTACAGCACGATCCACAAGGCGACGGGCTCCGGCGGCGGCTACGTCGTCCACGCATACCTGAACGACGCGACCGGTCTCGCCAAGCACTCGCGCGTGACCATCGCGGGCATCCCCGTCGGCTCGATCGAGGACATCCGCCTCGAGAACGGCAAGGCGCGCATCGACGTGCGCGTGAACGGCGACGTGAAGCTGCATCACACCGCCCGGCTCGGCGTGAAGTCCGCGTCGCTCCTCGGCGAGAACGTCGTCGTCCTCACCGAGGGCGTCGGCGAGCCGGACAAGAAGGACGGCGACGAGATCGAGGTGATGCCCGACGCGGTGTCGGTCGAGGACATCAAGGGCCAGGTCGCGCGCATCGCCGAGCTGGTCGAGAAGGTCGCCCAGCAGCTCGCCAACTCGATCGGCACCGAGCAGGGCGGCCAGAACATCAAGGCGATCCTCCAGAACCTCGCCGACGCCACCGAGGCGGTGAACCTGACGATCCGCGAGAACCGCGAGGTCGTGCGCGAGACCCTCCAGAACATCGATCGCATCACCCAGCGCGGCGGCCCCGAGCTCCAGCAGATCCTCGTCAACATCCGCACCATCACCGAGGACGTGAAGCAGATGACCGCGGCGCAGGGCGGCGCGGGCGGTCAGTCGGGCGAGCTCCGGCAGACGATCGAGCGCGTGAACCGCGCCGCCAAGAGCCTCGAGAGCGCGCTCGGACACATCGACAACGTCGCCGGCCGCGTCGATCGGGGCGAGGGCACCATCGGCCGCCTCACCAAGGACGAGGCGCTGATCAACGAGGTGCAGGGCGTCGCCGAGGGCGTGAACGACTACGTCGACAGCCTCCGCCGCCTCCAGGCGATCGTCGGCCTCCGCTCCGACTACAACTTCCTCGCCAACACCATCAAGAGCTACGTCGAGCTGCGCCTCCAGCCGCGCGAGGACAAGTACTACCTCATCGAGCTGATCAACGATCCGCGCGGCCTCACCAGCTTCACCCAGACGGACGTCGACACGACGAACCCGAACGAGCCGGCGCACTACCGCACGGTGACCACGACGACGACGAGCTCGTTCCGCTTCAGCCTCCAGTTCGCGCGGAGGCTCGGTCCGTTCACCGGCCGCTTCGGCATCAAGGAGTCGACCGGCGGCATCGGCCTCGACACCCACCTCCTGTCGAACCGCTTCGAGATCGCGCAGGACCTCTTCGGCTTCGGCGAGGAGATCAAGCCCCGGTACCGCATCTGGCTCGGCTACGAGTTCATCCACCGCCTCTGGCTGATCGGCGGCGTCGACCACGTCTTCCTCCCGAACCGCCGCGACTACTTCCTCGGCCTGCAGCTCAGGTTCACCGACGACGATCTCAAGACCATCCTGCCGTTCGTCGGCGCCGGCAGCGTCACGAAGTGAATCGAGGGAAGAGCTGCGACGTCTACGTCGTAGTCTGCTCTGCACAGAGCTCGGGCGCGCCATCGGGACGCCCTCGTGGAGGAAGAGAATGAAGGTTCGTCACTTCGGAATCGCCGCCGGCTCGATCGTGGCCATGTGCGGCCTGGTTGTCGCCTGTTCGGACGACAGCACCTCGTCGACGTCGTCGTCCGGATCGTCGTCCGGCGGATCGAGCAGCGGCTCGACCAGCTCGTCGTCGTCGGGCGGCTCGAGCAGCGGCTCCACCAGCTCGTCGTCGTCCTCGGGCGGCGCGAACGCCTGCGAGATCGCGCCGGGCACCTACACCGTCAAGAGCACGCGCACGGCCGGCGATCCCGCCAAGTGCCCCGAGACCTCGAACGACATCGAGATCAAGGAGACCGACGGCGGCAAGAGCGACGTCGACGCGGGCTCGGCCTGCAAGGTCACGGTCGACGAGGCGAACTGCTCGTCGGTCATCGAGTGCACCTACTCGACGAGCGGCTTCACCACCACGACCAAGTCGACGTTCAGCACGAAGACGCTGACGGGCTCGACCTCGAGCAAGACGGTGAAGGACTCGGACGGCTCGGTCCTCTCCGAGTGCTCGTACGACGTCGCCTGGACGAAGAAGTAGTCAGTCCTTCCAGGTGACGAGGCCGGCGGCGAGGAGGATCTCGACGCCGCGAAGCACGTCGCCCGCGCCGAGACCACCGGCGCGGGCGGCGGCGCGCAGCACGTCGCCGAGCGTGGAAGGCTGACGGAGCATCCCCTGCACGCGCGTGACCACCGGCGGCCACGCGATCGCCTCGAGCGAGAACAGATCGTCCGACGACGGCGCAGGCAGGAGCGTGCGCTCGAGATCGTCGCGATGCTCCTCGAGCGGCGAGTCGCCGGGCTTGGCCGCCTCGAGGCCGGCCAGCATGAGCGTCGGCAGCTCGAGATCGAGCGGGAACTCGACGTGCGGCGCGGTGTGGCCGCGGTAGAAGCTGAGCGTCCCTCCGCGCCACAAGAACAGATCGGCGACGCGATCGCGTCCCTGCTCGCGGATGGCGCGGAAGATGTCGACCGGACCGACGAGCCCCATCGAGATCAGCGTGTCGCCCATGCGCCCGCCGTAGCGGGGCAGCACGGCCAGCGCGAGATCGAGCTCCTCGCGTTCGAGCTTCCCGCGGCGGACGAGGTACTCGCCGAGCAGCTCGCTCGCGTTGCTCGACGCGACGTGATGGAGCTTGCCGGCGACGAAGTAGAGCTCCTTCTTGCCCTTCTCGTCGCTGTCGTCCGCGCGCTCGGCGAAGAGCACGCCGGTCTCGCGCTGCGCGAGCACGCGCATCAGGGTGGCGAGCATCGTCGCCGGCCCGATCTGATCGGCGAAGTCCGGCTGGCCCGGCCCGGACAGCTGGCTCGTCGTCGCGGTCGCCGAGGGGAAGAAGCGCGCGAACTCCTCGATCTCCTCGACCGGCAGGAAGCCCCGGCCGACGAAGTCGACGCGGTCGCCGCGTGACAGCTGCCCGGTGGCGAGCGCCTCCATCAGGCGCGCGAACGTCCACGGCCCGAGCACCTCGCCGCTCTCCTTGATCACGCGCGACGGGAGGAGCTCGTACTCCTCCGTCTTGCGCTCGGGCTCGTCGATCTCGATCTCGACGACCTCCGACTCGACCAGATCGTCGGGCGCCTCGGGGATGGGCGACGGGATCGCCGCGGGGACCACCGCCTCGACCATCTTGCGCGGCGGAAGCGGCGGCGGCGGCTGGGCCGAAGCGCCGGCCGCTCGATCGCCGATCCGGCGGATCTCCGGGGGCTTGGTCGCGCGGACGGCGCGCATCGCCTGCACGCTGTCGCGCACCGCCGCGAGCTGATCGGTCGAAGATGCAGACTGCACCCATTTCACCCGCGCGGCGATCTCGCGCACGGCGAGGCGCGGATCGGCCTCGAACGGCGCGAGCGCGGTCGCGAACTCGGTGGCGTTCGCGTAGCGGGCCTTGGGGTCGCGTGCGAGCGCCCGCTGCATGACCTCGAAGAGCCCGGGCGGGAGGCGCGGCTTGATCTCCTCGAGCGCGTCGATCTTGCAGTCGCGGATGGCGAGCAGGATGGCGAGCTGTCCGCCGCCGGGGAACAGCGGCCGGTTGAGCAGCATCTCGGCGAGCACCGTCGCGAGGCTGAAGAGATCGGCGCGGTGATCGCTGTTCTCGCCGGCGACCTGCTCGGGCGCGAGGTACGCGAACTTCCCCTTGAGCACGTGCCCCGCCTCGCTCCGCAGCGTGGTGCGGGTGGTGGAGCGGGCGATGCCGAAGTCGCCGAGCTTCACCCGGCCGTCCTTCGACAGGTAGATGTTCGACGGCGACACGTCGCGGTGCACGATCCCGAGCGATCCCCCGCCCGAGGGATCGCTTGCAGCATGCACGCTCTCGAGCGCGCGCAGGACCTCGCGCGCCACGTACACCGAGACGCCGATCGGCAGGAGCTCGTCCTCCTGCCGGAGCCGGCGGAGGAGGCGATAGCCGTCGACCCCGTCGATGTACTCCATCGCGAGGTAGGGCTCGCCCGCGTCGTCGCGGCCCGCATGGAAGACGGTGACGACGTTGTCGTGCGTGACCGCCGCGTGCAGGCGCGCCTCGCGCTCGAACATGGTCCGCCCCTCGTGGTCGTTCGCGAAGTGCGGGAGCAGGCGCTTCACCACGAGCTTCGGAGGCAGATCCGTGCCTGGTACGGCAGGTCGCGCGAGATACACCTCCGCCGTCCCGCCGACCGCGATGCGCGCGTCCAGGAAGAACGGACCGAACCGACCCCTCGTGGTCACGTGAGCACCGGAGGTGACACGCGATAACGGTAGCGATTTCCGGGCGGTATGTCACGAACGCGTGCATGCTAAGGTGGCGCCCGTGCGACGGCGTCTCTGGCTCCTCCTCTGGGTGATCCTCGTGACCGTCGGCGTCCTGTCGGCCTGCGACGGCTGCCGCCCGGCCGGCACGACCACGCCGAACGAGGCCGCCGCCGGAGAGCCCCCCACGGCGCGGCTGTTCCTCCTCTCGGACGTCGCCGGCGCGCTCGAGCCCTGCGGCTGCGTCAAGGACCAGCTCGGCGGGATGGACCACTTCGGCGCGCTCGTCGCCGAGTCGCGCGGCAAGGTGAAGGCCTTCGCCACGGTCTCCGCCGGCCCCCTCTTCTTCATGGACGCCGACCTCGGCCCGGAGAAGAAGGCGCAGGAGATCGCGAAGGCCGAGACGATCGCGAAGTCGCTCGAGTCGCTCGGCCTCGCGGCGTTCACCCCCGGACGCAACGAATGGGCCGGCGGACCCGAGACGCTCGCCAGGCTGCGCGACACGTGCGGCGCCCCGATGCTCGCGGCCAACGTGCAGGGCGCCGCCGGCGCGGTCCCCTGGGTGGTGCGCGACATCGGCGGCTTCAAGCTCGGCGTCGTCGGCGTGGCCGCGCCCGAGAAGGTCGACGGCGTCTCGTCCACCGCGCCGATCGCGGCGGTGAAGGAGGCGGCCGCGGCGGCACGCAAGGGCGGCGCGCAGGCGGTCGTCGTCAGCGCCGCCGTCGGCCGGGGCGAGGCCAAGCGCATCGCCGACGAGGTCCCCGATCTGCTCGCCATCGTCGTCGGCTCCACGTCCACGAGCGGCGAGGTCAACACGCACGCCTCCCCCGCCGAGCGCATCGGCGAGGTCCTGGTGGTGCAGCCCGCCAACCACCTCCAGACCGTCGCGGTGCTCGATCTGTTCGTCCGCGACGCGAAGAACGGCGGCCCAGTGAAGTTCGCCGACGGCACGGGCATCGATCGGATCAAGAAGCGCGAGGAGCTCTCGACGCGCATCGACGAGCTGCGCGAGAAGATCGCGACGTGGGAGAACGACAAGAGCGTCGACGCGAAGGACATCGCCGCGCGCAAGGCGGACCTCGCGAAGCTCGAGACCGAGCGCGACGCGCTCGACAAGACGCCTCCGCCCGCGACCGGCAGCTTCTACCGCTACGCGATGCGCGACATCCGCGAGAACCTCGGCGCCGACGAGAAGGTCAAGGCGCAGATGCTCGCGTACTACAAGAAGGTCAACGACGAGAACAAGGTCGCCTTCGCCGACAAGAAGCCGCCCGCGCCGCCGAAGGGCGAGCCGCGCTACGTCGGCGTCGAGGCGTGCACCAACTGCCACGAGGAGCCGCGCAAGGTCTGGGACCAGACGAAGCACGCGCACGCGTACGAGACGCTCACCAAGCAGTTCAAGGAGTACAACCTCGACTGCGTGAGCTGCCACGTCACCGGCTACGACAAGCCGGGCGGCAGCACGGTCACGCACGTGTCCGATCTGAAGGACGTGCAGTGCGAGGTGTGCCACGGCCCGGGCGAATTCCACGCCGCGAAGCCGGAGAAGGTGCACACGCTCATCCCGAAGCCGAGCGCCGACTCCTGCGTCTCGTGCCATCACCCGCCGCACGTCCACGCGTTCGACGCGAAGGCGAAGATGGCCGAGATCCTCGGCCCCGGCCACGGCAAGCCCGCTCCCTGAGAGGGACGGCTCCGCGCGTCGCGAAACCTGCGCGAAACACCTCCGCGCGGCGCGCGTCTCCTCGAGGAGCGCGCCCGCGTCATGCGCATTTTCCCCCGTTCCGAGGAGTGGCTCTGGCGTTCCCTCTCCGGCTCCAAGACCGGATTCGCACGGCGATAAGCCGTGCTCCTCCGGTCCCTCCGCCCCTTACCAGGGCATCAGCTCGCGAGTAGGTGAGAGAGCAACTTGAGAAGATGCGCAACACGATCGAGGTCCACCGCGGACGCTCTCGACGGGTCGTCCAACAGCTTCTTCAGCTCGCTCTCGTCATCAACAAACGACCCGATGGAGGGCTTCGGCTCCTGGTAGATCGTCAGCGAGTCAGCAGAGCTGATGGTCCAGTACAGATCCAGGTCGCCGAGTTCCACTCGCTCGAGTCCGACACTGCGCGCGTGATCGAACAGGATCCGAAGGCACACCTCGAGTTCTGCGACGGTCATTTCCCTTCCTCTCCGAGTCTCTCCGTCACCTTGCGTTGCGCAGCTCCCCCTCTTGGTTCTCGATGAACGGTGAACGTCCGTTCGGCGCCACCGTTTCGACGATGTGCGCGACGAGCAAGTCGTCACCCACCGACGCGTCCGCGCAATAGACCGCAACCATGCCGTCAACCAACACTGGATCACCGCAGGCCGAAGCGTCTTCCCTCGACGCGAGCAGGGCTCGTGCGTCGAGATCGGGAATGTCCCCCTCCTTGATCCGTTCGAGCGCAGCCGGCAGCACGTCGCGCGGGGCCTGCGCCCAGACTTGCCCGACGTAGGTGCCGCCGCGGAAGTCCATGACGCACGTCCAGAGACGTCGGCGCTCCTGAGGGCGATGGCCCCTGCCGTCGTCTCGCATGTTCTTCGGATGCACGAGGCGCCTTCCCTGCTCCTGGGTTGGTTCTCTTCAGTCTTCAGCCCTACTCGTCATGGCGCATCGACGGGAACGCCACGGCGACCGCGTCCGAATCCAGGTGCGCGAGGATCGCGTCGACGATCGCGATCGGGACCTCCGGCGGGACCTCGATCGCGTACGCCCCGACGTCGTCGAGGCGGACGGTGTTGCAGCGCACGTCGCGAAGCTCCGTGAGGACCGCGTCGATCGTCTCCGAGCGCCTCATTCGCAAGAGCCAGATGGTGGACGAACCCGATCGCGCGACATGCCGCCAGGAGAGAACGCGACCATCTCCCGCCTCACGCGTGACGTGGATGACGTCGCCCACGGAGAGATCCTTCACGAACAACGGAGGGACGAGGGCGAGATGGCCCTCGGGCACCACGCGAAACGGCAGACACTCGAGCGCCACCGGCGGCCAGCCGTCCTCGACCTCGAGCGGGAGCTCGAGGCTCTGGATGGATCCCGTGGAGCCCGTCACGCGCGCGCCTTCGATCACTCCGCGGCGTGGAGGTCCTTGTCCTGCTCCGGCTCGTCGGGGACGTCGAGCGCGGAGGGGAGCGCGATGCCGTCGATCACCGAGTCGACGTCCGCGCGCTTCTTCGCGAACGCGTCGCGATCGGCGGGCGGGAGGACGCGCACGCCGTCCATCTTCAGGGCGAGCGGATCGATGAACATCCCGTTCTTCTTCACCCCGAAGTGGAGGTGCGGACCGGTCACGCGGCCGGTCTGGCCGACGTTGCCGATCAGCTGGCGCGCCTCGACCTTCTGTCCGGTACGGAGGCCCTGGGCGATGCGCGAGAGGTGGCAGTAGACGGTGCTCAGGCCGCCGCCGTGCTCGATCTCGACCATGTTCCCGCACGGCCCGCCGTTGCCGGCCTGGACGACGGTGCCCGCGGCGCTGGCGAAGACGGGGGTGCCGGTGCTGCCGGCGAAGTCGACGCCCTGGTGGGGCATCACCACGTGGAGGACCGGGTGCATGCGCTTCGGGTTGAAGCGCGAGGTCACGCGCGCGAGCGGGATGGGCGTGCGGAACGAGCCGCGGTACGGCTGCTTGCCCTTCGCGTCGTAGTAGCCGGGCAGCGGCGCGCGGCGCTTCGAGCCCTCGACCTCGGGGCCGCGCTCGTAGAAGTACACGCGGATCGGGTTGCCCGACTTCGGCACGAGCTCGAGACCGTCGAGGCGCACGCGCGAGAACGTGCCCTCGACCCACTCCTCGCTCGCGGCGATGCGGATGCGGACGCCCGGCTTGATCGTGCCCGGCTCGACGTGGCCCTCGACGGCGTCGTCGATCAGCTCGAGGAGCTCCTTCTTCACGCCAGCCTTCTCGAGCGCCTTCTCGAGATCGGCGGTGATGACCAGGGCGGAGGCGATGCGCTTCTGCTCGACGAAGACGTCGAGCTTCTTCGCCTCGAGCCCGCCCTGCTCGTCTGTCTTCGCCTGCCAGATGTCGGTCGGCGACGCGACGTACTCGAACGCGGCGACGGTGCCCTTCGCCCGGTCCTTCGCGAGGACGAAGCCGTCCTTCTCGCGCGGGCGGTCGATGCGCTTCACGCCGTCGAACGCGCTCGTCAGCCGCTTGATCTCCGTCTTCGTGAGGCCCGCCGACGCGAGGACGGCGCTCAGCGTGCGCTTGCCGAAGGTGCCCTCGATCACCTCGATGCCCGCGTCGCCCTTCAGGCTGGTGACGCGCCAGGCCGGCGGCGGACGCGGCTTCGGCTGCTCGACGGGCGCGGGGGTCGCGGCCGGCTCGGCGGCCTTCGCGGCAGGGGCCGAGCCCGGAGCACCGGCCTGCGCGCTGTCGGTGCCGGCGGCGATCGCCGCCGCGGGGGGCGCCTCGGCGCGGCGCGGGGACTTCACGATGAGCGCCACGCCCGTCGCGACGAGGGCGCCCATCGCCGCGAGGGCGATGACGCGCGTGCGATCGGGTCCGCGATCGGAGGGGCCGGGGGGCGGGACGCGGGCCGGATCCGCGGGTGAAAGCGCCTCCTCGCTCATGGGCGGGGTCTGATAGCCCCAGAGGGACGATGACGCAACCTCGGGGGCCGGATCGGGGCCGTTTGCCCCCGATCGGGCGCGCCTTCCCCCTTCCATGCGCGGGGAAATCGCGGGTACTCTGCAATCTGGCGGGACACGAATGAACGAGCGCGTGAAGCAGCTCCTCGTCCTCGGTCGCGAGCACTACGCGAAGCGAGAGTTCGAGAAGGCCGAGCAGATGCTCCGGACGGTCCTCGAGGCCGAGGACCGGTACGCCGACGTGCACGACATGCTCGGCGTCATCGCGCATTCCCGCGGCAATTTCCTGGTCGCCGAGCGCCACTTCGAGCGCGCCCTCGAGATCAACCCGGCGTACACCGAGGCCGCGTTGAACCTCGCGGTCACCTACAACGATCGCGGCAAGTACGAGAAGGCCCGCGAGGTCTACAGCCGGATCAAGGTCGGCGCGGCGGGCACCACCGCGGGGCTCGATCCGTTCGCGCGCGGCAAGCTCGCGAACATGCATGCGGATCTCGCGCAGGCGTACCACGACGCGGGGCTCGTCCGCGAGGCGGTGCGCGAGTACGAGAAGGCCGTCGGCCTCTGCCCGCACTTCGCCGATCTCCAGACGAAGCTCGGCACGCTGCTCCGCGAGCTGAACGATCTCGCCGGCGCGCGCCGCGCCTACGAGGCGGCCATCCAGGCGAAGCCGAACTACGTGCCCGCGCGCCTCCAGCTCGGCGTCACGCTCCTCTCGCTCGGCGAGCCCGACGGCGCCGAGGAGCACTGGAAGCACGTCATCGCGCTCGAGCCCGAGAGCTCGCAGGCGAAGATGTACCTGCGCATGCTCGAGCGAACGCGCGCGTCCGTCCCGCCCCGCGCGTGAAGGCCGCGTCACGCGAGCGGCTTCGCGAGGCGTGGCGGCGGCTGCGCGGAGGCGAGCTCACGCCCGGACGCGCCGCCGCGAGCGTCGCCGTCGGGATCGCGATCGGCGTGCTGCCGCTCTGGGGCGTGCACTGGGCGCTCGTCCTCGCGGTCTGTCTCCCGCTCAGGCTCGATGCGAGCGTCGCCTATCTCGCGTCGAACGTGTCCCTGCCCGTCTTCGCGCCGTTCATCACGTTCGCGGAGATCGCGATCGGATCACGCGTGCTCCGCGGCGCGTGGCCGACGATCGCGCCCGAGCAGGTGAAGCAGATCGCGCTCGGCACGGTGCTCGGCGAGCTCGCGCTCGGCACGGCGATCGTCGCGGCCGGCGGCGCGGCCACGGGAGGCGCGCTCGCGTACGTGGCGACGGCGCTCGTGCGCCGCCGGCGTCAGTGACGCTTCGCTCCGCCCTTCTTCGTCGAGCCGCCGCGCGGCTTCGCGGACGCGGGCTCGGCCTTCGACGCGGCGGGCTTCTTCGCTTCGGTCTCGTCGATCTTCGCCGCGACCATCCCCGAGCTCGACGCGTCGGACGACTCGCTCGACGACGAGACCGGCGTCGCGGCCGTGCCGATCGGAACCTCCGCGAGCGGCTGCCTCTGGGTCAAACCGCCGGAGCACCCCGCGAGCATCGCGGCGACGACGATGAGGGTTGCGCCACGCATGACTTTAGTGCAGCACCATTCGTGCCCGAGCGCCAGCGGGTTTCGCCCCGCGTTTGTCGCGGGCCACCGACCGCGAACACGACGCGCGCGCGCCGTCCGCGCGGTCCTTGGAGAGCGCGCGATCCATCGGGGCTCGCCTGCGCGGCCCGCCTACATCGGGCCGTCACGGGATCACGTTGCGCGGCAGCGGGATTTCGCCGGAGCCGAGCTTCGTCGCGTTGTCGAGGAAGCGGCTGTCGGGCGAGATGCGGACCTCCGTCGCCCCGAGCTCGCTCTCGTCGGGCGACTCGACGAGGAACGATCCCCGCTGCACGTGGACGCCGATCGGGTTCCGCGCGACGACCGACGAGACGAGCCGCGCGCGCCCGCCCGACGCGGCGATGCCGACGCCGGCGTTGTCGAACACCGCCGTCTGCTCGAGGATCACCTCGGCCTCGTCCGCGACGAGCACGCCGTGGCCGAAGCCCTGGGGGGCCGCGCGCGTGCCGTGGATCGTCGAGCGCGTGAGGCGCACGAGGGAGCTGCCGCCGAGGAGGGCGAGGACCCCGCTCGTCGTCGACTCGAAGATCGCGCTCGCGTCGAGATCGAGCTGGCCCGAATAGCCCGCGGCGATCGCCGCGCCCGCGCCCACGCCCTTCGGATCCGACGGGCTCACGTCGCGCACGTAGAGGTGGTTGCCCGTGACCACGCCCTTCTGCGCGAGGGTCACGCCGTGCAGCGTCGAGCGGAGGATCGACACGTCCTCCACCTTCGCCGTCGCCGCGCTCGCCGTCAGGCCGATCGCGAACGGCAGCACCTTGCCCTTCGGCTCGAGCGCGCGCGTGCCGTCGATCACCGAGTGCTTCATGTCGAGCGTCGCGCCCGTGTCGACGTAGACCGACCAGCCCCACGCGTCGACGACGGCGACGCCGTCGAGGTTCATCTCGGCCTTGCCGGTGACCTGCGCGCCGACGCCCGCGCCCTCGCTCGTGACGACCATGTCCTCGTCGGGCTGCACGGCGCTCGTCGCCGGACCGCGCACGACGGTGTCGAACGCGCTCAGGATCGAGCCCGAGTCGCGCGCGACGAGGCCGACGCTCGCGGCGCCGATCACCGACACGTTGTGCAGCTTCACCTCGCCACCCCCGAACGCCACCACGCCGTAGCCGCGCGAGCCGCTGCCCACCTTCACGTCACGGATGATCGTGTCGCGCGCCTCGACGATGCCCTTCGGGAGCTCGGCCATGAGCGCGCCGTCGGCGACGAGGTCGTGGAAGATGCACCGCTCGAGCGTGATCCGCCCGCCGCGCGCGAAGACGCCGCTCGCGCGGTTCGGAGGGAGCGGCGCCTGACCGTGCGCGACGAGGCGCGACACGCTCATCTGCGTGTCCGTCGTGCCGGCGAAGAGGGCGCTCGTCCCGCCGACCACCTCGACGTCGTCGATCGACACGCTGCTCGCGCCCGCGGCGATCCCCCAGCCGCCCTTGATCTCGCGACCGCTCGCGTCGGGCCCGAGCAGGGTGCCGACGACCTTCGAGCGCTTGATCGTCGCCGTGGACGCGTCGACGATCATGCCCCAGAGCTTCGCGCCCTCGACGACGACCTCCTCGACGGTGGCCTGCGCGCCCTCGCGCACGTCGATGCCGCCCATGTGCGGGCCCGACACGGTGACGCCGCGGACGACGACGTTCGCGGCCTTCTTCTCGACGGTGATCCCCGGATAGGTGGTCGACGCCGGCGTGATCTTCACCTCGCCCGGGCACTTGCCCTCGAGGGTGAGCGCCTTGCCGATCCGCACGTCCTCGGCGTACGTGCCCGCGTCGATCGCGATGGTCGCGCCCGCCGGCGCCGCCGCGATGGCGTCGTTGATCGTGCGGAAGTGCGTGGCGTCGACCTGCCCGTCGGTGAACGCCGCGCTCACCACGATCGCGCCCGCCGGAGGGAACAGGGCATCGCAGTTGCCGACGGACACGCAGCGTCCCGACGACGCGCTCTCGCGCATGTCGCCGGGGCACGGCTCGACGCGCGCGTCGACGCAGCCCCATCCCGACGGATCGCGCTTCGTGCCCACCGGACAGCCGGTGGTCCAGCCGACGGGCTCGCACGTCTTCGATCCGATCTTCGGCCGCGTGCCCGGCTCGCAGACCTCGGCGGGCACCGTCTCGACGCAGATGCCCGAGGCGTCGGCGGCGAACCCGTCGGCGCAGGAGGCGGCGGGCGCCGGCGTCTCGGCGGGAGGCGCGGGGTCCTCGCTGCACGCGGAGACGGTGACGGCGACGGCGACGAGCAGCGCGGCGAGGGCGCGTTTCACGTCGCATCCATGACGGATGGGCGGCCTTCGCGCAAGTCGACGTCGGCCTCGAAGACGCCGGCGAAATGGCGGACGGACGCCCGGGCGACCTCCTCCACCGAGGGCGGCGTCCGCCCGAGGGCCGCGAGCGAGGTGACCCCGTGCGCGCGGATCCCGCACGGGACGATGAGCCCGAAGCCGGAGAGATCCGTCGTCACGTTGAAGGCGAAGCCGTGCATGGTGACCCAGCGCGAGAGCCGGACGCCGATGGCGCCGATCTTCGCCAGGTGGACGCCGTTGGGCACGCCGATCGACGCCTGCTCCGCCTCGTCCTCGTCGAAGCGCGTCGGGTTCGTCTCGTCGACCCACACGCCGACGAGCTTCGCGTCACCGGGGACGACGCCCGCCGAGACCCCGTGGTCGCGCGCGATGCGGATCATGACCTCCGCGAGATCGCGGACGTACTTGCGCACGTCCTGCCGATCGGGCTTGAGGTCGAGGATGGGGTACGCGACGAGCTGCCCGGGGCCATGGAAGGTGACGTCCCCGCCGCGTCCGGTCTCGACGACCGACACGCCGAGCCTCTCTCGCTCTTCTACGCCCGCGACGACGTTCTCTTCCTTCGCGCCGCGGCCGAGGGTGATCACCGCGTCGTGCTCGAGCAGGAGCAGCGTGTCGCCGATGCGCCCCGCGATGCGCGCGTCGACGAGGCGCTGCTGGAGCGCGTGCGCCTCGTCGTAGGCGATCCGTCCGAGCCAGTGCGCAGCGATCGAGCGAGGCACTTACTTTCCGATGCCGGGCTCGAGCTTGCCGGTGCCCGGCTTCTGCGCGGTGGCCGGCGGGGGCGGATCCGCCCGCTCCACCGTCACCGCGGCCGAGGTCGTGCGCGTCGCGCTCGAAGGCTGCGACGAGCCGCACGCCGTGAGGAGCAGGAGCGAACCGAACACGAAGTGCCCCGTCTTCATGGCGCCCGCTCGTACCGCCGTACGGAGGCAAGCGCAAGCGCCTGCTTGTCCTCACCTCCGCGCGATGTAGCCCATCACCACGCGCGTGAGCTCCTTCGCGAGCGCCGCGTTCTTGTAGCGGGGCCGATCGACCACCACGCTCTGCACCACCGCGAGCACCACGCGCACGAGCACGAACGCCGACAGCTCCGGATCGTCGACCCGGTGATCGGCCGCACGCAGCGCCTCGACGAGCACCGCCTCGAGGCGCTCCTCGAAGCCGAGCATCTCCTTGCGCGCGCTCGTGCGGAGGACCTGCTCGATGAGCACGCGGTGGAGCGCCGGGTTGATCCCCTCCGCCCGCACGAGCTCGTCGATCAGCCCGTGCACCACCTCCTCGAAGGTGTCCCGCGTGACGCCCTGGAGCCGCGCGGCGACGCGCTGCACGAGCCCCTCGCGGTAACGGCGGAGGAGCTCGACGGCGATCGCGTCCTTGCTCGGGAAGTACTGGTAGAGCGATCCGACGCTGACCCCCGCCGCGGCCGCGATCCGGTTGGTCGTCGCGCGGGCGTACCCCTCGTCGACGAAAACGCGAGTCGCCGCCTCGAGGATGGTCTCGACCATGGCGACGGAGCGCTCTTGCTTCGGTTTTTTCCGGGGTGCGGCGCGTCCTGCTCGCGTGGGCATGCGTCCAGGAGAACGCGAGTCGACAATGCGAGCAATACCTCGCATTGTACGCGCATGATCCGTCTGAATCGTGAGTGGACCGAGCTGATGCACAACTACGAGGCCGACCACACCGATCCGCGCAACCAGGCCTGTCACAAGGTCGGCATCCCGCTCATCGCGGCGAGCCTGCCGGTGGGCGCGACGATCGTGGGCCTGCCGCTCGCCGCGGCGATGTTCACGACCGGGTGGACGTTCCAGTTCGTCGGCCACTACTTCGAGGGCAAGAAGCCCTCGTTCGTGGACGACAAGCGCAACCTGATCGTCGGCCTGCTCTGGTGGATGAAGAAGAGCGGCGTCGGCAACGTGCAGCTGAGCGACGCCTGACGCCGGCCGTCACGCGCTACGAGTTGTGGCGGTAGTTCGGGGCCTCTTCGGTGATGATCACGTCGTGGACGTGGCTCTCGCGGAGGCCCTGCGAGGTCGAGCGGATGAACTTCGCGTTCGTGCGAAGCTCCTTGATCGTCTTCGAGCCGGTGTAGCCCATGCCCGAGCGGAGGCCGCCGATGAGCTGGTGGAGGATCGGCGCGAGCGATCCGCGGTGCGGGACGCGCCCCTCGATGCCCTCGGGGACGAGCTTCTCGTCGGCCGTGCCGCCCTGGCCGTAGCGGTCCTTGCTCCCCTTGCGCATCGCGCCGAGCGAGCCCATCCCGCGGTAGACCTTGTAGCTGCGGCCCTGGAAGAGGACGAGATCGCCCGGTGACTCGTCGGTGCCCGCGAAGAGCGAGCCGATCATCACCGCCGACGCGCCCGCCGCGATCGCCTTGGTGACGTCGCCCGAGTGCTTCACGCCGCCGTCGGCGATGATCGGCACGTCGTGGCGATCGCCGACCCGCGCGCAGTCGCTGACCGCGGTGATCTGCGGGACGCCGATGCCGGCGACCACGCGCGTGGTGCAGATGCTGCCCGGTCCGATGCCGACCTTCACGCCGTCGGCGCCCGCGTCGATGAGCATCTCGGTGGCCTCGGCGGTGGCGACGTTGCCCGCGATGACCGGGACGTTCGGGAACTTCTTCTTCACCGCGCGCACCGCGTCGATCACGCCCTTCGAGTGACCGTGCGCGGTGTCGACGACGATCACGTCGACGCCGGCGGCGACGAGGCACTCGGTGCGCTCGTCGCGATCGGGGCCCGGGCCGATCGCCGCGCCGACGCGCAGGCGGCCCTTTCCGTCCTTCACCGCGGTCGGGTTCCGGTCGGCCTGGAGGATGTCCTTGATGGTGATGAGCCCGACGAGCTTGCCGCCGTCGACGACGAGGAGCTTCTCGATGCGGTGCTTGTGGAGCAGCGTCTTCGCCTCGTCGGCGGCGACGCCGGGGCTCACCGTCACGAGCTCCTTCGTCATCAGCGCGCTGACCGGCTGATCGAGGTTCCGCTCGAAGCGGATGTCGCGCGCGGTCAGGATGCCGACCGGGCGATCGCCCTCGACGACGGGCACGCCCGAGATGTCGTGCTCGCGCATGATGCCGAGCGCCTCGCGCAGCGACTGGCTCGGACGGACGGTGACCGGCGAGAGCACCATCCCGCTCTCCGCGCGCTTCACCTTCTCGACCTCGCGCGCCTGGTCCTGCGGCGGGAGGTTCTTGTGGAGGATGCCGAGGCCGCCTTCGCGCGCCATGGTGATCGCGGCGCGGGCCTCGGTGACCGAGTCCATCGCGGCGCTGACCAGCGGAAGGTTGAGATCGACCCCGCGGCAGAGGCGCGTCCGGACGTCCACGTCCTTCGGGAGCACCTCGCTGTAGGCCGGCACGAGGAGCACGTCGTCGAAGGTCAAGCATTCGCGGAGGTGGTCGTCGAGCATGCGCGGTCACTAGCGCGCGGGGCCGCAGAAGGGAAGGCACGCGGGCGCCGCTGTCACCCGAGCGCGTGACAACGCCTGGTCACGAATCCCCTGCGAACGGCCGTCGTCACGCTCCGGGGCGACTGCGCGCGCCCCGGCACGTGCCGAACATGGCGGGCCATGACGAACACGCTCTCGCGCACCGGCCTCTTCGCTTCGCTCGCGCTCGTGCTTGCCGCCTGCACCGTCGAGACCACCGACGGCGCCCCCTGCCCTCCCTCGGGTCCCGGCGCCTCGTCCGGCGGGTCGGGCACCGGCGCCACCCCGCAGGGCGGCTGCGTGCGCGACCGTGACGTCACGGCGAGCGAGACGTGGAGCCCGGCGGCGTGCCCCGACGGCTACCTGGTGAAGAAGGCGATCGCGATCACCGGCGCCGGCGTGGAGCTGAGGATCGAGCCGGGCACGGTGGTGAAGTTCGAGAACGAGGCCGGCCTCCAGGTCGGCGGGAGCACGTCGCTCGTCGCGGCGGGCACCGCGGAGCAGAAGATCCGCTTCACCGGCTGGCAGGCGGCGCCCGGATCGTGGCGCGGCATCGTGTTCGCGAGCAACAGCGTGAAGAACGAGATCACGAACGCGATCGTCGAGCACGCGGGCTCGGATCGGGACGTCGACGGCGCGATCCACGTCGGCCTCTCGTACGAGCAGCCCGCGCGCGTCGCGCTCGCGGACGTCGAGATGAAGGACAACGCGCGCTACGGCCTGTACGTGCGCCAGGACGCGAAGCTCGGTCGCTTCGAGCGCGTGTCGATCAAGAACAACGCGCTCGGCGCCGCGCACGTCGTCACGCCGAGCGTCGCGCAGCTCCGCGGTGCGGGAAACGTGTTCGAGGACAACGGGCCGGACAACCTCGTGCTCCTCGAGACCAACATCCTCGTCGAGCTGCTCGAGGACGCGACCTGGCCGAGCGTCGCGCCCGCGAAGTACCGCGTGGTCGGCCAGCACGGCGAGGGCGGTGACCTCGTGCGCGTGAAGAAGCACCTGGTGATCGAGCCGGGCGCGGTGTTCGAGATGGCGGGCGGCTCGGGCTTCCTCGTCGCGGGCGGCACCGCCGGCCTGAAGGCCGCCGGCACCCCGGAGCAGAAGATCGTCTTCCGCGGGATCAGCGACTCGAGCTGGCTCGGCATCACGTACGGCGAGTCGACGTGGAGCGAGAACCGCCTCGAGAACGTCGAGGTCCGCAACGCGACGAGCGCGCCGGAGTGGTCGTACTTCGCGACGGGCAGCAGCGACTACCGCAAGGCCGGCATCATGCTCGGCTACAACTTCGTCACCGCCGTGCCGCTCACGATGAAGGACGTGGTGGTCGCCGGCCCCAACAACGCCCCGGCCGACGTCTTCCGCAAGAACAGCGCGAACCTCGTGCTCGAGGGCACGAACACCGGCACCGGTGCCGCAGGCGCGCTCGAGATCGAGACGACGCCTTACTGATCCGGCCCGATGCGGATAGTCTCGTCGGGTGAGCGCCCAGACGTTCCGCGTCCGGTACGAGCACCCCAAGACCGGTGAACGGAGCGACGCCGTCGCCCGCGAGCTCTCCCTCGGAGGGATGTTCGTGGCGACGGCTTCGCCGATCGAGGAGGGCGCGCTCCTCGCGATCGACATCGACCTCGGAGGGAAGAACGTCTCGGTCGACGCGCGCGTCCTCCGCGCCGAGCCCGACGGGATGCGGGTCGTCTTCCTCGATCTGCCCGAGGACGTCGCCGCGACGCTGAGCGCCGCGGTCACGCCTGCCTCCCAGCGGACGGTCCTCGGCGTCGGCGGCGCGACGATGACGTCGACGACGCCCGGGATCGCGGCCCCTGCCGAGGCCAGACCCGAGCCGAAGGCGAAGCCGAAGACCGCCGACGAAGAGACGCGGCGCGAGAGCTCGGCGCCCCCTCCTCCGCCGAAGAGCGGCGGCGCGGGCAAGTGGCTCTTCTTGCTCCTCCTCGCGGGCGGCGTGGCGGCGGCGTACGTCTATCGCGATCCGCTCCGGCGCGAGATCGAGAAGGCGATCGGCCCCGAGCCGTCGCCTGTCCCGACGCCGGCGGCAAGCGTGCAGCCTACACCCATCGTCGAGGCCGGCGTGGACGCCGCGCCGGACGCTCAGGCCGACGCCGAGGCGGTCGACGCCGCCGTGGCCGACGCGGCGACGGAGGCGGGCGCGCGCGACGCCGGTGCGGAAGGAGGCACCGACGGCGGCGCCAGGGACGCAGGCGCCCGCGACGCCGGCCACCCCGACGCCGGCCATCGTGACGCCGGCGCGAAGAAGTGACTCCCTCGCGTCAGCCCGACTTCTTGAACGTCGAGGGCGAGCGCGAGTGGCGCCGGAGCAGATCGTAGAAGTCGGTGCGGTTACGGCCCGCGAGCTTCGCCGCGAGCGAGACGTTGCCCGACGTGCGCGTGAGCACCATGTCGAGATAGGCGCCTTCGAACGCTTCGCGGGCGTCGCGCAGCGGCGGCGGGGGCGGTCCCTCCGGTCGCGCGTAGGTGACGAGCAGCTTCTCCGATCCGCGCGCGATCACCGCGGCGTCGCTCGACACCTGCGGCGCGGGCAGCCCGATGTCGGGCAGGTGCTCGACCTCGATCTCGCCGTTGCCGGTCAGGAGCACCGCGGCCTCCATCACGTTCGCGAGCTCGCGCACGTTGCCCGGCCACGAGTGCGCGACGAGCGCCGCGAGCGCTCCGCCCGAGAGCCTGGGCGCGGGGACGCCGTGGCGCGCGGCCGATCGCTCGAGGAACAGCTCGGCGAGGAGCGGGACGTCGTCGCGACGCTCCCGCAGCGGAGGCACGGCGAGGGGCACGACGTGCAGGCGGTAGAACAGGTCCTCGCGGAAGCGCTTCTCGGAGACCTCCTGGCGGAGATCGCGGTTGGTGGCCGCGAGGATGCGGACGTCGGCGGTCTTCCCGACCGTCGCTCCGACCGGCGTGTACGTGCGCTCCTGCAGCACGCGGACGAGCTTCGCCTGCACGGCGAGCGGCGCCTCCCCGACCTCGTCGAGGAACACCGTGCCCTCGCGCGCGGTCTCGAACACGCCCGGACGATCGTCTTGCCCGAAGAGCGTGCTCTCGAGAAGCTCGGCCGAGAGCGCGGCGCAGTTCACCGCCGCGAAGGGCAACGGACCGCGCGGCGAGAGCGCGTGGATCGAGCGCGCGACGAGCTCCTTGCCCGTCCCGGACTCGCCGAGGACGAGGACCGTGGCGTCGGTCGGCGCCACCCGCGCGACGCGCTCGCGGACCTGATCGATCGCCGCGCTGACGCCGACCAGCATCGCGGGACCGGTGTCGTCGCCGACCATCCGGCGAAGCCCGGCGACCTCGCGACGGAGCCGGACGCTCTCGATCGCGTGACCCAGCTTCTGGAGCAGGTCGTGATCGAGGAACGGCTTCGTGACGAACCCGTAGGCGCCGCGGGACATCGCGTCCACCGCGGTCTCGATCGAGCCGTGCGCGGTGAGCACGATGACCGGCACGTCGCTCGATCGCTTCGCCACCGAGTCGAGCACCGAGAGCCCGTCGCCGTCGGGCAGGCGCAGATCGAGGAGCACGGCATCGACGCGCTCGTGGCCGATGCGCGCGAGCGCGGACGTCGCGTCGTGCACGACGATCGGCCGATAGCCGCGCGACTCGAGCCGCAGCGAGAGCAGCTCGCAGAGCTCGACGTCGTCGTCGACGACGAGCACGTGCGGCGTGACGGTGGGATTCGTGCGCGTAACAGCGGTCATGCGGCGCTCCGTGCGGTGGGGTTCGAGACGGGCAGCTCCAGACGCATGGTGGTTCCTCTCTCGCTGGATTCGACGAGCAGGAGCTCGCCTTGATGCGCGCGTGCGACCTCGCGGGCGAACGCGAGGCCGAGACCGATCCCGCCGGGACGCTCGGCGGACGCCACGTTCGCGGCGAAGAACGGGCGGAAGGCCTGGGCGCGGACGGCCTCGGGCATGCCCGGGCCCTCGTCGACGACCTCGATGCACACCGAGCGCGCGCCGCTGCTCCCGGTCCCCAGCGAACGACGCACGGTCACGCGCTGGCCCTTCCGCGACACCGAGACGGCGTTGCGCACCAGGTTCGCGACGGCCCGCTCGACGAGCGCGGAGTCGATGTCGAGCATCGGCGCGGCGCCCTCGGACTGCACGTCGACGTGCACCTCGCGCTCCTGCGCCTCCATCGCCTCGTCCTCGACCGCCGCGGCGATCACCCGGTCGACGTCGCACGCGCTCTCGCGCTTCGCGGGCAGACCGGCGCGCAGCCGCGACATGTCGAGGAGGGCGTCGACGATGCGCACCTCGCGCTCGCACGCGCGCGTCGCCAGCGACAGCACGCGCGTCTGCTTCGCCGTCAGCGGCCCGCACGTCCCGTCGGCGACGAGCGAGAGCGCCTCGCGGACGCGTCCGAGCGGCGAGCGCAGCTCGTGCGAGACGTTCGCGATGAACTGCTGCTTGAGCTGATCGAGCTCCGCGAGTCGCTCGCGCGTCCGCTCGAGATCGCGCCGCAGCTCCTCGACCTCCATCGGGCCCTCGACGTGGGGCAGCGGGGAGAAGTCGCCCTCGCCGAGGCGCATCGCCTCCTTCGCGAGGAGCGCGATCGGCGCCGCGACGCTGCGCGCGGTCATGCGGGCGACGAGCGCCGCCGCCACGAGCGCGAGGAAGCCGACGCCGACGCCCAGCGCGGCGGTCTTCGTGCCCATGCGGCGCGCCTCGTCCTCGAGCACGTCGATCTCGGTGTGCAGCTCGTGGAGCCGATCGATCCAGGCGTTCGTGAGCTCCTCGTCGAGGGCGATTCGCTCCGACCCCGTCTCGCGCGCGAGCAGGAACGCGCAGCCGGGATGCTCGTTCGCGCCCTCCGCGAGGCGCCGGTAGCGCTCGACCGCCGCGCGCAGGCGCGCGGGCGCGCGCGGCGCGGTCCGCTCGTAGACGCCCGCGAAGTTGTCGAGCGCGGCCGCGATCTTCGGGTTCGGCGTGGCGTTCGCCGCGTCGGTCTCGCACGCGCTCTCGCCGTGACGCAACGCGACCTCGATGTTCCATGCCGCGCGATGCAGCGCCTCCTCGGCGTCGATCGTCGACAGGCGCGTGTCGCGCACCTCGGTCATCATCGCCTGCATCCGCAGCAGGCCGACGAGCATCACCGCGAACAGGACGAGGAGCAGCCCGCCGAGGACGGCGTTGTCGATCGCGAGCCTCGTCGCGAGACGGAGCGGCCTCTTCGCGCGCATCGCCTCGACTGTAGCGATCCCGGTCCGCGATCGCACGCCTCGCGCCCGTCGCGTTGCAATTCGCAACGCATGACGGAAGCGACAGGTTCGTCACTCGGGAATCTTGTTGCCCTTCGCGAGCTCGGCCTCGCGGTACTCGTCGAGGCCCTCGCAGAAGCTGTGCGAGACCTCGGGGTCGAACTGCGTCGTCGAGCAGCGCTCGATCTCGGCGACCGCGACCTCGTGCGGGAGCGCGCGGCGATACGCGCGGTCGCTCGTCATCGCGTCGTACGTGTCGGCGACGGCGATGATGCGCGCCATGAGCGGCACGTCGTTGCCCTTGAGGCCCAGCGGATAACCGCGTCCGTCCCAGCGCTCGTGATGCAGGTGCACGCCGGGGATGAGCGGATGGAGGAACTTGATCGGCTCGAGGATGTCGCGCCCGTAGCCCGGATGCTTCTTGAACTGCTCGTACTCGTCCTGCGTGAGCTTGCCGGGCTTGTTCAGGTTGAGCACGCAACCGAGCTTGCCGATGTCGTGCATCAGCGCGCTCTGCCGGACGATCTCCACCTGATCGGGCGGAAGGCCGAGGCGCGTCGCGAGGTACATCGCGTAGGTGGCGACGCGATCGGAGTGGCCCGCGGTGTAGCGGTCCATCTTGTCGATCGCCTTCGCGAGCCCCTCGATCGTCTGCTGGAACGTCGCGCGGAGGTCCTCGTAGAGCCGCGCGTTCTCGATCGCGGCCGCGGCGCGCGAGCCGACGATCGAGAGCAGCTTGCGCTGCCCCTCGTCGAAGCGCTTGCCCTTGGTGAAGCTCGCGACGCTGATCCAGCCGACGAGCCGCTGCTTCATGCGGAGCGGCACGGCGATGAGCGACTGCACCGGGATCTCGGGCTCGACCTCGAAGAAGCGGGTGCACTTCGCGCCGTGCTCGAGCAGCGTCGAGTCGTTCGCGAAGTGGTCGACGAACGCCGCCGTCGAGCTCCTCCCGAGCTCGACGCCCTCTTTCAACGCGCCGACGCGGAGGTGCTTCGGCGGCAGCAGGCGCTGGCGCTCGAAGTAGCCGCCCTCGCCGTCGTCGAGCCACGTCGAGGCGAGGTCGCCGTGGATCTCGTGGATCGCGGTGTCGCCCACCGTGGCGAGCACCTCCTCGAGCGACAAGCTCGCGGCGATGGCCTCGCTCACCTTGTAGAGCGAGAGCGCCTCCTTGAGGCGCAGGTTCTCCGCCGCGAGGCGCTGCTTCTCGAGCCCGCGCTGGACGACGTGGATGACCTCCTCCACCTTGAACGGCTTGAGGATGTAGTCGTACGCGCCGCGCTTCATCGCGTCGATCGCCGTCTCGACCGTGCCGAAGCCGGTCATGATGACGGTGAGCGCGTTGGGCGCCGCGCTGCCGATCTGCTCGAGCAGCTCGATGCCGCCCATGCGCGGCATCTTGAGGTCGCTGATCACGAGGTCGTAGTGCGCGTGCGTCAGCTCGGTGAGGGCCGCCTGGCCGTCCTCCGCCGTTCGGACGACGTAGCCTTCCATGCCGAGGAAGTCCGCGAGGATGTCGCGGATGAACTTCTCGTCGTCGACGATGAGGACCCGCGGACGTTCTTCGTTCGACATCGTCATGGCTCGACTGCGACCACCGACTCTAACAGACGCCCCCGAAACCCTTGCGACTTTCTCGGCTGGCCCGGAGCCTGCCTCCGTGCCTCCGGTCAGCCTTGTGGCGCCAGCGCGGCCGTGGAAAGGTCCTTCGTCCTCCCCAGGTGGTATGAGCCCGCGCACGCTCCGGACCCCGATCTCTCC
>JBDHVD010000072.1:0-25885 GCA_039809525.1 Labilithrix sp. | reverse complement strand
CGAGGACGTGCGCAAGGCGTTCCGCCCCGAGTTCTTGAACCGGCTCGACGAGGTCGTCGTGTTCCACCGGCTCGAGCGCGAGCAGATGCACGAGATCATCGACATCCAGCTCCGCCGCTTCGAGGCGCGCCTCGCGAAGCGCGAGATCCAGGTCGATCTCACGGCGTCGGCGAAGGACTACCTCGCCGAGGTCGGCTGGGATCCGCAGTACGGCGCGCGTCCTCTGAAGCGCGCCATCCAGCGCTACCTCGAGGACCCGCTCGCGAAGCACGTCATCTCCGGCGAGTACCCGCCGGGGACGCACCTCAAGGTCGACCGCGGCCCAGAGGGGCTGACGTTCTCGACCGTGATGGCGAACTGATCGCTCAGGGCGCGCTCGCCGTCTCTGCGGGAGGCGGCTTGTACGCCCTGATCTCCTTCACGCGCCGCTCGAAGTCCTTCTGCGCATCGTCGTCGATCGTCGAGCCGCCGAAGCGCGCCTCGAGGTACTTGTTCGTCAGGACGAGCACGTCGTCGGCGAGCGGATGCGCCGTGGCCGCGAGCTGCTCGGCATGCTTCAGGGGCGGCGTGCTCGGCGGGCGAGTCAGCCCTTGCGCGGCGAGCGCGAGCTCGAGGCTGCGGTAGAGCGCGGTCGCGGCCTCGAGCTTCGGGTCGACCTTCGGACGCTCGCCGTCGTTGCTCTCCTCCTTCTTCGGCGCGCGCCGGCGCTTCCACGAGAGGTAGGCGCCGAACGCGAGGACGAGGAGGCCCGCCGAAACGACCGGACCACGCGTGACCTTCTCGGCGAAGCCGGTGCTCACGCCGGTCTTCTCGCGGAGCTTCTGATAGCGGCGGCTGATGTCCTCGAAGATGTGGACCTGCGTCTTGAGGTCGTAGCCGATCACGTAGCGGTTCCAGCGCTGCGAGAGCGCCTCCACCAGATCGCGCACGTAGACCCACGCGCCGGTCGTCTCCTGCAGCGGCCGTGCGCCCGCCGTCGGCGTCGAATCGAACGTGTGCCAGCCGCGGATCGGATCGTCGAGGTAGGCCTCGACCCACGAGTGCGCGTCGCCGTGGCGGACCGCGTAGTAGCGGCCGAAGCGGTTGTACGTCCCGCCGACGAAGCCGGTGACGTTGCGCGACGGGATGCCGAGCTCGCGGAGCATGAGCGCCATCGCGGTCGAGAAGAACTCGCAGTGACCGCGCTTCGACTCGAAGAGGAAGTGATCGACGGGCTGCGGCTTGCCCGCCGAGGGCGAGGCGGTGTCGTACTTGTAATCGTGCTTGAGGTGGTCCTCGATCGCCTTCGCCTTGAGGTACGGCGTCGGCTGTCCGTCCGCCCACTCGTGCGCGAGCTCGCGGATGCGCTTCGGCATGTCGGGCGGCAGCTCGAGGTAGCGCACGCGGTCCTGAGCCGAGAGCAGCTCGATGATCGGCTCGCGGTCACCGGCGATGTACGCGTCGTAGCGGATGCCGTGCGCGTCCGAGCCGCTGTAGCGGATCTCGCCCTCGCTCCCGCGCTGGAACCCGACCGGCTCGCCGAGGATCGCCTGCTGCTGCGCGCGGAGCTGCAGGGCGACGGTGCGCGGAGGGAGGAAGACGACCGGCGGATCGATCGGCTCGAGCTCGATGGTGTAGCGACGGTCGCGCGCCATGTCCGGGTAGCGCGCGATCGGCAGGACGTCTCCCGACTGGGCCGCCGGATGATGATCCCGGATGGTGCGCTCCCAGCGACGACCGTCGTACTTGTCGAGCGCGGTCCCGCGGAAGCGCAGGGTGAGGACCGGCGGTCGCGGCTCGGGCAGGGTCGGGTCCTCGAAGCGGAGCGCGATCGCCGGGTTGTTCCGCAGCACGCCGACCTCGCCGAGGTCGACGCTGTCCGTGAACCCGACCATCCGGTTCTGCGGATGCTTGAGGAGGAGCAGCGACAGACCGACGCGCGGGAACATCACGAACAGCGCGGCGGTGAACAGGAAGATGGGGACCGAGAGCAGGCACGTGGTCGCCAGGAAGCCCCGGCCCACGACGCGGCGGCTCCGCAGGATGCGGGGGACGTCGACTGGTAGGCCCGTCCTATCACGCGCGCCCTGTCGATAGTTGCCCTCTACCTCACGGCGGAGGTGGCTGAGGACCAGCGCGCCTGGGGCGACGATGAGGAACCCCACGAAGCAGAGGCCGTACGACAGGCCCCCGCCGAGCACGGTGCCGGCGACGAAGTGGAGCAGCGCGAGGACGATGATCTGCTGGTCGTGCGCGGCGCCGCGCCGGGTGGCGAGGCGGATGATCTGCAGCACCGCGGCGAACTCGACGGCGACGTCGAGCGCAGGGCGTCCCGCCAGCAGGCGCACGCCCTGCACCGCGAAGAGCGTCAGCGGTCCGATCGTCGCGAGGTGGCGGAGCGCGGGCTTGTTCTGCCACGCCTCGGGCACCGCGAGCGCCATGAAGAGCCCCGCGACGACGAACGCGGTCGTCCACGGCGACATCGTCGAGGTGTTCACCACCGCGAGGACGCCGAGCGCGGCGAGCGCGTCGGTCATGATCCGGTGGACGAGGCCGAACCTCATTCGGCCGCCTTCTCCGCGAGGGCCGGCGCGGCGACGCCCTGCTTCGCGTGCGCCTTCGCCTCGTTCGCCGCGATCGCCGTCGTGGTGTCGACCGACTCGACGAGCGCGAGGAAGCGCAGCAGCGGATCGGCGCCGGTCGACCGGTCGCCGCGCACCGCGTCGCCCTGCGACGTGCGGATGGTGACCGTGTCGCCGCGCTTGATGTGCGCGAGGGCGCGCGAGGCGACGTCGCGGATCTTGCGCTCGAAGGCGCTCCACCACTCGTCCTTCGCGTCATCGGGCCGGACGACCTCGAGCGGCAGCACGATGTCGGGGCGCGCTTCGCGGGCGCGCTCGCGCGTGACGAGCTGACCGAGCGCAGCGCTCTTTCGCCAGTGGACGTCGCGCGGATCTTCTCCGTCGCGAAGGAGCCGGAGGCCGATGGTGTCGTCGCCATGGCCGCGCCCGTACGACGCGTCGCCGCCGAGGTGACGTCCGGGCGGCAGCGCCGGCAGCTGCACCGGATCCACCGCGGGGTAGATGATGAGCTCGCCGTCGGCCGGCACCTCGCGCGACTTCTCGAACAGCCCGAAGGGAAACCGCGTCGCGATGCGGAACCCGACGTGGCGATCCCTGCCACGCCTGGCAGGTGTTCGGCGGTACGCGGCGACCTGCGCGCTCTTCGGGCTGATCTTCAGGAAGAAGCACCGCTTGTCCGCCGGCTGCCCGGCGCGGAGGTCCTCGACCTCGATCGCGTACGAGGGGACGCGCCCCTTGTGATTGAACACCTCGATCTCGACGAGGTGCGGGCGGCCGACCTGCGCGCGCGTCGGCAGGCGCCGCACGACGGTGAGGTCGCGCAGGCTGAGCTCGCTCATGAGCCCGCTCACGATGATCAGCGCGAGGAGCATCCCGAGCAGCAGATAGAGGAGGTTGTTGCCGGTGTTGATCGCGGCGAAGCCGACGCCGAGCGTGATGCCGACGAAGAACTTCCCCTCCCTCGTGAACTTCAGCCGCCGGGGCGGGCGCATCCGCGGCCACGGGAGTCGGTAGCCGGTCGGCGTCGTCGGCGCCGGGCTCGGGTTCGGCGGCTGCTTCGGATCCATCGGAAGGCTCCCTTTCGAGAGCGGGCTCAGAGCGGGACGGGAACGCGCGCGACGATGTCGCGAACGGCGCTCTCGGCCTCGTCGCGGGACGGGACGAAGCCGTCGGCGTGGGTCGCGAGCCGCACGCGGTGCGCGAGGACCGGCACGGCGAGGTCGTGGATGTCGTCCGCGATGCAGTAGCTGCGACCGCGGACCAGTGCGCGGGCGCGGGCGGCCTTGCCGAGCGCGATGCCGCCGCGCGTGGACGCACCGAGCGAGAGCACCGGCGACGTGCGCGTCGCGTTCACGAGCGCGTGCAGGTACTGGAGGAGGGCGTTGTCGATGACGACGCGATCGACCTGACGCTGCAGCGCGACGAGGCGCGCAGGGTCGAGGACGACGGGGACGTCGCGCGCGGTGTCGGACTGCCCCTCGAGGAGGAGGCGCATCTCGACCTGCGGCGGCGGATAGCCGATGCGCAGACGAAGGAGGAAGCGATCGAGCTGGGACTCCGGCAGCGGGAACGTGCCGGCGAAGTCTTGCGGGTTCTGCGTGGCGATGACGAAGAACGGGTCAGGCAGCGGGATGGTCTGGCCGTCGATCGAGACCTGCTGCTCGTTCATCGCCTCGAGCAGCGCCGACTGCGTGCGCGGGCTCGCGCGGTTGATCTCGTCGGCGAGCAGGACGTTCGCGAACACCGGGCCCTGCCGGAGCTCGAACTGCGAGGTGCGCTGGTTGAAGATCGAGACGCCGACGACGTCGCTCGGGAGGAGGTCGCTCGTGAACTGCACGCGCCGGAGCTCGCCGCCGACGGAGCGTGCGAGCGCGCGCGCGAGCGTCGTCTTCCCGACGCCGGGGACGTCCTCGATGAGGAGGTGTCCGCGGGCGAGGAGCGCCACGAGGGCGAGCTCGACGGCCTCCGCCTTTCCTTCGAGAGCTCCCTCTACGGCCTGCCGCAGCTTCTGGATGAGCGGGAGCTCCTCCCCGAGGAGCGCGGCGGCAGCAGTCATGGCGTCCAGAATAGCATGGTCTTCCGAAGTCCAGCCTTTTCGGACAGCGCTCCGGGCTCGTGCCGTGTCGAGGTGGCGCTTTGCACGTACCTTGTGGTCTCGCGGGCGCGGCAGGACAATGGAAGGATGTCCGCGCGGGTCGAGCTCCGGAGCGTCACGAAGACCTACGGACCCGTCCGCGCCCTGGTCGGAGTGAGCGCCTCGTTCGAGGCCGGGCGCGTCTCGATGGTGCTCGGTCCGAACGGGTCGGGGAAGTCGACCCTCCTCTCGATCGTCGGGACGCTCGCGCGGCCGACCTCCGGCAAGGTCTCGCACGGCAGCCTGGGCAAGGACCGCGAGAGCGTCCGGCAGGTGCTCGGCTGGGTGGGCCACGACTCGCTCTGCTACGCGGAGCTGACGGGCCGGGAGAACATCGAGCTCGCGGCGCGGCTCCACGGCCACGACCCGCACGCGGCGTACGAGACCGCCCGGCGGCGCTTCGCCCTCGAGGCCTTCGCCGAGCGTCCGTTCCGCACCTACTCGCGTGGCCAGCGCCAGCGCGTCGCGCTCGCCCGCGCGCTCGTCCACGCGCCGAACCTCCTCCTGCTCGACGAGCCGACGACCGGTCTCGACGCACGGGGCGTCGCGGTCCTCCGGGACGTCGTCCGCGAGGAGGCCGCGCGCGGGGCGGTCGTCCTCGTCGTCACCCACGACGAGCCGTTCGTGAAGGCCGCGGGCGACGTCCGCATCGCGCTCGACAAGGGGCGCATCGTCGAGTCCGGCGACGTCGTCCGTTGACCGCACGCCCGAGCAGGTGGGCGACGGTGATCTGTTTCACGTGAAACCTCGACGCGCGTCCAGCGCCGGGGCGAGGGGATCAGCGGAGCGTCGCGAGGACGGCCGCGGCGACGGCGTCGACGTCCGCCTCGTCGTGCGCGGCGGTGACGGTCAGGCGGATCCGCGAGGTGCCTTCGGGGACGGTCGGCGGTCGCACGGCCTGGACGGCGAAGCCGGCGGACCGCAGCGCGGCGGCGAGGTCCATCGCCCGGCCCGGGTCGCCGATGACGATCGGGACGACGTGCCCGAACCCGGCGGCATGGACGCCGCCGGCGGCGAGGCGCGCGCGGAGGCGGCCGGCGAGCGCGAGGACCTTCGCCGGGAGCTCCGGATGCTCGGCGAGGTGGGCGAGCGCGCGGGAGGCGGCGGCGCACGACGCCGGCGACAGCCCGGTCGAGAACACGAAGGAGCGGGCGCGGTTCCAGAGCCACCGCTTGAGGACGCGGGGCCCGACGACGAACGCGCCCTGCGAGCCGAGCGACTTGCCGAGGGTCCCGACGAGCACGTCCGGACGGACGCCGGCCTCGGCCGCCCGCCCGCGGCCGCCGGGGCCGAGCACGCCGATCGCGTGCGCCTCGTCGACGACCAGCGCGGCGCCGTGGGCGTCGCAGAGGGCGCGGAGCGCGGCGAGGTCGGGGCCGTCGGCGTCCATGCTGTAGTAGCTCTCGACCACCACCCAGGCGCGGCCCTGCTCGCGCCCGCGGAGCGCGGCATCCACCGCCGCGAGGTCGAGGTGGGGAACGACCGCGACGCGCGCCCGCGAGAGCCGCGCGCCGTCGATCAGCGAGGCATGGTTGAGGGCGTCGCTGACGACGAGATCGCCCGGACGAGCGAGCGCGGCGAGCACGCCGACGTTCGCGGCGTAGCCGCTCGAGAAGACGAGCGCGTCCTCGGCGTCGAACCAGGTCGCGAGCGCACGCTCGAGGTCGCGATGCTGGTCGCGCTCGCCGGCGATGAGCCGCGACGCCCCGGAGCCGGCCGGCGCCTCCGGCGGAGGCGCAGCGGCGAGCCCGAGGTAGTCGTTCGAGCAGAACGACTTCGTCCCCGGCGCGATCGGCGGCGGGGGCTCACGGAGGAGGTTCCGGCGGTCGAGCTCGGCGAGCTCGTCCTCGAGGTACTGCAGGGGGTCGGAGGGTTTCACGTGAAACGGTGACGCCCGTCCAGGGCGTTCAGTGCTCGAGCGGCGCGCGGTCGAGCACGTCGTCGATGCGGACGAGGACGCGGCGGAGCATGTCGCGGGCGCGGCGCTCGAGGGTGGCGCGACGCGCGCGCTCTTCCTCGAGCTCGTGCGCGAGCGCGATGGCCGCGAGGAGCACGGACTGGGCGGTCGGCACCTTGCCGCGCGGGGTGAGCTCTTCCACCTTCGCGGTGACCGTGTCGGCGAGGCGCTGGAGCTCCTCTTCGCTCGCGGAGCTGACGACGCGGTAGCTCTGACCTGCGACGCGAAGCTGAACCGGGCGGCCGTCCATGGGCCGCGACCCTAACGCGTGATCGCCTGGTAGGCGAGGAGGAACGGCAGCGCCAGGTACTCGAGATCGACCTGCACGCCGAGGATCGCGTCGCCCTGCTTGCCGTCGCCGAAGCCGTAGCGTCCCTGCGCGAACAGGCCGGCGGCGATGCCGTACGCCGAGTGGTAGTTGAAGCTCCGCGAGCCCCAGAAGACGGTCGAGGAGACCCCGGGCTCGAAGCCGAAGCCGGCGGTCCGCCCGAAAGCGCCGCCGGAGAAGACGAACGCGGTGGACCCCGCCGGCACGAGCCAAGAGATCCCGCCGCCGGCCTCGAAGGTGTCGAACGCGTGCGTCGCGACGTCGACGTACGGACCGAGCGCCATGTCGCTCGGCTTGTCGCGGAGGAAGAGGACGTCGAAGCGCCCGCCGAGGTGGTACGCGAGCCGGGGCCCGTGGCTGACGCGCAGATCGGTCAGCGCGGCCCCGGTCGTGAGCCCGGCGCTGACCTGCGGCGTCGCCCCCGCGCGCGCGGCGGTCGCGAGGACCACGGCGAGCGTGGCGGCGCAGGCGAGGGCACGTCGCGGCATCGCGACGAATCTACACGAGCTACGGGGCGGCCGGGTCGCAGGCCGGCCGGCCCTGGCAGAGCTGGCAGGGGACCGCCTCGTCCTGTCCGACGAAGCACGGGACCTGGGTGGCGCCGCCGCCGCCGGCGGTGAGCGGGTTCTTGCAGTTCGGCCGGGGCTGCTGGGCGGGGTCGTCGCCGTTCACGAACGACACGAGGCAGCCGTTGCACGCGCGGATCGTGAACTGGTACTCGCCGCTCTCGACGTCGACGCCGCCGACCGTCTTGCCGAAGGCCTTCATGTTGACGACGACGAGCTTCGTCGCGAAGCGGTTCGGCAGCTGCGCGGCGATGCGGTCCCTCGTCGGCGCGTCGATCGCGCTCACGCCCATCAGGCCGTAGTCGGGGTTGTTGTTCGCCTGCGGATCGGCCATGCCGCTCGCGAGCGAGGTGAACTCGCTGATGACCGCGCCGTCCGGCTCGGTGACCCGGACGACCGCGCCGTTGAGGTGCACGCGGTTCGACTCCGCCCGGGTGTTCGCCGGATCGCCGCGGGGGATCATCTGGTTTCCGACGAGGACGACGGCGAAGTAGTTGTCGCGCACCCCGACGTCGAGGGAGCCCTCGAAGAGCTGCGTCTGCTGCGGGTCGTCCGTGTAGACGCAGGTGCCGTTGGTGCGGTTCGTCGACGGCGCGAGCACCGCGCGGATGAAGATCGACTGATCGTTCTCGGCACACGCGGGAACGACTGCGCTCACTGCCAGCGCCGTCGCGCAGACCGACAGAACACGACCCCAGATCCGCTTCATGGAACCGATCCTCCGAACTGGATGCGAGGCCGAGGGATGGCGGCATGCGACCGCTGCTCTCGACCCGTGGAGGAAGCGTATCCGGCGGTCCAGAGGAGCGCCAAATTCCTGCCGGCGGTCGCGCGTTACGTCGTGAGCGCGTCGCGGAGCGTATCGAGCGCGAGGCTCTCGACGCGTCCGTCGCCGTCCGCGACGACGACGGGGAGGGCGACCTTCGACGCCGTCCTCTTCTTGTCGGACTGCGTGTACGGCCACGCCGCGATCACCTCGTCGCGCGAGACGCGCGTCGGGAGCCCGAACCGCGCCAGGAGCGCCTCGGCACGCTTCGCCGTCCCGCGCGGCGTGAAGCCCAGACGCTCGCCCGCCTCGAGCTCGAGGACCGTGCCGATGGCCACCGCCTCGCCGTGGAGCCAGCGCGCGTAGCCGCCCGCGGCCTCGAGCGCGTGCCCGACGGTGTGTCCCAGGTTGAGTAGCGCGCGCCGTCCGCTCTCGCGCTCGTCGTCGCGCACCACCCGGATCTTGGCGAGGATGGACGCGCGTACGAGGTCCCGCAGCGGAGCCCCGGACTCGAGCATGCGCAGGAGCGGCGCGTCGCACGCGAAGGCGATCTTCACGATCTCCGCGTAGCCGGCGGCGCGCTGGCGATCGGGCAGCGTCACGAGCTGCTCGAGGTCGACGAGCACGTGGCTCGGCTGGAAGAACGCGCCGATCAGGTTCTTGCCCTGCGGGTGATCGAAGCCGGTCTTGCCGCCGACCGACGAGTCCACCATCGAGAGCAAGGTAGTTGGAATCTGCACGCATCGGACGCCGCGCAGGAGGGTCGACGCGGCGAAGCCCGCCAGGTCCCCGACCACGCCGCCGCCGAACGCGAGGACGAGCGCGCGCCGATCGAACCCGCGCTCGAGCGCCTCGTCCCAGATGCGGGACACCGTCGCGATCGTCTTGTGCTCTTCGCCTGGAGCGAGCTCGACGACGTGGATCGGCACCTCGATCGGGGCGAGCGCGGCGTCGAGCCAGGCCCCGCGTGCCGCGCGCACGTTCGAGTCGGTGACCACGAGGACGCCGGACGGGGCGAGCTCCTGGACGATCTCGGTGAGGCGGGCGGGGGTCCCCTCGACGAGCTCGACGGCATAGGAGCGGCTGCCGAGCGGCATCGCGAGCAGGTCGCGCCGGCTGATCGCGACGATCCGGGCGGCGATCGCCCCGGGCGACAGGCCCTCGGTGGCGATGGATGCGTGGCACTCGCCGTAGGCCTCGTGGCGGAGCGCGAGGAGGTCGCGCGCGCGCTCGACGGGCGAGCGGCCGACGAGGTTCGGACGCTCCGAGAGCGTCGAGGCGCGGCTGACGATGGCCTCGGCGCTGGCGGTGAGCGTGACGACCGTCGCCGCCTCGAGCGCGGCGTGCCGGATGCGAGGGATGGTCACGGTGCCGCCGCCGAAGGAGATGACGCGCGGGACGCCGTCGCCGAGGAGGTCCGACACGAGCGCGGCCTCGCGGTCGCGGAACCGCGGCTCTCCTTCCTTCGCGAACACCTCGCCGACCGGAGCTCCGGCGTCGGCCGCGATGAGCGCGTCCGTGTCGACGAACGGGAGACCGAGCTCGGCGGCGACGAGCTTCCCCACCGTGCTCTTGCCCGTCGCCATGAATCCGCTGAGGACGACGCTCCGTGCCGGACGTGACATGACCCTCGTACTTTGCCAGATTTCGCCCCGGAGCGGCGCGAGCCGGGAAGCGAGGACCAGTGAAGCTCGTGGACGTCGAAGGCGGAGTGCGC
This sequence comes from Labilithrix sp., assembly GCA_039809525.1. Classification (GTDB taxonomy): domain Bacteria; phylum Myxococcota_A; class Polyangia; order Polyangiales; family Polyangiaceae; genus Labilithrix. The sequence goes on along the minus strand of JBDHVD010000072.1, from coordinate 15,856 downwards.
TTCGAGATCTGGGCGAAGCCGCGGGCGAAGAAGAGCCGCGTGGTGGGCGAGCGCGGCGACGCGATCGAGGTCAGCCTCGCGGCCCCTCCGGTCGACGGCGCGGCCAACGAGGAGCTCGTCCGCGTCCTGTCCGAGCTCCTCGACGTGCCGAAGCGCGCGGTGGCGATCGTTCGCGGCGACACGTCCCAGCGGAAGCTCGTCGAGATCGCGGGTGTGTCCGCCGAGGAGGCGCGGCGGCGGCTCTTGCCGTGATACCCTGGTTCGCCGCGTGATGAGCCTCGCCTTCGACAAATACGAGGGTCTCGGCAACGACTTCGTTCTCGTCGAGGCGGAGCGCGAGGACGCCGTGTCGCCCGAGCAGGCCCGCGCGCTCTGCGACCGGCGCTTCGGCGTGGGGGCGGACGGCGTCCTCCTCTTGTTGCCGCCGCGCTCGAGCGACGCGCACGCCCGCATGCGCGTGATCAACGCCGACGGCTCGGTGCCCGAGATGTGCGGCAACGGCCTGCGCTGCGCGGTGCTCCACGTCGCCCGTGCGCGGAAGCTGAGCGATGTCGCGTTCGACACGGACGCGGGCAAGAAGATCTGCCGCGTGGACGACGCGCACGGCGAGGGGATCGTCACCGTCGACATGGGGGTCGTCCGCTTCGTCGAGGACGTGCGGCTCGACGTGGGCGGCGAGACCTGGGACCTGGCGCTCGGCGACGCGGGCAACCCCCACGCGATCACCACGCGCGAGACCTCGCGCGCGCGCATCGACGTCGTCGGCCCGCAGATCGCGACCCACCCTCGCTTCCCGCACGGCACGAACGTCGAGTTCGCGAGGTACCGGGACCGCGAGATCGATCTGGTCGTCTGGGAGCGCGGCGTCGGCGTGACCCATGCTTGCGGCACCGGCGCGTGCGCGACGGTGGCGGTCGGCGTGGCGAAGGGTTGGGTCGCGCGAGGCGCGGAGATCGCCGTGCACCTGCCCGGCGGCACGCTCGCGGTCACCATCACCGACGACGACCACGCGATCATGCGCGGGCCGGCGCGCCATGTGTTCTCCGGCGACTACGAGGACGCGCGGCGATGAAGCCGGAGCCTCTTCGCGTCATCGCCGTCATCGACGACGACGCGGTCGCGCGCGCTGTGGCGCACGTCGTGACGGAGGAGGGCGACACGTTCCTCTCCGCCGACAACGTGGCCGAGGCGATCGCGATCGCGACCGAAGGCGGGGCCGACGTCGCCTTCGTCGAGCTGCGCGTCGAGGAGGGCTCCGCGCTCGCGCTCTGTCATCACCTCCAGGCCGTCGCGCCTTCGATCGTGGTGCACGCGATCGTTCATCCCGACGAGATCGAGCGCGGCGCCGAGGCGATGTCCCTCGGGGCGGCGGGGGTGATCGTCGCGCCGCCGACGGGCGACGCCATCGCGCGGGTCCTCGCCGGCGTGAAGGCCGAGGCCGCGCGCGCCCACGAGGTGAACCTCCTCGAGGAGAAGCTCGCGCGCGAGCGCAGGCGGCTCGAGACCTATGACAGGCTCGTCAGGTTTGCGCGCGGAGCCGCGCCGTCGGATGCGGTGCGTGCGATCGTCGACGGCGTCGCGCAGCTCAGTGCGGCCGAGGGCGTCGCGCTGTACGCGACGTTCGGCAAGGCGGACAGCGAGCGCGTGCTGCTGGCGGCGCTCGGCAGCGCGCTCGACCTGCCTGCCGCGTCCGCGCCGGCCGATCTCTCGCGCCTCGTACAGGCGCGGCAGGCGCGCGTCGTGCCGCTGGTCGCGGCGTCGGGCGAGCTCGGCATGCTCGTCCTCGATCACGCGCCGCCCACGCCGGAGGCGGAGATCGCTCCGCTCGCGGACCTCGCGGCGGCGATGCTCTCGCTGGTCGACAAGCAGGACCACGTCGACGAGAGCGTGAAGCTCTTTTCGCCGCGCCACTTCCGTACGGTGGCCGAGCGGCTGCTCACGCTGGCCGCCCGTCACGACCGGCGTGCGACCGTGCTCGCGATCGCGCTCCCCGGCGAGAAGGCGAACCGTCGCGAGGAGGCCGCTCGCGAGATCGGTGACATCGTACGAGCCACCGATGCGCTCTGCGGTACGGAGGAGGGAGACCTCCTCGTCTTCCTTCCCGAGACGACGGGGCTCGGTGCGCACGTCTGCCGGCGGCGCATCCTCGCCCGCCTGCTCGGCGAGCGCCGCGCACGCCCGAAGGGCAACGCGGGGCCGGCGTCGATCCCGAAGAGCCGCGGCGCGCCCGTCGCGATCGGCGTCGCGACGTTCCCCCACGACGGGACGTCGCTCAAGCGGCTCGTCCGCGCGGCGCGCGCGCGCGCGCAGGACGACGCGCGATCGTCGGTGCACGTGCTCGGCCTCGAGACCATGGGGCTCGGCGAGGCGATCGACGCGCTGATCGCGCGGCCGTTCCTCGAGGCCGGTCCGCGCTCGCCGTATCCGCTCGACGTCGCGTGCTCGGCGCTGTTCTCGCTCGCCGCCCGGGCATGCACCGAGGGGCGCCGCGGCGGCGAAGCGAACGTCACCACCACCCTTCAGTCGGGGCTCGGCGTGGCCGCGGCGGCGCGTCAGGTCGCGAGCCCGCGCGTGCTCGACGTCCGCGGCGAGCCGGGCTGCGAGAACGTCGAGGCCATCGTGGTCGAGGCCGAGCACTGCGCGTGGGTCTGCTGCGGGCGCGTGGTCGGCGAGCGCTTCCGCGGCGTGCATGCGGCCGATCCGCTGCTGGCCGACGTCATCGAGCGCCGCCTCTCGGCCGCCGGAGGCACGCGTGCCGGCTAGTCGCGTCCTTCTCGTCGATCACGACGTCGACGCGCTCGCGCAGCTCGCGTCGCAGCTCCGCGATCGCGGCGTTCGCGTATCGCTCGCGAACGGTTCGCAGATGGCGTGCGAGCGCGCGAAGGCCGCGGCCTACGACGTCGTCCTCGCGGCGCGCGAGGTCGCGGAGCCGGAGGGCGGCGGCATGGGCGTCATCGACGTGCTGAGCATCGAGCTGCCGCAGGTGCCGCCGCTCGTCGTCCTCGTCGAAGGGGAAGGCAACGGCGAGTCGCGCGTCGCGAAGACCGACATCGATCGCATCGTCGCGCGGATCGAGCAGCTCTCGCGTCCGTCCGAGCGGCCCCGCGGCGGGAGCCTGGCGCCCTCCGAGCACGCGCTCGACAACGTCTCCGTCGCCGACCTGCTCGTCGTGCTCGCGACCGAGACGCGCTCGGGGACGATCTCGCTCACGACGTCGCGGGGCTCGGGCGAGATCCGCCTCGTCGACGGGGACGCGGTCGATGCCGTCTACATGAGGCTCGAGGGCGTGAAGGCGATCACGCGCATGATCGCCGAGCGCGACGGCAGCGCGACGTTCACTCCCGGCGCGCCGGCCATCATGCGTCGCATCCACGAGAGCACGCGCACGCTCGTGGCGGAGGCGAAGGACCTCGTCGCGCGTGCCGCCGAGCTCCGCGCGCGCGCGGGCGAGCTCGCGACGGTGACGCTCATCGCCGTCGACGGCGCGTCGGGCGAGGGGCTCTCGGAGGTCGAGCTGCACGTGCTCACGCGGCTCCGTACGCCGGGCACCGTCGATCACGTCCTCGACGAGCTGCCTCATTCGGACGCCGCGATCCTCGAGGCGATCCTCGCGCTCGACGGACGCGGCCGCATCAAGCAGCTCGGCCACGCGTCGTCGCGCGTGCAGCTGTGCGGGCCCGATCAACTCCATCTCGTGCGCGCCGCCGCTGCCCGCGCGCGCGCCCCCGGCTTCGACGGACCGGCGCGGCTCGTCTTCGCCGCGACGCCGTCGAGGCTCGCGGTCTTCGGACACACCGTGCTCTCGCTCGCCGACGCGTTTCCGTCGACCGAGCCGACGCCGTCGGTCCCGGTGCCGTACGTGCTCTCGACGATCAAGCTCGGTGACGGCGTCGCGCTCGACATCGTCGCGCTGCCTCTCGTGCCCGCGTACGCGCCCCTCTGGCCGATGGCGCTCGCGGGGGCCGCCGTCGTCGTGCGCCTCGACGAGGCCGCCGAGGCCCCGCTCGCCGAGGCCTGCGCATCGGTCGCGGTCGACGTCCTCGATGCGCGTGCGGTCTTCGGCACCCTCGACGAGTCGAGCGCGGTCCAGATCGCGACGCTCGTGAAGACCGCGCTCGACGCCGACACTGCTGCCTGACGAGCAACATGGCGCCGTCGGGATGAACGGCCCGATCATGGTGGAGGACGGGAGGCCGGGCGCCGGGATCCAGGTTCGCCGCCCACCGGCGCCGGCCGGGGCTCCGATCCCGCTGGAAATGAGGGATCTCTCGCGAGACGCGCGCGGTACGCGGGTTGCAGAACCGGCGGACGTGAACGCGGTCCGCCATGAGCCCGTTGCGCCGTCCCCGGAGCCGCCCCGCGTCATCGGGGGCCGTTACCTGGTCCATCGGGAGATCGGTCGCGGCGGTTGCGCCTCCGTCTACGAGGCCGTCGACAGCCGCCTCGGCCGTCCGGTGGCCATCAAGATCGCACGTCCTGCGGCGTCCGACGTCTCGGCCGCCGCGCGGCTCGCGCGCGAGGCCCGGGCCGCCGGCGCCGTCTCGCATCCGAACGTGTGCGGCGTGTCGGACGCGGGCACGCTCGAGGACGGGCGGACCTTCCTCGTGATGGAGCGCCTCCACGGCGAGACGCTGACGTCGTGTCTGATGCGCACGGGGAGCCTCGACGCCGAAGAGGCGATCGACATCGCGCTGCAGCTCCTCTCCGCGCTCGACGCGGCGCACCGGATGGGGATCGTCCATCGCGACGTGAAGCCGGACAACGTCTTCCTCGTCCCGCGCAGCGGCTGCTCGCCGACGGTGAAGCTGCTCGACTTCGGCCTCTGCCGCATCAACGCTCCGGAGCTCGCGGACGACGTGAACCTCACGCACGCGGGGCAGGTGGTGGGCACGCCCGAGTACATGGCGCCCGAGCAGGTGTACGGATCGCGCGCGTTCGACGGCCGGATCGACGTCTACGCGGTCGGCGTGATCCTCTACGAGATGCTGACCGGCCGGCGCGCGTTCTCGGGCAAGGACGTGCGCGCGGTGGTGCTCGCGGTGCTCGCGAAGCCGCCGCCGCCGCTCCGCACGGTGCGTCCGGACCTGCCGCTCTCGCTCGATCGGATCGTGGCGCGGGCGATGGACCGCGAGCGGAACTTCCGTTACCGCAACGCCGGCGAGCTCCAGGCCGATCTGCTCGAGGCGAAGCACTCGCTGGCACGCGCCTCCGCCCCGCATCTCGTCTCGCGCTCGGCGGACGAGTACGAGGTGCTCGACGAGGCGGACCTCTATTCGGGCGCCGAGTGGGACGCGCCGACGCGGCCCAACGCGGGACCGCTGCCGCTCAGCCTTCTACCGTCGTCCCGATCGACTCCCCGAAGACGACCCGCTTGATGTTGCCCGGCGTCGTCAGCTTGAAGACGCGGATCGGCAGGTTGTTGTCCCGGCAGAGGGTCGCGGCGGTGGAGTCCATCACGCCGATGCGGTCGTTGATGAACTTGTCGAACGTCATGCGCGCGTACATCGTCGCGTCGGGGTGCTTCACCGGGTCGCGGTCGTAGACGCCCTCGACCTTGGTCGCCTTGAAGAGCGCCTCGGCGTGCACCTCCATCGCGCGCAGCGAGGCGGCGGTGTCGGTCGAGAAGTACGGGTTGCCCGTGCCGCCCGCGAAGATCACGAAGCGGCCCTTCTCGAAGTGACGGATCGCGCGCCGGCGGATGTACGGCTCGGCGACCTGGCGGATCTCGATCGCGGTCTGCACGCGCGTCGGGACCCCGGACTTCTCGAGCGCGTCCTGCAGCGCGAGCGAGTTGATGACCGTCGCGAGCATGCCCATGTAGTCGCTCTGCGCGCGGTCCATCCCGGCGCTGGCGCCCTTGAGGCCGCGGAAGATGTTGCCGCCGCCGACGACGATGCCGACCTGCACGCCCGCGGCGTAGACCTCGGCGAGCTCGGCGGCGGTCGCGCGAAGGACCTCCGGCTGGATGCCGAATCCGCCGGTCGAGCCGCAGAGCGCCTCGCCGCTCAGCTTGAGGATGATGCGGCGGTAGCGGAGCTTCGGGTCGCGCGGCGGAGGGGCGATCGTGTCGAGGCGCGGGCCCGAGAGCGGCCCACCGGAGCGCGGATCTCGCATGGTGGTGCACGCTTCTACTCGCCGCCCGCACCGCGCGCAACAGCCGCTGCCCTGTGCTAGTTTCCGCCGGCCTCGATGCGCGCGCTCCTCGTGATTTTCGCCCTCGCCACCAGCTCGGCCGTCGTCGCCCTGTCTGGGTGCAAGAGCTGCGACGGAAAGTCGAACGGCGGGGACGTCGACGCCGGCGGTCACGCGCAGCCGCGATCGCTCACCCCGGAGCAAGCGAGCCAGGTCCTCGCGAAGGTGGGCGACAAGACGATCACGCTCGGCGACTACACCGCCGCGCTCGAGCACATGGACCAGTTCGATCGGCTCCGTTACCAGTCGCCCGAGCGACGCAAGGAGCTGCTCGACGAGATGATCAACGTCGAGCTCCTCGCGATGGAGGCGACGGCGAAGGGTTACGACAAGGATCCGCTCGCGCAGCAGGAGCTCCGCGCGATCCTCCGCGATGCGATGCTCGCGGAGGCGCGCAAGAACGCGCCGACGCCCGCCGACATCCCCGAGTCCGAGGTCCGCGCGTGGTTCGAGGCGCACCGTGCAGAATACAAGGATCCGGAGCGCCGCCGCATCTCGGTGATCGTGGCGAAGGACGAGGCCACGGCGAAGGACGTCCTCGCGGCGGCGATGAACGCGAAGAGCGCGCTCGGCTTCGGCGAGCTCGTGAAGACGCGCTCGATCGACGCCCATGCGCGCGACAACGTGCCGGTCGATCTCGCCGGCGACCTCGGGATCGTCTCGCCCCCGGGCGACCCGCGCGGCGAGAACCCGCGCGTCCCCGAGCCGGTGCGCGTGGCGGCGTTCGCCATCGGCGAGGTCGGCGCGGTGCACGACGCGGTCGTCCCGGCCAACGGCCGGTTCTACGTCGTCCGCCTGACGCAGAAGCTCGCGCCGCACGAGCGGACCTTCGAGGAGGCCGAGCGCACGATCCGCGTGAAGCTCGCCCAGGATCGCCTCCGCGCGAAGGAGGACGAGCTGCTCGCCGAGCTGCGGAAGAGCGTGAAGGTGGAGGTCGATCAGGCCGCCGTCTCCACCGTGAAGGTCGATCTCGGCAAGCCGGCCCAGGACGCGGGGAAGTAGCCGATGGCCGCGCTCGTCTCACCGGCGACGCTCGTCCGTGCGCCGAAGAAGCCGGATCCGAAGAAGAAGCGCGGCTCCCGCCGCGGGCCGCGCGACTGGCAGGGCCAGCTGCGTGCCTCGATCCGCTCGGTCGACGCGCTCGCGCGCGCGCTCGATCTCACGCCCGACGAGCTCGAGGGCGCGGTGCGCGCCGAGCGTGAAGGGCTCCCGCTCGCGATCACGCCCTACTACCTCTCGCTGTGCGACCGCCACGATCCGTCGTGTCCGGTGCGCCGGCAGTGCGTCCCGCGCCGCGACGAGGCGCACGAGGTGCCGGGCGATCTCGTCGATCCGCTCGGCGAGGTGGCCCACGAGGTCGCGCCGCACCTCGTGCAGCGCTATCCCGATCGCGTCCTCCTCCTCGCGACCGATCGCTGCGCGGTGTACTGCCGCTTCTGCACGCGCTCGCGCATGGTCGGCGACGGCGGCGGTCCGACGCCGCTCGACGGCCTCGAGCCGGCGCTGTCGTACATCGCGGCGCATCCCGAGGTGCGCGACGTGATCGTGAGCGGCGGCGATCCGCTCGCGATGGCCACCGATCGCCTCGAGCGGCTCGTCGCGCGCATCCGCGCGATCCCCACGGTGGACACCATCCGGCTCGCCACGCGCGTGCCCGTCACGCTCCCGATGCGGATCACGCCGGAGCTCGTGCGCGCGCTGAAGAAGCACCATCCCCTCTGGGTGATGACGCACTTCAACCACCCGAAGGAGCTCACGCGCGAGTCGATCGCGGCGTGCACGCGCCTCGCCGATGCGGGCTTCCCGGTGATGAACCAGAGCGTCCTCCTCGCGGGCGTCAACGACGACGCCGACGTGCTCGAGGCGCTCTTCCGCGGTCTCGTGCGCGCGCGCGTCCGCCCCTACTACCTCCTGCAGGCCGATCCGGTGCGAGGCACAGGTCACCTCCGGACGCCGCTCGCGAAGGGCATCGCGATCATGGAGCGCCTCCAGGGACGCCTGACGGGCATCGCGCTGCCGAAGCTGATCTGCGATACGCCCGGCGGACGCGGGAAGGTGCCGCTCACGCCCGACTGGGTCGTGTCGCGTGGTCGGGGAACGACGACGCTGCGCACGTTCCGCGGCGAGCACGTCACGTACGTCGATCCGCCGAATGCCGAATAATTCGTGTAATCTCGGCCGTTGATGCGGCGCTCGATCGTCCTCTTGCTCGTCTCTTCGCTTGCCCTCTCGTCGGCGAGCGTCTCGTTTGCGCAGGGCGCGCCCACCGCCGCCGAGCTGGAGAGCACCGCGAACGGGCACTACCAGGCGAAGCGCGACGCGGAGGCGTACGCCGCCTACTCCGAGTGGCTCGAGAAGTTCGGTGCGAAGGCGCCCGTCGCGAAGAAGAACCTCGCGCAGGCGCGGCTCAAGGAGATCGAGGCGCGCACCGGGACGCTCAACCTGGCGATCGCCGAGCCCGGCGCGCAGGTGTCCGTCGACGACAAGCCCGTGGGCACCTCGCCGCTCGCCGCGCCGCTCCGCCTCTCCGCAGGCCCGCACCGGGTGCGGGTGACGAAGGACGGCTTCATGCCGTTCGACGCCGCGCCGAACGTGGTGGCCGGCGCGCCGACGACGGTGACGGTGAAGCTCGACGCGCAGACCACGAAGGGCCGGCTCGTCGTTCGCGAGAAGACGAACAAGCCGCTCCGCGTCGTCGTCGACGGCGTCGACATGGGCGACGCGCCGTGGTCGGGCGAGGTCGATGCCGGCTCGCACGAGGTCGCCGGACGCAGCGCCATCGCCGCCGCGCCCGCGCAGCGTGTGAACGTCGAGCGCGGCAAGGAGAACGTCGTCGAGCTCGTCGCGTCGTCGACGACCGCGCCGCTCAAGGTGAGCACGAGCGACGGCAAGGGCCTCATCTACGTCGACGACAAGCTCGTCGGCGAGGGCAGCTACTCCGCCGAGCTTCCCGCCGGTCCGCACAAGCTCCGCGTCACGCGCGAAGGCTACGACCCCTTCGAGGAGGAGATCGTCCTCAAGGACAAGGAGCCGCTCGCGCGCAGCGTGACGCTCAAGCTCGCCTCGAAGATCGAGACCGGCCCGGTGCAGGCGGCGCATCGCCCGCTCGAGGGCATCTACGGCGGCTTCCAGCTGCTCGGCACGCTGATGCCGGGCGGCAACGGCAACTCGGTCGAGAAGCTCTGCAACGGCCAGCATCCCGCCGAGCTCGCATCGTGCGACGCGGGCTCGAACTGGGGCGCCGGCGTCGGCGGCTTCGTCGGCCACCACTGGGATCCGGTCGGCGTCGAGCTCTTCGTGCTCGCGCAGTACGACGAGCAGAGCCCCGCGCTGCGCTGGAACGCGTCGAGCGTCGATCCCGGCATCGGCCCCGACCCGGCGCGTACCGAGGACTTCAAGGTTCGGCGCATCGGCGGCCTCGGGGCGGCGCGCGTCCGTCTCACGCTCCAGGGCGAGAAGATCCGCTTCAGCGCCGCCGGCGGTCTCGGCCTGTCGACGCGCTCGATGTTCCTCACGCGAGACACGAAGTCGGCGGCCGATCCGAGCCTCGCCGACAAGCTCGTGACCGACGGCCAGGGTTATCTGTCGCTCGCGCTCTCGCTCGAGCCGACGATCCAGTACCGCCTCTCGGAGTCCACCGCGGTGATGCTCGGCCTGTCGCTGATCCTCGACAACCCGACCTCGCTCGACGAGGTGCCGCGCACGCCGCCGGAGGGCAACCACCGCCTCGGCCCGAGCGGCCTCTCGACGCCGGCCTACGAGCTCGCGTCGGGCACGCAGGTGTGGACGGGTCTTTTCGTCGGAATGATGTTCGGACCGTAGCGGCGCTACGGGATCCGTCCGTCGACGATCGCCGGGAGGATCGTGCGGTACGTCCGCGCGAGCATGCGGTCGCGTTCGAGCTCGGTGCTCGAGCCGGTCTGTGTGCGCGTCACGATCACGAGCTCCTTGCCCGCGTTCGGGATGGGCGCGCCCGTCGCGTCGAGCTCGGGGAGACAGGCATACGCGGCGAGCACGAAGTCGCCGTTGCCGAAGCCGAGCTTCGAGAAGATCCGCCAGCGCCCGTGGCTCCGCGCGTCGAGGTAGTCGATGTCGTGCCCGGCCTGCACGTAGATCGCGGTGTCCGCGCTCATGCCGCCCATCGTCCCGGGGAACAGCGGAGAGGACGCCGCACCGTAGAAGAGCGTCTCGATGTCGGCCTGCTGGATCCCGGGGAGGCGCTGGCCCGGCTCCTCGCGGTGGAGCGCGAGCCGCTTCAGGAACTCGGCGATCGTCCGGGTCGAGAGCCGGTTGGCGGGACCCGACGTCGCGTCGGGCGTGACCGTGACCGAGCCGGTCCCGTCGACGAACGTGTACCCGAGCGCCGGCGACGGCTCGCCGTAGTTGCCCCCGAACGTCTCCGCGGCGGGACGGCCGAGCCACGCGCCGTGCACGAGATCGTTCGCGCGCGCACGGCCGCCGACGTCGTGGAAGTACTTTCCGATGCCGTTCGACGTGTAGCCGTGGGTCTCGTCGTAGCTCGCCATGATCGTGACGAGGTCGCCGAGCGCGACGTTCCCTGCGCGCGCCGGGAGGCCCACCTCGTTCTTCGACGCCATGCGGAGGCTCGCGGCCGCGTTCGCCGCGGCCATGAACTTGGTGCTCGACCACGGCTGGAACGCGAGCTCCTGGGTGCCGTTGCTGACGTAGCGGTAGCGCGGGACGCCGCCGACGCGCGCGATCAGGACGAGCGTGACCGCCACCGACGGAGGAGCGATGCCCTCGAGGTCGTCGTCGAACACGACGGGCTCGCTCGACGTGCGGTAATGGGCGATCGACCCGTCGGGCCGGGGGACGTCGGCGCTCGTCGCGATCGTCGGGCAGGCGAGGTCGCGCGCGCGATCCTTCGGCAGCCGCTTGGCGTCGCAGACGTCGTCGAGGAACTGGTAGTGATCGTTCGACGGGCTCGCGGCGGGGCACGGAGGCGCGGGCTCGGGATCGATCGCCGGGATCGGCCGCGCGGCGCCCGTCTCAGGACGCGCGCCGCCATCGCGATCGTCCGAGGGCGCCGGCTCGAGGGTCGCGTCCGGACCGGCGGACGGCGCCGGAACGGACGATCCGTCCTCGCGCGCGCCCGGATCGTCGGAGCACGCGAGCAAGAGCACGGCCGCGGCCGCGGACGAGCGGAGCGTCGACATGCGGGCACGCTGGCCCGAAAAAACGGTCCGCGCAACAGGATTCTACCGATCGGTAGGCGCCCGTCGCCCGGGCGCGGCTACGGCTTCGGGGCGCAGGCCGCCTTGTGCGCGAACACAGGCATCGCGGGGGCGGGCTGGCCGAAGATCGCGTTCGTGAACGACGCGTTCTTCAACGTCGTGCGGTAGTCGGCGCACGCCGAGCCGCAGATGAAGATGCGGCTCCCGCTCTTGCCCCAGCCGTTGCCCGCGCCGGTCTCGGACGTGCACGTCGGCGCGTTGGGGATCGTGCGGACGACGCCGCTGATGGGATCGTTGTACGAGAGCACGTCGCCGTCGGCGACGGTCGCTCCGTTCGGGAGGTCGTACGCGCACGTCGCGAGCGACTCGACGATGCCCTGGAACGCGTTCTTCGCGTCCTCCTTCTTGCCTCCGCGTCCGTCGGCGTAACCGCTCACGCCGACCGCGCTCGCCTCGACGGCGACCTGGTTCGGATCGACGCCGACGGGCGGCTGCGCGAGGAGGATCGCGTGCGTGTCGACCGAGGGCGCGCCTGCCTTCGCCTGCTGCGCCATCTGCGCGGGCAGGACGCCGCCCGGACACGCGTCGACCGCGAACTGACGGTTGCCGATCACGAGCACCGCGCGCTTGTAGTAGTCGCCGGTCTTCGCGAGGTTGTACGCGCGGGTCAGCGCGCCCTCGAGCTTGAAGTCGGTCGCCCCGGCCGTCGGCCCCAGCTTGAAGACGTCGAGGATCTGCTTCTTCGCGTCGCGCGCGATCTTCGGCGTGACCGCCGGGGGGAGCGCGGCGTTGCACGCGTCGGCCGCGGTGCCCGGCGCGTAGATCATCCCGATGTCCGTGCGCGCGAACGCCGGATCGGAGAGCGAGACGCCGACGGTGACCTCGGGCGCCTCCTCGAAGAAGGCCTTGTGGTCCGTGGTGTCGTCGACGACGAGGAGGAGGAGCGACTTCGGCGGCTTGAGCTCGGTGGCCTTGCAGTCGCCGGGGAGCGACGCCTGCGGGGCGACGCCGTTCTCGTCGACGCCCATGCTCTTGAACGCGTCGCTCTGGCAGATGGGCTGCGTGGTGCTCTTCGCGCGGCAGTTGCCGCTCGCGCGGACGCCGGTGATGCGGTGCCCCGTGAGCTCCTGACCGCCGTCGTCGAAGCCGCGGAACATGTTGCAGAGGCCCTTCGCGAGCTTGAACTGCTGGGGCTTCGCGGGGTCGGGGATGACGAAGCCGTCGTCGGGATCCTTGTCGAGGACCTCGGTGACGTAGCCGCCGTCGTAGACCACCTCGACGTTGAGGCCTTCGCCCGGAGCGGGCGCGCCCGGCACGGCGAAGGGATTGGCGGCGCCTCCGACGGTGGGCGGAGCGCTCGGGGTGCCGGCGACGGCGAAGGTGCACTCGTCGGGGTTGACCGGGATCGCGGGCAGGGCGCCGGCGAGGCACTGGCTCGTCGAGAAGCAGTCGCCGCCCGTGCCGTCCACCAGCTCGGGGGCGTACTTCGGGAGCTTGCTCGCGTCGGTGTTCGCGTCGACGCAGATGCCGCCCTTGCAGGTCTCGTTGTCGTTCTGACACTTCGTGTCGAAGCACGCGTACTTCAGCGGCATCGGCAGGAAGAGGATCTCGTTCTCGACGTAGGGCTGGCGCGAGCGGCGGAGGATGCGAGCGCCCTCGGAGCCGCCGACCTGATCGTTGCATGCGAGGTCGTCGAACTCGCTGCCCTCCTCGAGGTCCTTCGTGTAACCGACGATGTTGTACGTGATCGGTCCCGACTGCTTCGGGTCGTTCAGCGCGAAGGTCCCGAGGCTCCGCGGGAGCTGCACGCGTCCGTCGTAGACGCGATAGCCGCGGCAGAACTGACGGACGCCGCCCACCGACACGGACAGGCGCACGCTCTTCAGATCGCGCGGGACCTTCACCTGGGTGGAGACACCGGCGACGTACTCGGTCTGCTCCTTCGCCTCGCAGCCCGACCAGGCGAGCGCGAGCAGCGAGAGAGAGGCGAGCGAGGCGAGACGACCTTTCGTGAAGCGCATGAACGAGGACCTCCGGGAGGGGTCGAGAAGCGGATCGTCGATCAAGCTTGGCCCGGCGGGACCGCCCGGGCGAGTCGACCGAACAGGTGACGAGGTGGTCAGAAGCGGACGCCCTGGGTGCCGATGGCGAAGGGAGGGAGCGTGCCGCGCACGGGGTCCTCGTCGCGCGGCTTGGCGATGAAGTAGACGGCGACGGCGCTGCCGCCGATGACCAGCACCGTGCCGACGAGCCACGGCACGAAGCTCGTGTTGCGGTCTTCGTTCAGCTGCGCGGTGACCGAGCGTTCGCCGCCCTTGGGGACGTCGACGTCGTAGCTCCAGGTGTAGAAGCCCTGCTTCTTCACCACGATCTGGTGCGAGCCGGTGTCGACCGGGCCTTCCCAGCGGGACGCACCGACGGTCTTGCCGTCGATCTCGATCGTCGCGCCTTCGGGCTTCGCCACGACGACGAGCTTGCCCTTCTGCTGCTCCGACGAGAGCTGGAGGGTGAGGTTGAGCGGCGCGTCGTCCTTCACCACGACGCTCTGCGTCGCGGGGACGAAGCCGGGAGCCTCCGCCGCGAACTGGTGGGGCTCGGGCGAGACCGACACCTGCCCGCGGTACGGCGCGCTGCCGACCTCGCGGCCGTCGATCTTCACGATCGCGTTCGCCGGTCCGACGACCGAGACGTTGACCGGCGCCATCTTCACGAAGGGCTCGAGCTTCAGCGAGATCTTCGGCGTGGGGTCCTTGCCGTCGACATGCGCGTGCGCATCGGCGAAGCCGGGCTTCACCGCGCGGATGTTGTGCGAGCCGATGGCCACCGAGATGGGCTTCGGCAGCGGGCTCGTGCCGACCTCGTCCGCGTCGACGAACACCTTCGCGCCCGGCTCCGACACGTCGAGCGTGATCGTCATCACGAACTTCGACAGGCCCTGGATGGCCGCGTTGATCTCCTGCTCCTCGTCGGCCGAGAGCTGACCGCGTCCCTCGGAGAGCTCGCGCTGCCACCAGTCGATCGCCGCCGCATACCGTCCGAGGTTCTTCTCCATGACGGCGACGTTGAAGAGCACGCGCGGGTTCTTCGACTGCTCGTACGCCTGGAGGAACGCGGCACGCGCGGGATCCCACTGGCCGCGCGTGGCGAGCGTGATGCCGCTGTCCCACTGCTTCTTCGCGTCCTCGGGCAGCAGGTCCCGCACCGACTTGGGACGCTTCGGCTGCGCGTGGGCCTCGCGCGGCGAGGTCGTGACGGCGATCGCCGAGGTGGTGAGGGAGAGGGAAAGCGTGAATGCGACGGCTCGGGTGACGCGTGCGCTCTTCGGCATCTTCACAAGGCTCATTTCTGGAAGTTCGTGTCGAGCCCAGGCTCGTTCGGATTCGCAGGCTTCGGAGGCGGTTTGTGCGGCGGCGGATGCGGGTTGGTCTTCGGCGGCGCGCTGCTCGAGGCGGAGGCCGAAGCGCCGGCGGTCGCCGTCGCGGCCGGCTCGGTCGAAGCCGTGGTCGTCGCGCTCGGCGCCGGATCGTGCGTGGGCGGCGGCGGCGTGACGATCGCGGTGGTCGATGACGTGGCGACGACGCCGCCGCTGCTCGCGCCGGTGGTCTTGTCGCCGCCGCGGGTCGCGACGACGTAGCCGCCGAGGCCGAGGACGACCGCGACGCCGCCGACGATCGCGAACACCATCGGCGATCGCTTCGGCGGAGCGCCGCTCGGCGTGGTCGCCGGGACGGCCGCGCCGAGATCGGTGGAGGCGCCGGCGGGCGTGTCGGGGCGGCCGGAGCCGAACCGCTCCTCGTGGAAGCTGTCGAGCTGCGTGCGCGCCGCCGCCTCTTCGGGGCGCGCGCGCGTCTCGTCGGTGGTCGGCGAGGCGATGACGCGCGCGGGCGCGTTCGGCATCACCTCGGTGAAGCCGGGGACCTTCGGCGGCGTGATGCGCGGCCGATCGGGCATCACGTCGGTGCCCGCGCCCTTCTTCAGCTGCGAGAAGGCGGCCATCGACGGCGCGAGGTGCTCGGGCGGAGCGAGCGACCCCTTCTGCGGCGGCCGGAACCCGCGCATCTTCGCGACGACCGGCCTCGTGTGCTCGCCCCCGAACGGCTCGAGCGCCTCGGCCATCTCGAGCGGCGTCGAATAGCGATCGGCGACCTCGCGCGCGAGCGCCTTGTGCACCACCGCCGCGAGCGCGTCCGGCAGGTCCGGCCGGATGTCCTTCACCGGCGGCGCGTCCGCGGTGAACAGCTTGAAGAGGATCTCGGTGAACTCGCCGCTCTCCGAGTTGAACGGCGTGTTGCCGGTGAGCAGCTCGTAGAGGATGACGCCGACCGAATAGAGATCGCTCCGTCCGTCGACGTCGCGCGGGCTCTTCGCCTGCTCGGGCGACATGTAGAGCGGCGTTCCGAGCGCCGAGTTCGTCTGCGTCAGCGACGCGCTCCCGGGCTGCGCGACCTTGCTGATGCCGAAGTCGAGGA
>JBDHVD010000071.1:0-25924 GCA_039809525.1 Labilithrix sp. | reverse complement strand
ACGTTGCCCGGCGGCGCGCCGCGGATGAAGAAGAAGGGGAGCCCGGACACGATCGGCGTGACGCCGGGCATCACCTCGATCGCGCGGAACGGATCGCCGAACGCGCCGGGGATCTGCCGGACCTCGGTCCGGGACAGCGTCGCGGTGCGTGACGGCTCGACGCGATCGCCACGGACGACGACGTCCTCGATCGGCGTCGGCGCGGGCCTCGGCTTCGCCGGCGCGCTCGCCGCGGGCGCGGGCGCGGGCGCCTCCTCGATCGCCGGCGGACGGAAGGCGACCTCGACGCGGATCCGCGCGGCGATCGCCTGGCCGTCGCGCGTGGCCGGCTCGAAGCGCCACGCGCGCGCGGCCGCGACCGCCGCCGCCGCGAACGGCTCGTCGCCCTCCTCGACCGACGCGTCGCGCACGCTGCCGTCCGGGGCGACGGTGACGGCGAGGACGACGCTCACGTCACCCGATGCTCCCTCGGGGTACGGCGCCGTCGCGTCGGAGACGAGCTTCGGCGGCGTGAGCGCATGGCGCGGTGGTGGCGGCGCTCCTTGCGCGAACGCGGGCGACGCCGATCCGACGGCGAGCGCGCCGGCGAGCGCGGAGCGGACGAGCACGGCCCTCCATCCGCGCGCAGCCATGGCGCGAGATCTTCGACTGCCAGGCGCGCGACGCAACGAGAATCTGCATGCACGATGCACGGATCACGTGCGGCCCTCGTCACCTTTCGCCGACAGGCGATCCCCGCGAGCTCATCCGGCGACGGGCGCGTACGGGCCGGCGCTTGCGCCGATCCGGGCGGCGTGCGACGAGTCGAGGGATGGCGCTCGATCACGAGACGTTCATGCGGCTCGCCATGCAGGAGGCCGAGCTCGCGCGCGGTGCGACGGGGGACAATCCGTGGGTGGGCTGCGTGATCGTGAGCCCAGAGGGCGAGGTGCTCGGCAAGGGGCATACCCAGGGGCCCGGCGAGGACCACGCGGAGATCGCCGCCGCGCGCGCGGTGAACGCCAGGGGGCTGAGCGTGGCGGGCACGACGCTGTACTCCACGCTCGAGCCGTGCTCGTTCCACAGCCGCACGCCCGCGTGCTCGCGCGTCATCGTGGAGCGCAGGCCCGCGTGCGTCGTCATCGGGATGCGCGACCCCCACCCGCGCGTCGACGGCGTGGGCGTCCGGATCCTCCGCGACGGGGACATCGCCGTGATCGAAGGCGTGTGCGAGGCGGAGGTCCGGCGTCAGCTCGGAGGCTGGGTCCTCACCTACCATCCGCACGACGTGCTCCGGCGCGCGCAGGCGCTCGGGCTCCCCGGCGCGGAGTGCGCGCGTGCGCTGGCCGAGGTCTACGCCGTGCCGGCGGCGCGCGTGGCCGAGGTGCTCGCGCGGCGTTGACGACGGCGCGTACGGCGCCGAGGGCGAGGATTACGTTCGCTTCACCGGCGCCGTCGCCTCGGAGACGCGACGCCAGCGGGAATGTTCGTGCAGCATGCACGCATCACCTGCATGGCCCGTCATCTTTCGCCGACAGTCTCCTGCGTCGAGCTCAGCGGGTGGTGCGTCTCATGCGCGTGCCTCCCGTCGCGACGTCTGGACAAAGCTCTGCGGCTCTGCGACATGGGCACGTCTGCGAAACCGTCGGACCTCGCCTTCACAAACAAACATGAAAGCTTCCCGCCTCCGCATCGCCGTCCTCGGAACGCTGCTCGTCGCCGCCTGCGGTACGTCGTCGAGAGGTGACGCGCCGAAGCCCGCGATCGGGACGACCGCACCTTCGCACGCCGCCGTCGCCCACCGCGATCCGCGCCTCGGGCTCCCGACGTTCGCGTGGATCTCGCGCGCCGAGCTGCCGGCGTTCGCGAGCGCGCACGAGGCCGTCGCCGGCGTGACCGAGCGCGTCGCGCGCGCGTTCGAGCTGAAGGGCGACATGCTCGCGACGCTCGCCGATCTCGACGTCGACGACGCGTCGCGCGGACCGATCGTGGCGCGGTACCGGCAGCGTGTGAACGGCATCGACGTGTTCCGCGGCGGAGTGGCCATCGCGATGACGCGCGCGTTCGAGCCGATCGCCGCGTCGGGCCTGCTCGCGCCGTCGGCCGAGGGCGGCGACCGGGCGTTCGCGCTCGAGCCCCACGACGCGGTGGCGAAGGCGATCGCCGTGGTGAGCGGGCAGGCCGCGTCGCGCACGCTCACCCCGGTGGGCGCGGCGCACGAGTACGAGCGCTTCGCGGGGGCCGGCCTCGCGCGCCCCGCACGCGCGAAGAAGGTCCTCTTCCCGCGCCGGGCCGCCGGTGACGTGGAGCTCGAGCCGGCGTACTACGTCGAGGTCGCGATCGCGAAGGGACCGGCGCGCGGCGTGGTCGTCTCCGCGCTCGACGCGCGCGTGCTCTTCCAGAACGACCTGGTGAAGCACGACGCGTACGCCTATCGCGTCTATGCCGACCCGACGAGCATGGTCCCGCTCGATGGCCCGCAGGGCAACGGGTTCGCGCCGCACCCGAACGGCAAGCCCGACGGCACGAAGCTCTCGTACGTCGAGCAGCAGGTCGTGTCGCTCCAGAACTACCCCTTCTCGAAGAACGACCCGTGGCTCCCGCCCGGCGCGACGACGACCGACGGCAACAACGTCATCGCGTACGCCGATCTCGCGGCGCCCACCGGCTTCGACGCCGCGACCGACGTGCGGCCCGCGCTGACGGACACCGCGACGTTCGGCGCCGCCTACGACACGGCGGCGAACCCGAACGCGACCACCGCGGCCATCGAGTCCTCGGTCCAGCACCTCTTCTACGTCACCAACTTCCTCCACGACTGGTTCTACGACGCGGGCTTCGACGAGAAGTCGGGCAACCACCAGAGCGACAACTTCGGGCGCGGCGGCAAGGGCGCCGATCCGCTCCTCGCAGAGGCGCAGGACAACAGCGGCCGCAACAACGCGAACGCGCAGGTCCCCGCCGACGGCGACTCGCCGATCATCCAGATGTACGTGTTCTCCGGGCCGAGCAACGCGAGCCTCGTGGTCAACGCGCCGGCGCCGATCGCCGGCACCAAGAGCACCGGCATCGCGAGCGGGTTCGGCAAGGACCTCTTCGACACGACCGCCGACGTGGTCCTCGCCGCCGACGGCCAGGGCGCCGATGTCGCGGACGCCTGCGAGCCGCTCACCGGTGACCTCACGGGCAAGATCGTGCTCGCCCACCGCGGGACGTGCTCGTTCGCGCAGAAGGCGGACAACGCGCAGGCCGCCGGCGCCGCCGGTTGCATCATCGCCAACGTCGCGAGCTCGACGCAGCCGACGATCGCGCCGTTCATGGGCGGCACCCAGGCGGGCATCGCCATCCCGGTGCTCTCGCTCAACCTCGCCGACGGCCAGGCGCTCGAGCAGGCGATCGACGCGGGCGCGAACGTCACGATGCACCGCAGCCTCGGCGTCGATCTCGACGGCGGCCTCGACACCAGCATCGTGGCGCACGAGTGGGGCCACGTCCTGTCGGGACGCCTCGTCGGCAACGGCGCGGGCCTCACCACGAACCAGGCGGGCGGCCTCGGCGAGGGCTGGGGCGACTTCACCGCGCTGCTCCTCACCGTGCGCGCCGACGACCCCGCGGGCTTCGCCGGCACGTACGCGAACGGCTCGTACGCGACGAGCGGCAGCGGCGACGACATCTATTACGGCACGCGCCGCGTCCCGTACTCGATCGACTTCACGAAGAACGCGCTCACGTTCAAGCACATCCAGAACGGCGTCGTGCTCCCGGCGGGCGTGCCCACCAGCTTCGGCGAGGACGGAAGCTTCAACTCCGAGGTGCACAACACCGGCGAGGTCTGGTCGACGATGCTCTGGGAGTGCTACGCGGCGCTCCTGCGCGATCCGCGCCTCTCGTTCGCCGAGGCGCAGGCTCGCATGAAGCGCTATCTCGTGGCGTCCCTGAAGCTGACGCCGCCCGACCCGACGCTCCTCGAGGCCCGCGACGCGGTCCTCGCGGCGGCGCTCGCCGCCGACGAGCAGGACTTCAAGCTGTTCTGGCAGGCGTTCGCCCGTCGTGGCGCCGGCGCCGGCGCGACCGGACCGGCGAAGGACAGCCCGTCGAACGGCCCGGTCGTCGAGAGCTTCTTCGCCGGCAACGATCTCCAGATCGCCGGCGCGAAGCTGAGGGACGACGTCATCAGCTGCGACCACGACGACATCCTCGACGACGGAGAGGTCGGCACGATCGAGCTCACCTTGCACAACTCGGGGTCCGGCACGATCACCGAGACGCTCGCCAAGGCCACCTCGAAGACGCCGGGCGTCTCCTTCGAGGGCGGCGCGGAGACGAAGCTCGCCCCGCTGAAGCCCTTCGAGTCGACGACGCTGAAGATCAAGACGCGCATCGACGGCGCGATGCCCGTCGAGCCGATCGAGCTCGAGGTCGCATTCACCGATCCGTCCTTCGAGCCCGGCCGCACGATCGCGGTGAAGGTGCCGACGTACTTCGACGCGGACGAGGCGCCCGACGCTTCGGCGGTCGATCACGTCGACACGAAGAAGACCGCGTGGAAGGCGACGGGCACCGACACGATGGGCACGAGCCAGGACTGGGCCCGGATGACCGTCGGCAACGAGACGTTCTGGGCGATCCCGAACGCGGCCGAGGCGTCCGATCATTACCTGACGTCGCCGCGGTTCACGATCGACGACAAGACCTTCAGCCTGTCGTTCAAGCACCGCTACTCGTTCCGCATCTCGACGCGTCGCGCACAGGACATCGACGGCGGCGTCGTCGAGCTCTCGACCGACGGCAAGACGTGGAAGGACATCTCCACGTACGGCGCCATCGACTACAACACGACGCTGAGCGGCGGGCGCGGCGACAACTCGCTCACCGGGCGCAAGGCCTACGGCAACAAGAGCGCCGGCTACCCCGACAAGTGGAACGTGTCGAAGGTCGACGTGACGCTCCCCGAGCATCCCGACTTCGTGCAGGTCCGCTTCCGCGTGAGCACGGGCAGCGGCTTCCGTCCGGCCGACGGCTGGATGGTCGACGACATCCAGCTCGACGGCATCTCGAGCACGCCGTTCTTCGCATTCGTTCCCCACGAGGACCAGTGCGATCCCGAAGGGCCGTCGGCATACGCCGGCGACTCGCGTTCCGTGCCGCGCCGCACGCACGTCACGCTGAACGGCTCGGCGACGAGCCCGAGGAACCTCCCGCTCTTCTTCGTCTGGAAGCAGGTGGAGGGCCCCACCGTGAAGCTCGAGCACGCCGACAGCGCGACCCCGTCGTTCGATGCCGTGTACGACCCGGGCACGAAGCTCGGCTTCGAGCTCCGCGCGCATGACGGCGCCCTCCTCAGCCCCGCGTCGCGCGTCGACATCGCGATCGATCCGATCGGCCCCGGCGACGCGGCGACCGGCAGCGGCTGCGCGTGCACGACGAGCGGCACGCCGGCGTCGAGCGTCCTCGGCTCCGGCGCGCTCGCGGCGATCGCCGCGGCGTTCGTGCGGCGGCGCCGCTCCCGCTCGTCGCGCTGAGGGGGGCGGGGCGGGGTGGCCGGCGTCGCGTCGCGCCCCGCTCGTTTCACCGGTCAAGCGTGGTTGGCAAGTGCGCGGAATCCGGCCGTCCGCCCGTTTCGCTTCTGCGCTGAAGCCAACCACGGTTCTGTACAGAATCGACGACGCCCGCCCCGCGCCCTCGACCGCTCCCTCGCCCGCGGTCGCGCACGCTCCCGCGGTCGCCCGCGGTCGTCCGCGGTCGCTTCTCTAGAGAAGGCAAACGTCGCACGCGGCGCCGTCGCTTCTGGAGGAGACGACCAGCGTGGGGCCGCCTTCGCTCTGGAGCGAGGGCCGCGACGCACGCGTCCGCGGTCGCTTCTCTAGAGAAGGCAAACGTCGCACGCGCCGGCCCCTCGGTTCGGGAGAAGGTGACCGGCAACGGGGCCGCCCTCGCTCTCGAGTGAGGGCCGCGACGCACCTGCCCGCTCCCGCGGTCGCTTCTCTAGAGAAGGCAAACGTCGCACGCGGCGAGGTCGCCTCGATACGTGAGCTGCACATCGACGGAGACAACAGTGCGACGCAGGGCAGGGCAGGGCAGGGCAGGGCAGGGCTGGCGTCGCCTCGCTTCTGTTGAGAAGAGAAGCGGACATCGCGCCGCCTTCGACGAGCCGCCCGCATGGAGAAGTCTCGTGGCGAAGTTCCACGGAGAAGTCCCGCCGAGAAGCTCCGCGGAAAAGCTCCGCGGAGAAGCTCCGCGCAGAAGTTCCGACGGGGAAGTTCCACGGAGAAGTTTCACGGAGAAGTCCCCCGCAGAAGCTCCAACGCAGAAGCTCCGACGCAGAAGCTCCAACGCAGAAGCTCCGACGCAGAAGCTCCGACGCAGAAGCTCCAACGCAGAAGCTCCGACGCAGAAGCTCCGACGCAGAAGCTCCGACGCAGAAGCTCCGACGCAGAAGCTCCGACGCAGAAGCTCCGCGCAGAAGTGTCGTGCGGGGAGAAGGGGGAGAAGGCGCTCTCGCACCGAGGGGATTGCGAAGCAACGGCTGCGTCGGAGGAGGCGTGACCGGCGCGCTCGACGCTTCTCTCGAGAAGCGTCCGACGTTTGCTCGGTGAAGCGTCGATCCGCAAGTGCGCGCAATCATGCGAGGTCGCCCTGGCGTCTTCACCGGTGAAACGTCGGGCCCGGCGCGAGGTACCCGTCCCCCCCCGGCTCCCCCCCCGGCTGGGCGCGCGCGTTCGTGGCGGGCGGCGCTACGCGACGCCGGCGGGGAGCTTCGGCGTGACCTTCACCCGCTTCTCGCCGGTGACCTCGACGAGACCTGCGGGGGCGCCGCGCGGCTTCGAGACCTTGCTCGCGGGGCAGTAGCACACGGCGACCTGCTTCCTGTCGCGCGCCTTCGAGTACCACGCGGTGATCGCCGCCGCGGTCTCGAGGACCGAGCGCGGGAGCTCGCCGCCGTCGGGGTTGCGCACGACGACGTGGCTGCCGGGCGTGTCGTCGTCGACGTGCATCCAGACATCCCTCGGCTGCGCGACGTCGAACGTCAGGTGATCGTTCTCGTCGCTGCCCTTGCCCACGAGGACCTCGTAGCCCTCGACGACGATCGTACGGTACGGCTTTCCCTTGCTCGCCACGGCGCGAGCACTAGCGCGGACGTAAAGCACCGTAAACGGCGGCATGCGCGCCGTGCCCCGATCGTCTCACCGGCGAAGGAGAGATCGAAGCATGCGTTCGAAGATCATCGTCTCTGCGGTCACGTTCATGGCCCTCGCGGCCGCTGCGCCCGCGTTCGCGGACGACAAGGCGCCGGATCGACACCCGAGCTTCCCCATGCCGGCGGCGACCTTCAAGCAGCACATCGATGCCAAGCAGGCGAAGATGCGGCAGCACGCCGAGAAGCGGATCGCGCAGCTCCCCGCCGACCAGCAGAAGGACGCGCGGGCGAAGCTCGACGCGAAGCTCGCCGCGATGAACGCGGAGGTCGCGAAGGCGATCGCCGACGGCACGGTCACGAAGAACGAGGCGCACGCCGTCCGCGCGGCCGGAGGACACGAGAAGGGGGGCGGCGCGTGCGACCACCACGAGGGCGGCCAGAAGAAGTAGCTCGGTCAGCCGTCGCTGCGCTCGACGCGTCCGTCGGCGTGCTGGGCGAATCGACCTTCGCTCCGCGCGTGGACGGGCGCGTCGCCCTTCCATGGCCAGCCGCCGAAGCGCGTGCGCTGGTAGTCGAGCATCGCCTGCTGGATCTCGGCGCGGCTGTTCATGACGAAGGGGCCGTACTGCACGACCGGCTCCTCGATCGGTCGCCCCTGGAGCACGAGGATGTCGGCGCCGTCGGGGCCGGCCTCGATCGCGGCGGGCACGTCGCTCGCGATCACCGCCGCCGTCTTCGCGCCGATCGACTCCGTGCCGATGCGCAGGGAGCTGCCTCGGAAGAAGTAGAGGGTGCGGATGGTGCGCTCGTCCTTTGCCGGAGGAAGGGTGTGCTTCGCACCCGGCTCCATCGTGATCGTCCAGATCGCCACGTCGGTGTCCGGGCGCGAGGCCCACGAACGCGGAGGGGGCGACGGCGGGGCCTTGCCCTCGAGCGTCCCGGCCACGGTGGTGACCTCGGTCTTCTTGCCCGCGGCGTCGGTGAAGACGTGCCGGGGGACGTCCTTGCTCCACAGCATCGCGAAGTGCGGGTCGCACATCTTGTCGGCCGCGGGGAGGTTCAGCCAGATCTGGAAGAGCTCGAGCGGGTTCGGCTGCGCTTGCTCCACGAGCGGGAACATCTCGCAGTGCACGATGCCGGATCCGGCGGTGAGCCACTGGGTGTCGCCCTTGCCGAAGCGCGCGGTCGCGCCGAGCGAGTCGGAGTGATCGATGAGCCCGCGGCGCACGATGGTCACCGTCTCGAACCCGCGATGCGGATGCGCGGGGAAGCCCGGGACGACGTCGCCGTGGTACATGCGCCAGCCGTCGCGGACCTCGAAGTCCTGCCCGAGGTTGCGTCCGGCGAGCGATTCGCGGGGTGGTCCCATCAGCTCGTTTCCGGCCGGATAGGCGTCGTCGTGGTGAACGCAGAAGAGGAAGGGATCGACGGTCTCCCAAGGAAATCCGAGCGGTCGCGTCTCGAGCACGAGGGGCTTCACGCGCCGACCATAGCGCGGGAGAGCGACCCGCGCCCACCGGTCGACGGTGTGACCAGTTCGGACGGCCCCGGTCGGTGATATTGCTTTCGGGGTGAGCCGCCGCGACAGCAAGGCACCCGCTCGCGGCACGAAGGTCAGCCGCGCGCGGGTCCGCCCGCCTGTCGTCCTCGTGGTCGACGATTTCGTCGACAACCGCGAGATGTACGGCGAGTACCTGGAGCACGTCGGCTTCCGCGTGCTCGAGGCGGCGGACGGCGCGACCGCGATCGCCGTCGCGCGCGCCGAGAGGCCCGCGGTCATCGTGATGGACCTGTCGCTGCCCGGCATCGACGGCTGGGAGGCGACCCGCATCTTGAAGGACGATCCGGCGACGCGAGACATCGTCATCGTCGCCCTCACCGGCCACGCGGAGGCGATGTCGAAGGCGCGTGCCCTCGAGGCCGGCTGCGACCTGTTCGTCGCGAAGCCGTGCCTCCCCGCCGACGTCGCCGAGCACGTGACGCGCGCGCTCGACGGCGCGGGCAAGACGCGCACGAACAAGCGGCGCTGACGCTCATCGCTTCTCCCAGAGCTCGAGGCGTCCTGCGCGGCTCTCGCGGAGCACGAGCGCGTAGGCGTCGGGCATCCGCCCGCCGAACCCGCAGTACGTCACGACGCGCGTGCCCGCTCGGGCGTCGCGCAGGAACCGCTCCGTCGTGGCGACGTCGCGGGCGAAGCGCGTCGCGCTCAGCTCGACGGTGTCGTCGAGCCAGTCCTCGCGGGAGCAGAGGTTCTCGCCGAAGGGGTTGAAGAGGTACACGCCTCCGACCGACGCCGGGTCCTCGTCGTCGAGCGTGCCGTGCACGAACTCGACGTCGACCTTCAGCCGCGCGGCGGCCGCGCGCGCGACGTCGACGAAGTGCGCGCGATGCTCGATGCCGCGGACGGGGGCCTTCACGCTCGCGGCGGCGACGATGCAGAACTTCCCGATGCCGGCGCCGACGTCGAGGATCGTCGTCCGATCGTCGCGCGCGAGCAGCTGCGCGGCCCGCATCGCGACCTCCACCGGGGTCCAGTGGACGCTCGACGCCGTGCGGACGTCGTAGGGAAAGATGTCGTCGAAGATCCGGTCGACGACGAGGCGGCGCCGCCGGAGCGCGTGCGTGATGAGCGACGAGGTGTCGGGGAGCGCGTCGGTCATCGGTCGGTGAACGGCTCGGCGAGCAGGATCCGCGCCACCGTCGGGAGGGCGGATCGCCCGTGAAACCGGCCGCACGAGCCCGACCGGCGGATACGTCGTGGAGACGCAATCGGACGAATTCATCGCCATCGCTATGCCAAGTTGCCGTATCGCGCTAGGGTTCGCGGCATGCCCCGGAGCAAGCGCGACGTCGACGTGGTCCTCGAGCCGGTCATGCGGTCGGCGGCGATGCGCGACCTCGATCGGGTCATCCGCGCGATCGCGCCGAAGGACGTCGGGATCTCCCTGATCGGCGAGAGCGGGACGGGCAAGGAGGTGCTCGCCCGGCGCATCCACGAGCTGTCGCCGCGGCGGATCGGTCCGTTCGTCCCCATCAACTGCGCCGCGATCCCCGAGGCGCTCTTCGAGAGCGAGCTCTTCGGGCACGAGAAGGGCGCCTTCACCGGCGCGACCGAGCGCCAGCGCGGAAAGATCGAGGCGGCCGACGGAGGCACGCTGTTCCTCGACGAGGTCGCCGAGATGCCGATGGGGATGCAGGCGAAGCTCCTGCGCTTCCTCGAGAACCGCAAGTTCATGCGCGTGGGCGGCAGCACGAAGATCACCGTCGACGCGCGCCTCGTCTGCGCGACGCTGCGCTCGCTCGAGGACGAGGTGAAAGCAGGCCGCTTCCGCGCGGACCTCTTCTACCGGCTCCAGGGGATCACCCTGAACGTCCCGTCGCTCCGCGATCGTGCCGCCGACGTCGGGCCGCTCGTGCAGCAGTTCACCGCGCAGATCTCGGCGCGGCACGGCACGAAGCCGCCGAGGTACGCGCGCGCGGCGTTCGCCGCTCTC
The DNA here is from genome assembly GCA_039809525.1 of Labilithrix sp. Taxonomy (GTDB): domain Bacteria; phylum Myxococcota_A; class Polyangia; order Polyangiales; family Polyangiaceae; genus Labilithrix. The sequence goes on along the minus strand of JBDHVD010000071.1, from coordinate 15,313 downwards.
CGCGCCCATGCGTGGCCGGGCAACGTCCGCGAGCTCCGCAACGTGGTCGAGCTCGTCTGCGTGCTCCGCGAAGGCAAGACCGTGCGCGTGCGGGACCTGCCCGCGGCGGTCCGCTCGAGCGCGCACGACGTGGAGGCGCGGCCGGCGCCGACCGGCGAGACGCTCGAGGTGAGGCTCGACCGCCCGCTCGGCGAGTCGGTGGACGCCATCCTCGGGGCGGCGCTCGCGATCGAGGACGGCAACCGCTCGCGCGCGGCGCGGCGGCTGGGCGTGAGCCTGCGGACGATGCAGCGGTTCGCCGCCCGCCACGTGCCGGGCCGGCGCGCCCGCGCGGAGACGCACGCGACGGCTACGTCAAAGTGACGCGATCGCCGGGAGCGCGCCTCGTCGACCGGCACCCCGCCCGCGAAGGGCGGCTTTCGCCGCGTGGCATCGCGGTTGCTCCCGGGCGTCGCGATGCATACGCGTGCCTCGCCGCCGGCGAAGACCGTCGAGGTCACGATCGTCTCGTCCAACCCCGAGACGCTCGACGGCCTCCACTCCTACCTCAGCGCGGCCGGAGTCGTCGCGCGCTGCACCCGCACGATCGAGGACTGTCTTCGGGTCGCGAGCGAGAGCGCCCTCGCGTTCGTGGTGTTCCCCGACGACTTCCGGTGGGAGACCGTCCTCGCGACCGTCGCCGACCTCACCGAGAACCACCCGCGCGCGCTGCCGGTCCTCGTCACCGGGCAGCCGCGGCGCTACGAGGAGCTGTTCTCGGGCGGCAAGGTCCTCGTCGTCCCGCGGCCCGTCTGGGGCTGGGCGATCCTCGACGCGATCCGCGCGCACCTCGATCGGCAGAAGCCGAACGAGGCGCCCCGTGGACGCCGCTGAGATCCGTCACGGCGACGTCACCGCACCGGCCGGAGGTGCCCGCTGCGGACGTAGGAGCCGGTTCCGAATCCCCGGTCCTTGATCTCCTCGCGGACGCAGCGGATGGCGCGCTTGCGCACCGCGTGCCGCGTGCGTCCTTCGCTCACCACGAGGAAGCGCGCCGGCGAGTTCAGCTCGTCGATCACGCGCGTGTCGCCCGACGGCGTGTGCACGCGCGCGTAGCCGCGCACGGTCGCGGTCCCGCACTCGATGGTGAGCGCATGACCGCCCGGCAGCGGGTCCTCCTCCGTGTCGACCGAGAGCACGGCGATGTCGTCCTTGTTCAGGAGGACGGGCTTCTCCTCGCTGACCCGCTGGAAGGCGAAGAAGGCGGCGTCCTCCTCGAGCCACTCCTCGATGCTCGGCGGACCGGAGCGGAACCGCGAGGCCGTCGGCACGAAGATGCGCCCGGAGCGCGAATGCCCGTCCACGTCGACGATCCGGACGATGACGGACACGGTCGGGAGGCGGCGATCGGACGGGTCGGATGCGGCGAACGTCATGCACCGACAACGACGCGAGGGCGGGGGTGGTTAAGGCTCGCGGCGCTCCAGCGGAAGCTCGAGCTTCTTCCACGCGGTCATGCCGCCGAGGAGGTTCTCGACGCGCTGGAAGCCGCGACGCCGGAGGATGCTCGCGGCGAGGCTCGCCCGGTTACCGACGCTGCACGTCACGACGACGCGCTCGGACGGCGCGAGCGGCGGGCGCAGGTCGCGCAGCCCTTCCTCGAGGTGCCCGACGTAGAGGTGCGATGCGCCGGGCAGGTGCCCCTCGACGGCGAACTCGCGGTCGTCGCGGACGTCGAGCACGCGGACGCGTCCGAGATCGCGCTCGACCTCGCGCGGCGAGATCGTGCCGGAGCGTTCGATCGGCAGCCCGGCGTCGCGCCACGCCTCGAAGCCGCCGGCGAGCACGCCCTCGACGCCGTCGATCCCGATGCGCGCCAGCGACAGGACCGCGCGCTCGAGCTCGCCGGTGCTCGCGAGCACGAGGAAGACCGGCGTGCTCGGCTGGGCGATCCAGCCGCCGAACACGGGAAGGCCGCCGAGCCAGACGCTGTACGAGCCGGGGAGGTGACCGCCCGCGAACGCCTCGGGCGTCCGTGCGTCGATCACCGTCGCGCGCCCCATCGCGCGCTCGAGCTCCTTCGGCGGGACGAGCGGCACCTCGCGTGGGTGCCGCGCGAGCGGGATGCCTCCGCGGAGGTTCACCTGCTCCATCACGCGGAAGTACGGCGGGCGCGGCAGCCGCTCGTCCGCCTTCGACGCGGCGAACTCCGCACGTGACTTCACGAAGACCGGGTTGTAGCGGCGCTCGAGGCCGATCGTCGACCAGTCGCGGTCGGAGATCTTCGCGCCGCACACCGAGCCCGAGCCGTGCGCGGGCAAGAGCAGCGTCTGATCGCCGAGCGGGAGGAGCTTCGCGTGCACCGCGTCGTAGAGGAGCTCCGCGTTCTCGCGCGTCCTCTTCGGATCCGGCAGGTCGGTCCTTCCGGTCTGGCCGACGAAGAGCGCGTCGCCGGTGAGCACCGCCCACGCGTGCTCGGGCGCGTCCGAGGTGAACAGCGCGTAGGACATGCTCTCGGGCGTGTGGCCCGGCGTGTGGAGCGCGCGGAGCCTCAGGCCCGCGACCGCCAGCTCGTCGCCGTCGCCGAGACGGACGTCGCCGTGACCGAAGAGCTCGTGCGTGCCGTTCACGATCTTCGCGCCGGTGATCCGCGCGAGCTCGCTCGACCCGAGGACGAAGTCCTCCTGCCGATGGGTCTCGATCACCCATGCGATGCGGGCGCCGTTGTCCCGCGCCACGCGGAGGTACTCGTCGACGTCCCGTCGCGGGTCGACGACCGCGGCCTGGCCGCCGTCGCCGAAGACGTAGGCGCCATGCGCGATTCCCGGTGTCTCGATGCGCTCGAAGAACATGCTGCTCACCTCGACCTCATCTCTGCCCCGCCTCGAGCGGCAGGTGCATGCAGTCTGCAGCGAAACGGACTTGGCCCCGGAACGTGCGCTGGATCGACGCGAGCACTTCGCTCCGATGCTCGTCGACCGGCGGCGTGACGTGCGTGAGGACGAGGAGCTTCACGTCCGCGCGCGCGGCGATCTCGCCGATGCGCGCAGGCGGGGTGTGGAGGTCGTAGAGGCCTTTGGGAGACCCGGGCGGGTCGAGCACGGCGGCGTCGAAGAGGAGGACGTCCGCGCCCCGCGCGAGCTCCTCGAAGCGCGTGTGCCTCGACGCGAGATCGCCGCTGACCACCAGGGAGCGTCCCGCGCGCTCGATCCGGTACGCGACCGCGGGCGCGTTGCCGTGATTGACGCCGATCGAGGAGACGACGACGCCGCGCTCCTCGTAGACCAGATGCGAGCCTTCCGCCGTGTCGGCGGGCAGATCGGTCGTCTGGAACTGGAGGAGGTTCGCGAACGACGGCAGGTAGGCGAACGCGCCGTCCGGGCCGAAGAGGCGCGCGACGAAGTCGCTCGTGCTGGGATAGGCGCCGCGCCCGACCGGGCCGACGATGCGGAACGCGAGCGGCTCGCCGGCGGCGACGTCGCGCGACTTCACCACGGCGGCGACGTCACCCGCGTGATCGACGTGCAGATGGGTGAGCAGGATGGTGTCGAGCGCCTCGGTGGACAGAGCGCTCTCGCCGAGCCGCACGAACGCGCCGGGCCCCGCATCGACGAGGATGCGAGGCACGCCGTCGAACGCCACGAGCACGCTCGAGCCCGCCCGCCCGGCGGCACGTGGACCGCCCGAGCCGAGCACGACGATGTCGATCCCTTGCGAGAGATGCAGGCCGGTACAGCGCGACGTCGCCGCCGTGAGCGTCGGCGCGCTCACCTGCGGCGGATGCGCGCGCGAGGGCGCGCACGCAAGCAGCGGGAGCGCCGGGAGCGCGAGCAGGGCGAGACGCAGCCGCATCGCCGCGCATCTTGCAATGCGCATGCGCGCGACGCGGGAGCTAGAGCTCGACCGAGCGGAAGCCGGCGCGCTGGAGGCGGAGGACCTCGACGATGCCGTTCGGGACGACCTCGACCTCGGGCGCCAGCGCGCTCGGCGCGATGCCCGCACGTTCGAGCGACAGGCCGCACGCGAGGACGCGGACGTGCGCGCGATCGCGCTCGGCGACCTTCGCCGCCGCCGGGCCGTCCGCTCGGAGCGCGCTCACGGCCGGCCCGCATGCGAGCACGCGGACCTCGCGCGCCTCGTTCGTCGCGACGAGCTCACGCGCGGTGAGGAAGGCGACGTCGAGGTGCTGCGCCGTCTGCACGAGGAGGACGACTCCGTCGTTCGCTTGTCTTGCGTCGGCGGCCGGCGCTCGATCGGCGACGCGCGGTGCGCAGGCCGCGGACGCGGCGACGACGGCGACGACGAGCCACCTGCGGAGCGCCGCGGTCACGACGGCTCTCCCTGGCGCCGGCGCGCACGCGCGAGCGCGAGCACGACGGCCGTGAGACGGGTCTGCGCGCCGAGCATGAGGGCGACGCCTCCGGCGAGCAGGTCCGCGCGCGCGGCGTAGGAAGCAGATGATTGCATCCCCGTGCAGACACGGGGGGCGGCCTTCGAAGTTCCTGCCGTCGCCGGGAACCGTTTGGGCCCCTCGGTGTGTCTAACCCTACGTGAACGGAAGACGCGGGCTCGAGCCCAGCAGTTTCGCCGCGCGTCTCCTCGACGAGCTGCCGGCCCTCTGGCGTACGGCGCGGCGCATGACGCGCTCCGGGGCGGACGCCGAGGACCTCGTCCAGGCGACCGTCGTGCGCGCCCTCGAGCGCAAGCAAGAGCTTCGCGAGCCCGAGCGCATCCGTGGATGGCTGCTCCGCGTGCAACGTACGGTCGCGCTCAACGGCGGCCGCGGGGCGCGCCATCGCCTGGAGGTCATCGACGGCGGCGAAGGCGCGCCGGAGCCGAGGGGCGATCTCGAGGCGGACATCCTCGGACGGGGCTTCGCGGACGAGGTCGAACGCGCGCTCGGCACGCTCCAGCCGGAGTGGCGCGACGCGCTGCTCCTGCGCGAGGTCGAGGAGCTGTCGTACGAGGAGATCGCGCGCATCCAGGCTTGCCCGGTGGGCACGGTGCGCTCGCGTCTCGCTCGGGCGCGGCTCGCGATCATGGAAGCGATGACGGCGAAGGATCGGACGGAGGACGGAGAAGAGCGATGTCTGGATGCAGCCTCGAATGGTTCGAGAGCCTCTCGGCGCTTCACGATGGTGAAGTGAGCGAGGAGGACGCGGTGAGGATCGCCTCGCACGTCGCGGCGTGCGAGCCGTGCCGGCGCGCGGCGTCCCTCCTCGGCGGCGTCTCGCGCGCGCTCGCGGCTCACCGTGAGAGCGCGGAGCCGCCCGCCGTCGCGTCGCGCGCGCGCGCCGTCCTCGCGCCGCGCCCTCGTTCGAGGTGGGCATGGCGCGCGGCGGGGGTCGCCGCGGTGGCCGCGGCCGCGGTCGCGAGCTTCGGTGCACCGAGCGGCCTCCCTCCCGCGATGGCGGACGAGCTCGTCACGCATCACGTCCGCGGGTTCGCGCGCGAGCACCTCTGCGACTTCGAATCGTCCGACCCCGAGGCGGTCGGGCGGTGGATCGAAGGCGAGCTCGGCTATCACGCGACCGTGCAGACTCCGGCGGGCGCCCGCCTGCTCGGGGCGCGGACCTGCTCGGTCGACGGCACGAAGACCGCTGCGCTGATGTACCGGCGCGACTCCGGCGAGCCGATGACGGTGTTCGTCGCGCGTCCGGGCTCGAGCGCCTTCGCCGTCGCGTCGCGGCTCGCCCACGCGCGCGCGTCGTGCGCGAAGGCGGCGCTCGGCAACGAGGTCTGCGCGACGAGCGACGGCGCGATCTCCGTCGGGAGGCAGCTTTGATCGCTTCGTTCGCCGCGCTGTATGGCGCCGGGCTCCTCACGTTCCTCTCGCCGTGCACGCTGCCGATGCTGCCGTTCTATCTCGCCGCGATCGGCGGCGAGGCGGAGGGGGGATCACCCAAGCGCGTCGTGCGCTCCGGGCTCGGCTTCGCCGTCGGCCTCGCGATGGTGTTCGTCGCGCTCGGCGTCGCGTGGTCGGCCGTCGCCGCGTCGGTCGGCGAGCACCGCCGCGCGATTGCGGTCGCCGGGGGCGTGCTCGTCATGCTCGCCGGACTGAAGCTCGCGGGCGTCCTACGCCTGCGGTGGGCCGATCGCGAAGCGCGTCCGCTCTTCGAACGCGTGCGGCCGGGAGGCGGGTTCCTCGGCGGGCTCGCGTTCGGGGCCGCGTTCGCCTTCGGCTGGACGCCGTGTGTCGGTCCCGTGCTCGCCGGCGCGCTCACCTACGCGGCGAGCTCCGGCGCGAGCACGGCGATGGCCGGTGCGCAGCTCGCGACGTATGCCGCGGGCCTCGCCACGCCCCTCGTCGCCGCCACGTTCGCCGCTCCGCGCGTGCTCGCCCTCGCGCGCCGGCTCCGGGGAGCGAGCTCGATCGTCCAGCGAGCCACCGGCGTGCTGCTCGTCGTCCTCGGCGGCTGGATCGCGTGGGGCGGTGCGCGTGACGCCATCGCTCCGCCGGAGGCGATCGCGGAGGCTTGCGAAGGCAAGGACGTCGCCTGCGCGGTGGACGTCGGCGGTGGCGCGGGAGCGGCGCTGCCCGCCGCGCCGGCGGAGCCGCACGTGATCGAGTTCGTCGGGACGCATTGCCCGGTGTGCGCGCGCATGGCGCCCATCGTCGAAGACGTCGAGCGCCGCTGCGGCGCGAGCGACGGCAAGACGACGGTGAGGCGCGTGAACGTCGACGACGTCGCGGGAGAGTCGCTCGCCGCGCGCTACGGCATCCGTGCGGTGCCTACGTTCGTCGCGGTCGACGCCGACGGCGCGGAGGTCGAGCGTCTCGTCGGGGCGCAGACGCGCGAGCGCATCGAGCTCGCCGTGTCCGCGGTCCGCGGCGAGGCGTGCGCGACGCAGCTCTGACGGACGACGTCGCGCGGTCGCGTTCGTGGAGGAACGCGCCTTGCCCTCCTCGCTGCGATGGCGACCTCGCAGGTGGCGCTTCCGCGGGCGATGGGACGTGCGCCGTCGAGCGCGACGGAGGCGCGCCACGAGGGGATCCCGGCGGCGCTCCTCCGTTCGTTCCGCATCCTCGTGTTCGACTGGGACGGCACCGCCGTCTCGAGCCGATCCGAGGACGTCACCGCGCTGCGCCGGCCGCTCGAGCGGCTCCTGCGCGCCGGCGTGCTCGTGGTGGTGGTCACCGGCACGCACGTGGGGCACATCCATCCGCGGCTGTCCGCGCCGATGCGCGGGCCGCACGTGAAGGACCTCTTCCTCGCGACGAACCGAGGCTCGGAGGTGTACGGCTTCGACGACGACGGTGCGCTCACGCTCCTCTCGCGACGGAATGCGACCGAGGAGGAGGAGCGCCTGCTCACGAGCACGGCCGATGCGGTGCGCGACGCGCTGGTCGCGCGGACGGGCCTCGCGATCGACGTCGTGTACGACCGGCTCAATCGACGCAAGGTGGACCTCATCCCGCTTCCGGAGTGGCGCGACCCACCGAAGTCGGCGCTTCCGGACCTCGTGCGAGCGGTGGACGCGCGCCTCGTGGGCGGCGGGCTCGCGGGAGGGCTGCGCGAGGCCTTCGAGACGGCCGAGCGCATCGTCGCGCAGAGCGGGCTCGAAGACGCGCGCGTGACGAGCGACGCGAAGCACATCGAGATCGGCCTCACCGACAAGGCGGACACCATGGAGTGGGTGATGCGCGAGCTCGCCGCGCGCCGCGCGCGCCGCGCCGACGAGGTCCTCGTCGCGGGCGACGAGCTCGGACCGACCGGAGGCTTCCCCGGGAGCGACTCGAAGATGCTCATCCCCGAGGCCGCCGGCGCGACGGTCGTGTCGGTCGGTCCCGAGCCCGCGGGCGCTCCGTCTCCGACGATCCTGCTGGGCGGAGGACCGTCGCGGTTCCGCGAGCTGGTGTGCGCGCAGGCGGAGCTGCATCCGTCGACCGTCGCGGCGCATCCGACGAGCGATCCGACGTGGTGCATCGCCGAGGACGGGTTCGTCGCGGCGCGCGAGCACGAGATCGAGTCGAAGCTCGCCCTGGGAAACGGGTTCGTGGGCTCGCGCGCCTCGCTCACCGAGCGAACCCCTCTCTCCGATCCCGCCACGTTCGTCGCCGGTGTCTTCGGGCGGTCGCGTCCTCGGGGCATTGCCGATCTCGTGCGCCTGCCCGACTGGGCGCGCGTGACGCTGCACGTCGAGGACACCGAGGTCCGCGTCGACGGAGCGCCGGCCGCGCACGTGATCGAGCACCGGCGCGTGCTCGACATGGAGCAGGGCCTCCTCTTTCGCGACCTCGTGCATCGCGATCCCGCGGGTCGGGTGACGCGCGTCCGCGAGGTGCGGCTCGTGTCGCTCGCCGACCGGAGCGTGCTCGCGCAGTCGATCGTGCTGACGTCCGAGAACTACGGCGGCGTCGTCCGGGTGGATGCGCCGTTCCGGGAGGCGGTGATCGCGGCCGACGCGGGGGTGTCCGTCGCGATGGCGGGCGCGCTCGCGATCGAGCAGCCGTCGTCGTTCGAGTGGCGATCGGGCGATGCCGGCGCCGTCGAGCTCCACGTCGCGATCGGCGAGACGGTACGGATCGATCGGATCGTGACGGTGGCGCGCGCGCAGGGGACGGACGACGTGCTCGCGCTCGCGCGACGCCGGCTCGACGAGACGTGCCGGCGCGACGGGCTCGCCGGGGTCCTCGACGCGCACCGCGAGGCGTGGCGGCGGCGATGGAGCGACGCCGGAGTGGCGATCGAAGGTGATCCGGCGGCGCAGCGCGCGATCCGCTTCGCGGCCTATCACCTGACCTGCGCGGCGAACCCCGACGACCCGTCCGTCTCGATCGGCGCGCGCGGGCTCACCGGAGGCGCGTACAAGGGCCACGTCTTCTGGGAGACGGAGACGCTGATGCTCCCGTTCTTCACCCTCACCGCGCCGAGATCGGCGCGTGCGCTGCTCGGGTACCGGCATGCCACGCTCCCGGCGGCGCGCGCGAGGGCGAAGGCGCTCGGCTATCGCGGCGCGCTGTACGCGTGGGAGTCTGCGCGCGACGGCGAGGACGTCACGCCGCCGTTCGTCGTCGCGCCGGACGGGCAGGTGGTGCGGATCCGGGTCGGCGCCGAGGAGCAGCACATCAGCGCGGACGTCGCGTACGCCGTCTGGAGCTACTGGCGTGCGACGAGCGACGACGCGTTCATGAAGGACGCGGGCGCCGAAATGCTCGTCGAGACCGCGCGCTTCTGGGCGAGCCGCGTGAACGCCGGGAAGGACGGGCGCTTCCACATCCGTGCGGTGATCGGGCCCGACGAGTACCACGAGTCGGTGGACGACAACGCCTACACCAACGTGATGGCGCAGTGGAACCTCGAGCGCGCGGCCGAGATCGCGGCCGTCGCCGCGACGCGCTGGCCACGCGAGTGGGAGCGGCTCGACGTCGGGTACAACGAGCCGAGCGAGTGGATCGACGTCGCGCGGCGCATGTACACGGGGCTCGACCCGGCGACCGGCGTCTTCGAGCAGTTCCGGGGCTACTTCGCGCTCGAGGACATCGACCTCGGCGCGTACGCCGGGCGCACCGCGCCGATCGACGTCGTCCTCGGACGAGAGCGCGTCGGCGCCTCGCAAGTGATCAAGCAGGCCGACGTGGTGATGCTGCTCCTCCTGCTCTGGGATCGCTTCGCCCCCGAGGTGCGCGAGGCGAGCTTCCGTTACTACGAGCCGCGCACCGGTCACGGCAGCTCGCTCAGCCCGCCGGTCCACGCGATCGTCGCCGCGCGGCTCGGTGACGGCGCGCTCGCGGAGCGCTACTTCCGGCAGACGGCGGAGATCGATCTCGCCGACGAGATGGGAAACGCGGCGGGCGGCGTGCACCTCGGCGCCCTCGGTGGTCTCTGGAACGCGGCGGTGTACGGGTTCGGAGGCCTGGTCCTCGACGCCAGCCCGCCGGCGCTGCGGGCGCGTCTTCCTCCGTCGTGGCGTCGTCTCCAGCTCGCGGTGACGGTCCGCGGCGAGCGCTACGAGCTGTCCGCCGGAATGGAGAAGGGAGCAGCGCGATGACCTCTCCGGAACATGTCGTCCTCGTCCCCCTCGACGGCAGCGAGCACGCGAAGGTCGCGCTGCCCGTCGCTCGTACCTGGGCCGCGCTCGACCGAGCGTCGCTGCACATCGTGTACGTCGCGCGCGCGGACGCCGGTGAAGAGGCGAGCGCCTTGCCCGCGCGCCTGGCCCTCGGTCCGGCGGAGGCGCCGCATGCCGTCGTGCACTCGCGCACCGGCGATCCGGCGACGGCGATCGTCGAGCTCGCGCGGGAGTACGAGAACGCGACCGTCGTCCTCTGCGCGCGCACGATCGCGACCGATCTCGCTGCCACCGCGCACACCGCCGAGCGCGTGATCACCGGCGCGCCCGGTCCGATCGTCTTCGTCCCGCAGAGTCGCGGGCAGCGACCGTGGGAGGTGCACAAGGTCCTCGTCCCGCACGACGGAACGCCGAGCGCGACGCATGCGCTCGCCCCGGTCGCGCGGATCGTGAACGCGGCCAATGCGCAGGTCTTCGTGCTGCACGTCGCGACGCCGGGCGGCGAGCACCGCGGCGAGACGGGCGAGCTCACCGCTCCCCGGTACGTCGATCAGGCGCAGCACGAATGGCCGGCGTGGACCGACGAGTTCCTCGGGCGGCTCGCGCACGGCTGCCCGGTCGATCCGACCGCGATCACCATGAAGGTCGCGCGCGGCGCGGCGGCGACCGCGGCGCTCGGATTCGCCGCGGAGCACGCCATCGATCTGATCGTCCTCACGTGGTACGGCGGCCTCGACGAGCGGCGCGCCGCGGTGTTCAAGCGCGTGCTCCGGGAGTCGCCGTGCCCCGTGCTCCTCCTCAGACGAGACGCCGAGTGACGCGGAGTCGCGTGCCGCACGATCGTGGGTCGCGCCGCGCATCGCACGCGGCGTGCATCGGGTCGAGCGCATGTTCGCTCTCCGGCACGTCGTCCCGCTCTTCACGTTGTCCATCGCGTTCGCCTTCCCGGCCTGCGACAGCGAGTCCGGTGCATCCGACCCCGGACGTGGCGATGCGGGCGGAAACGCGTCGTCGAGCGGCGGCGCGTCCTCCGGGGGTGGAGGGACGGGCGGCGCGTCGACCGGCAACGGCGGAGGGAAGGCGGACGACGGAGCGCCGGGCGCGCCCGAGGTGCAGCTCATCGGTAGGTTCGACACGCGCGACGCGGCGGGACCGAAGTGCGCGTGGCCGGGGTGTCGCATCGTCGCGCGCTTCGACGGCACCGGCGCCTCGGTGGAGATGAACGAGCTCGTCGAGACCTGGATGGACGGCGGCCCGAGCGAGTGGGACGTCGCGATCGACGGCACGTGGCGGGACAAGCTGGTGATGAAGCCCGGATCGTCGAAGTACCCGCTCGCGCAGGGGCTCGCGAAGGGCCCGCACACCGTCGAGCTGTACAAGCGCACCGACGCGCAGAACGGGACGACGCAGCTCGTCGGCTTCGACTTCGCCGGGGGCACGCTCCTCGCGCCTCCGCCGCGCAAGCAGCGGCGCGTGGAGATCGTCGCCGACTCCGTCGCCACGGGATACGGCGTCGAGGGCGTCGCTGCGGCGCAGAACGGGATCTGCCCGGGGCCGGGCTACGCCGCACGCTGGGCGAACTTCCGCGTGTCGCTGGGCGCGCGCCTCGCCGAGGCGCTCGATGCGGAGCTGTTCGGCACCGTGCACTCGGGCAAGGGCATCTCGCGCAACATCTGGCGTCCCGACGTCGACACCCTACCCGTGCTCTTCGAGCGGAGCATCCCCTCCGATCCCGCGAGCACCTGGGACTTCTCCAGGTGGACGGCCGACGCGGTCGTCGTCATGGGCGGCGGCAACGACTTCGACATCGGACAGCCGACCGACGACGGCCCTCCGACGCTCCCCCAGTTCGAGACGGCGTATCGCACGTTCGTCGACGCGATCCGGAAGCACTACCCGCAGGCGCATCTCTTCCTCACCGTCTCGCCGAGCGTGTCCGACGCGATCCCCGAGGGACGCAACACGCGCACGAACATCCGCACCGGCGTCAACGCGGTCGCCGATGCGATGCGCGCGCAGGGCGACGCGCGGGTCTACGCGTTCGAGCCGGGAGCCGCGCAACCCGGCGAGCTCACCGGCTGCGACGGCCACGGGAACCCCGCGTTCCACCAGCGCATCGGCAACGAGCTCGCGGCGGCGATCAAGGCGAAGCTCGGCTGGTGAGCGCGGATTCGCGCAACGCGCGCTGGCCTGGCACGTGCTTCGCGTCGGGCCATGACGGCGGTCGGGCGCGGCGCATTGTGCGGGTTCTTGCTCATCGCGGCGTTCGGCTGCAGCGCGGAGCAGGCGTCCGGCCCGCGTTCGAGCGGCACCACCGATTCGAGCACCGACGACGAGAGCGAGGGGGCCGCGGACGAGGACGTCCTGGTCCCGCAGCAGGGCGAGGCCATCGGCCCGGCGTCCGCGCCTCCGTTCTCGTGCTCGGATCCCGGCGTCGCGCTGTGCTTCTCGTTCGACGGTACGAGCTCCGATCAATCGCCGGCGGCGCTGGCGCCGAGCGAGACCGCGAACCTCGCGTTCGTCGCCGGCCGACGAGGGCAGGCGATCGCCTTCGGGCCGGACAGCGCGCTCCGCTTCGCGCCGCACCCCGCGTTCGACCTGCCCTCCGGGGCGGGGTCGATCGAGGCCTGGATCCAGCGCTCCTCGTCGAGCACCGACGCGGTGGTGTTCGACGACGACGCTCGCTTCTCGCTCACCATCGATGCGGGAGGTCACGTCTGGTGCAAGTCGTCGAAGGGTGAGGTGCGCGCCTCGACCGTCCTGCCCGTCGGCCAATGGGTGCATGTTGCATGCGTCGTCGACGCCGGCACGATGCGCGCCTACGCCGCCGGCATCGTCGACGGGATCGGCATCGGCGGGATCGATCCGAGCCCGATGTCGGCCGCGGCGATCGGAGGCAATGCTCCGTCGGGCGAGCCGTTCGTGGGGATCATCGACTCGCTGCGCGTCTTCCGCGTCGCGCGGACGCCCGAGGAGATCGCCTCCGCCGCCGGCAAGTGAGCGCGCGCGCCGGTCAACGCGCGCGTTCGAGCGCGGTCCGCAGGATGTCGACCGACTGCGCGCCGGACACGCGCAGCTTCCCGTCGAAGACGAAGAACGGGACGCCGTTGACGCCGAGCACCTCCGCGCGCGCCTCGTCGGCGCGGACGAGAGAGGCGTGGCGCTGCTCGTCCAGCGCCGCCCGCGCATCGGCCTCGTCGAGGCCGGCCTCGTTCGCGAGGCCGAGCAGGACGTCGCGGCTGCCGACGCGAAGCCCGTCGCGGAAGTTCGCGCGGAACAGCCGGTCGACCATCGCGTTGGCGGCGGTCTCTCCGCCCGTCGCGCGTGCGTGATGAACGAGCTGATGCGCGTCGAACGTGTTCGCGGTGCGCACGCGATCGAAGCGGAACTCGATGCCGACCTCGCGGCCCATCGCGGCGATCCGTCCGTGGAGCGATTCGATCTGCGCCCGGCCCATGCCGAACTTCTGCTGGAGCATGTCGGTCCCCGCCACGTCGAGGTCCGCCGGCGTCCGAGGATCGAGCTCGAAGCTGTGGGTGACCACCTCGACGCCGTCGCGTCCGTCGAAGCCGGCGAGCGCCGTGTCGAGGCGCGCCTTGCCGAGCCAGCACCACGGGCACACGACGTCGTACCAGACGTCGATCTTCATGCGCGGACCTCCATGCGAGACACCTTCGATGCTCCGGCCCCGCCCGGCGTTGCGACTCTACGGCTGCGACGGACGGACGAGCGCCGGGATCTCCCGCCGGGCGGCGGGCTCGGCCGAGAGCTCAGCGAGCGTGTCTCGCAGCTCCGCCGGGCCGGAGACGCGGTGACGCGCCATGCTGCGTCCGCGACCGGCGAAGACGCTCACCGCGCCGCGAGGGAGCGCGGCGAACATTTCCTCGTCGGTCTCGTCGTCGCCGGCGGCGAGCACGAATGCGTCCGGGGCGGCACGAGCGAGCGCCCTCTCCACGATGCGCCGCTTCGTCACCTCGCGTGGCCGGACTTCGAGGGCATGGCTCGCGTCTTCGAGCGCCAGGCCGTGACGCGCGCATGCCGGCTGGAGGAGGCACCGGAGCAACGCGCGAGCCTCGAGCGCCTGCTCGGGCTCGGCGAGGCGGTAGTGCCACGTCACCGACGTCGCCTTCGTTTCGACGAACGTGCCCGGCGCACGATCGACCGCGCCCTGCATCTGCGCCGCCACGAAGGGTAGCCACTCTCCCAGTCGGAGCGGCCAGTCGGAGGCGCCTGCGCGGAGCTCCCAGCGATCGGTCGACCGCGGGCGCTCGAACGCGCCGGTCTCGGCGTGCAGCGTGACGTCCAGGCGGCCGAGCCAGCGCTCGAGCGCGGCTCGATGTACGCCGCTGACGACGTGGACGGTCGTATCGTCCCGCGCAGCGAGCCGCTCGAGCACGCCGAGGAGCGCCGGATCGGGCGCGGCGCTGTCCGGGGTGACGGCGAACGGAGCGAGGGTGCCCTCGTAGTCGAGCACGAGGATGCGCTCGCGACGGTGCTCGGTGATGAGGCGCGTGTACAGATCCATCCGACGCGCGTGCGGAGGGAGCACGGCGCGTTCCATGGCACGCCGTCTGCAGCTCGCGGGTCGTCCCCGCGCGACCGCTGGGCGTGCTGCCGCCTCGAGTGGGTGACAACGACCCGGCTGGGGCGTTTCGGGGCAACGGCACGAAGGAGCGATCACCATGACGACCAGCGATTCCGACGATCGAGGCCACTGTCGCGGGCGCATTCTCGTTGCGGAGGACGACCACGAGCTACGGCGGATCCTCGTCGAGAGCCTCCGGCGCGATCGGCACGAGATTCACGACGTCGGCGACGGTGCGTCGCTGCTCGTCGAGCTCGCGCGCAACAACTACTTCCACTACCACGCCGTCGACGCGGTGGTCGCGGACATCCGGATGCCGCTGTGCTCCGGGCTCCAGGCGGCGGCGACCGCGCGGTCCATCCGGCGCGATCTGCCGTTCGTCCTCCTGTCGGCGTTCGCGGACGCGGACGCGCATGCCCGGGCGCGTGCGCTCGACGCCGTCCTGCTCGAGAAGCCGGTGTCGATGGACGAGCTGCGCCGCGTCGTCGGCGAGGTGATCGCGCGGTCGCGCGGTCAGGTGGCGAGCCCGAGCCGTTCGAGCATCCGGTAGAGGCGCTTGCGGTCGAGGCCGAGGATCCGCGCGGCGGCGCTCTTGTTGCCGCCGACCACCTCCATCACCCGCGCGATGTAGCGGCGCTCCACCTGCTCGAGCGGGACGAGCTCGGAGGGATCGTCGCCCGCGACGAGGACGTGCGTGCTCTTGAACGTGCGGACCTTCTCCGGCAGATCGTCCGC
>JBDHVD010000070.1:0-25969 GCA_039809525.1 Labilithrix sp. | reverse complement strand
GTCTTGAACACGAACGTGCCGTTCGCGGCGATGGTCAGGTCGTCGGCGCCGTTGTCCTGGAGGACGAGACCGGCGCCCGCGAGCCCGGTGACCGTACCGCCGATCGTGTACTTCGCCGCGGCCGCGTCTCCGCCGTCACCGGCGTCCACACCGCTGCTGCCGCTGCTGCCGCTGCTGCTGCTCGTGCTGCCGCCGCTGCTCGAGCTGCTCGTGCTCCCGCTGCTGGAGCTGCTCGAGCTGCTGCTCGCGCCGTCGGTGGCGGCATCGGGGACTCCTCCGACGCTGGTGTCGTCGTCGCCACATCCCGTCACGCCGAGCGCGATCAGGCCGGCGCTCACCGTGAGCGCCGCCAAGAACGAAGCCATGCTCTTCATCCCTCCGCCATCCTTTCCCTGGAACGGACCCGTGCTTCTCGGTGGGTACCGTGACGGGTCGCCCGCGAGACAGGACCTGGAACGGAAGGTCGGAGGAGCGGCTACAGGCCGAGGGTCACTTGCAGTCGTACGTCGACGAGGCGGGGACGCACTCCTTCCGCCAGCTCACGTCGGCGCAGCGGTAGTCCGGAGGGCAGTCGGTGCCCGCCTCGCAGAACCGCGTGCACACCCACGGTCCTTGTCCGAGCGCGAGGCAGAGGTTCGCCTCGCACTCGTGGCCGAAGAGACCGCTCGTCTCCTGACTGCAACATTCACCGGTCGTCTTGTCGCCCCGGACGAACGTCGACGGATCGAGACACGCGAAGCCGGGAGGAGGCTCGCACGCGGAGTCGAAGTCCGCCGTGTACGTCACGCAGCGGAAGTCGATGCCGGGGCGATCGCAGATGCCCTGGCTCTGCGAGCTGCACTCGTCGAGGCACATCCGCGGTCCACCGTCGACCGAACGGCAATGACGGAAGCGGCACTCCTCGTCGCTCGTGCAGCAGTAGCCGCCCGGAAGCGCGCCGTACGGGCCCGGTCCCTTCGTCGGATCGACGGGGGCGCCGTCGCTCGTGCCGCCGTCGCTCGAGGCATCCGGCGGCGTGCGGGCGTCGTCGTCGGATCGTGATCCGTCGCCCGCTCCGCCCCCTCCGTCGGTCCCGGCGTCGCCCGCGCCGGTCGAGCCGAGGTCCTGCACGATCGCACACGCGGCGAGGACGGCGGCGGCGGCCGCCGTTCCGGCGAGGCAGGCGAGACGGAGGCGACGCACCATGCGAGGAGCGTCTCTAGCGCATGGATCATTCGAGGGCGAGGTAGATGCCGATCGCGGCCTGCACGGGAGAGAGGCCGGACATCGACTGAGCCGAGATCAGCTGCCCGCAGCGCTCGGTGACGATCGCGGTCACGTCGTTGCCGTTGAACCACCAGCTCCGCGCGTAGTTGCCGGGCGCGCGCTCGAGGAGCTGCACGCTGAAGCCCCAGTCGGTCACGCGGCGAAAGGCGCCGCCCGCGCCCTGCGACTCCTCGAGCACGAACGTGGGACCGACCGGATAGCCGGGGCTCGCCCACGGCCGCATCGGCTCGGAGACGACGCGCATGAACCTCGTCGTGTCGGGACCGATCACGTTCGCCGCTTCGCCGACGAGCCGGACGAACGGCGCGCCGTTCGCGTCCCGTGCCAGCTCGACGGTGCCGCGCGACGCGAACCTCGCGCGCACGCCGCGCGTCGATTCCGATTCGGTGTCCCGGTACGCGACGAGCGCGTCGTTCGGCGCGTCGTCCCACGTGTACTGCCGCACCGACCAGCGCTGCCCCCGCGCGTCCCACTCGAAGTGCGGGGTGCGGTGGCGGAGCGCGAGCGCGAACGAGCCGATGCTCACCGGCGTGGTCGACGTGCCGAGCCGCTCGAGCGCGTCCGCCTCGGTCATCGGCGTGCCGGTGCACGCGCCGGCGGCGAAGGGCGACGCCGGCATCACGGCCGGCTTGCAGACGCGTCCCGCCGTGACGTCGGCGGCGCTCACGATCTCCTTCCGTCCGTCGCGGCACTCCACGTCGAACGTGCCGTCGCCGCGCGCGGTCATCTTCGCGATGTCGGAGACCGCGGCCTGCTCCGAGGACTCCGCGGCGTCGTCCGCCGGCGGCGCCGCACACGCGACGAAGAACGAAAGGGAGAGCGAAGGGAGAAGGAGAAGCGAACGGGGCATGGGAAAGGTCCTCTCGTGGATCATTCGGTGGTCTCTCGAGCAGCGACGAAGGCGTCCGGCGCGATCGCCGCGCCGACGGTGTAGAGATCGCTGTTCTCGGCGAAGCTCTGCACGGGCGACGCGGTGCAGCCCGACGAGGTCTTGGTGTAGACGGACGCGCCCTTGTACGGCGCACCGAGCGCGAACACGCGCGTGGGAGCCCCGCCCCCGGCGCAGTAGCGCTCGGTGAGCGCGGCGGTCGCCGGCGCGTCGCAGCCCTTCGACGTGTACGCGATCGGCCTGGTGCACGACGCGTCGGCGTACCAGGACGTGTTCATCGACGCCGAGAACGGGAGGCACCGGAGCTTGCCGTCCTCCGCGGTCTGGAACGCGCAGTCGGCGTCGCGCTCGGTGTCGTGCCATCCCTGGAAGTGGCGCGCGCCGTCGTCGGCGGCGAGCCACCGCGCCTTCAACCGCGAGCCGCTGGTGCTCCCGGGACCGGCGGCGGCGTTCTCGGACGAGGACGTGTCCCCGCCGTCGGCGGCGACCTCCTTCCGGATGGTCTCGTGGGAGCACGCGACGAGAGACGACGAGAACACGACGAGGAGCACGGTGCGCAAGAGGACCTCCGCACGGTGTTTGCGGCGAGCTCCGCGGATCCGTCACCGGCACGTGAAAAAAGATCGAGCGGGTCACTCGCCCGCGGAAATCGCCTGCGATACCGCGGGCCCGAAGAGGCTCGTCGGGTACTTCTTCTGGAAGCGCCGCGCGCGCTCCGCCGCCTCGGTCTTGCGGCCCGCGGACGCGAGCGCCTGGACCATGAGCACCTCGCGCTCCTCGGCGAGCTGCCCTTCGCCGTACGTGCGCGCATGGCGCTCGAGGGCCTCGAGGCACGCCTCGACCCGGCCACGTGCGAGCGCGGCGCGCGCGACGTCCAGGTCCGCGCGCTCCTCGGCCGATCGCGTCGAGCTCGCCGGACGTGCGGCGGCCTTCGCCGCGACGCTCGCGGAGAGACGCGGCCGCTCGTCGGGCAGATCGCGCACGTCGAGCGCGGCCCCCGCATCGTCCGCGACGCTCGCGCTCGCGACGGTCGTGGCGGACGGCGCCGCGGACGCGATCGTCACGGCGGCGACCGGCGCAGGTGCGGGAACGCCGCGCGACGCGACGACCGCGTGCCCCGACGCGCCCGCGACGATGCCGGCCGCGACGTACGCCGCCTTCGCCAGCCACGGCGCCGCCGAAGACGCGGGCGGCGCGCCCGCGGTCGGCGCACCGCCGTGATCGCCGCCGCCTCCGCCGCCGTCGTCACCGCCCCCGTCACCGCCGCCGCCGATCACCCCTTCGACGCCCGCGAGGATGCGCGCCTCCGCGCCGCCGGGGAGATCGTCGTAGGCGCGCTCGAGCGCGAGGAGATCGTCGAGCTTCGCGTCGGAGCTCATCGCTGTTCTCCTTTCGTACGCTCGGCGATCGCCGCGCGGAATCGTTCGCGACCGAGGCGCAGCCGCGAGTAGACGGTGTTGAGCGGGACGTCCAGCGCACCCGCGATCTCCGGTACGGCGACCTCGTCGAGGTCGTGCAGGATGACGACCGCGCGCTGCTCGATCGGCAGCTCGCCGAGCGCGGCATGCACGAGGAGGTACGCGTCGCGCGCGTTCATCGCCTTCGCGACGTCGCGCGACGAGTCGTGCTTCTCTCCGAGGTGCTCGTCGGGCGTCGGGATCTCGCTCGTCGTCGCCGAACGCCGCTTGTGGCCGAGCGCGATGCGGAACACGAAGCCGAAGAGCCATGGCCGCACGGGCCGCGCGGGATCGCGCTCGTGGAAGCGGCGATGCACCGTGACGAAGACCTCCTGCGCGAGGTCCTCGCAGTCGCGCTCGGGGATGCCGAGGCGGCGGAGCGACTTCCAGACGTAACGCACGTTCTCCGCGTAGAAGGCGCGGTACGTGTCGTCGAGCGTCCGTCTGACCTGGGGCGCGGGCACGGCGGCACGTGCTCTCTAGCCGCGCGCGCGCCCGCGCGCCACTCACGGAAGCGAGAGGGTGACGCCGGCGCCGATCACCGCGCCGGCCACCGGGCTCTTCCAGAGCGCGCGATCGTCGACGCGGAGCTCCACGGCCGTGAGCGCGAACGGCACGTCGGCGCGCACGTCGATCGCGACGTCGTCCACGACGGGCAGCGCGAGCCCCGCACGCGGCCCGACCGCGAGGTACGGCGAGACGTCGTCCTTCGGCGCGGCGATGCCTCGGGCCGATCCGCGGAACGCCCCCGCCCACAGCGCCACGCAGAGATACGGCGAGAGCGCGCGCGGGCGGAGCCGGCCGCATGCATGCACGTCGCCGGTGACGAGCGACGTCTCGAGCGTGACGCCCTCGCGATCGCTCTCGGCCGGCAGATCGAAGCGTCCCTCGATCCCGGCGGAGAGGCGCTCGCGCGCGAGCGAAGCGCCGAGCATCAGATGCGCTGCCGCAGTGGGCATCACGCCGAGCGACGCGCCCGCACCGGCCCGGAGCGACGGCACGAGCGCCGGTGCAGGCGACGCCGGTCGAGGTGGAGGCGCAGGCGGAGGCGAATCGGACGCGGGTGCCTCGGGCGGAGGCGGGGGCGGAGGCGCGGGCGCCGGTGCTTCGGACGGCGGCGCAGCCGCGCGCGTGAGGACGGTCGGATCGATCGCGACGCTCGCGGCGAACGCCGCGTTCGCGACGAGCTCGTCGCACGCGGCGGGAGGCTCGCGGAGGAGCCGCCGGCCGAGCTCCTTGCCCGTTCGATCGACGAGCGCGACGACGACGGTGCGCGGCTTCGACGCCGCGTCGACGGTGACGACCAGCGTGCGCTCGGCGGCGAGCCCCGGCGCGACGAACGGATCGACGCCGAGCCGGAGCGCGACGAGGCGCCGGAACGCGGCCTCGTCCGGACACGACGCGTCCGCGCCGGAGGCCGAGTACGCGAGGTGATGCGGCGCGACCGGCGGCGCGTCGGCATGCGCGGCTCCGCCCGCGAGGAGCAGCGCGACCGAGAGCGAGCACGCAATCGAATGGCGAGGATCCAGAGCGCCGTCTCATACCTCACTTCCGCCGCCGAGTTGACGGCGACGGCGGAGGATGAGACGAGAAGGCATGGCGCGCAGGTCCACGTGAAGGCTCGCGCGGGCGCCCTCCTCCAGTGGATCGGCCTCGGCGCGGCGGTCGGCATCGCGTGCGGCGTGGCCTCCGCCGTCTTCCTCCTCCTGCTCGAGCGCGCGACCGACTTCCGGAACGGGCACGAGGTCGTCGTCTACACGCTCCCTCTCGCCGGCGCGGTGATCGGCCTCGTCTACGAGCGCTGGGGCAAGGCGATCAAGGGCGGCAACAACCTGATCCTCGACTCGATCCACGAGGACTCGCCGCAGATCCCGCTGCGCATGGCGCCGATGGTCCTGTTCGGCACCGTGCTCACGCACTTCTTCGGCGGAAGCGCCGGCCGCGAAGGGACGGCGGTGCAGATGGGCGCGAGCCTCGCGGACGCGATCGCCCATCGCCTCCGCGTCACGAAGGAGACGCGGCGCCAGCTGCTCGCCGCGGGAATGGCCGGCGGGTTCGGCTCGGTGTTCGGGACTCCCATCGCGGGCACGGTGTTCGGCATCGAGGTCGTCACCATCGGACGCGTCGGCTACGACGCGCTCCTGCCCGCGCTCGTCGCCTCGGTCGTCGGCGACTTCGTCACGCGCGCGATCGGCGTCGTCCACACCCCCTACCCGCACATCGCGTACGTCGAGCTGACGCCGCTCGTCCTCGCGAAGCTCGGCGTCGTCGGGGTCGCGATGGCCCTCGCGACGATCGCGTTCGTCGAGCTGACGCATCGGCTCAAGCACCTGCTCGAGACGAGGCTCCCCCGGCTGCCGATCCGCATGTTCGCCGGCGGCGCGGCGGTCGTCGTGATGTGGAAGCTGATCGGCACGAGCGACTACCTCGGGCTCGGCGTCCCGATGATCGTGCGGTCGTTCACCGATCCGAACCTCCCCTGGTTCGCGTTCGCGGCGAAGCTCGTGTTCACCGCGGTGACGCTGTCGGCCGGCTTCCTCGGCGGCGAGGTGACGCCGCTCTTCTTCGTCGGCGCGACGCTCGGCAGCGTGCTCGCCCGCCTGCTCGGTCTGCCGATCGAGCTCGGCGCCGGGCTCGGGATCGCGGCGGTGTTCGGCGCGGCCGCCAACACGCCCATCGCGCTCTCGATCATGGCCGTCGAGCTGCTCGGGGCCGCCGCGTTCCCGCACGTGATGATCGTCACGGTGATCGCGTTCTTGCTCACGGGCCACCGCGGGATCTACCCGTCCCAGCGCCTGCACCTCCGCAAGCTCGGCGCCGCGCTCGCGCGCCCGGTGCGCCTGCGCGATTACGACGACGACGACGGCGAGAAGCCCGATCCCGATCAGCGTCCGCGGTGACCGGTGGACGACGGCGGACCGTCGCCCTGCCGCGTTCGCGGATACGTGCCGCTGCGGCTCGGCGCAGGCGGCAGGTGCGTCTCGAGCTCGCTCGCGCTGAGCCCCGCGGACCGGAGGATCGCGTCCATCATCTCCGGCGAGAGCGTGCCGACCGAGGGCACGAGGACGAGGCGGCCGCCGCGACGGAGCAGGGTGAAGCCGTGGCCGCGATGGTGGACGTGGAACCCGCTCTCGAGCAGCGCGTTCATGCAGGCCTCGCCGTCGATCGTCCGTCGCACGGGGAGAGCTCGCTGCGAACGCCATGCCCACCCCTCTTCTCGGGATAGTCGCCGACATCCCACGTCGGCGCCGTGGCCGAATGCCCCGCGCCGCGCCGCGGCATGGCCTCACGTCACGGTTTCGCGGCCGTGCACGCGTGCTCGCCTGCGACGACGAACGCCCGGCGGCAGGTGACGAGCACCTGTCCCTTCCCCTCGATGGTGAAGGTGATCGATTCGGAGAGCATGCCGCGGTCGCCCTCCATGCCGACGACCTTGCACTTGTCGCCGCAGCCCGCGGTCGTGCGCGCGAGCTGACCCGCCTGCGCGCGGACGGCGGTGTCGTCCGAGAGGACGTTCGCCCAGATCGTCCAGAGGCAGAGCGCGAAGACGACGAACGTGAGCGCACGGAAGAGGCGGCGGCCCATCAGACCGCTCCTGCGGGGACCACGAGCCGCAGCGCGCGCGCCTCGACGTCGATGCGCACGCGCGACGAGGCGGGCCACTCCTCGCCGTCGATCTGCGCGGCGAGCGGCGCGCCTCCCGGAGGATCGCTCAGGACGAGCTCGAGCGTCGAGAAACGGATCGGCTTCGAGTGCTCGATGCCGACCTCGTTGAGCATGCCCTCGGTGACCGGGTTGCCGTCGAGATCGACGATCGCCTTCGACGCCCAGTCGCGCTTGCCCCGGAAGGGCACGAGCTCGAACGCTCCGTCGTCGTGCCGCGACGAGCGATCGAGCACCCACGCGCCCGCGTAGACGCGCGTGTTCTTCGCGACGAGATCGGTGAGGCCCGCGAGCTCGATGCGCTTGCCGTCGACGACCGCGTCCGCCGACAGCTTGTCGTCCACCACGTACGACTCGAGGAACGTCTTGAGGAACGCGCCCGCGTAGACCGCGTGATCGCGATAGAGCTGCTTGAGCGGGCCGAGCGTCTCGACGAGCGCGCGGTCCTTGTTCCGTTGCGCGAGGACGCGCGCGGAGAGCCCCCATCCGGCCGAGTCGAAGAAGCACGCGACCGGCCCGTCGCCGCTCCGGATCAGGCCCACGTCGAGCCGCGTCTCGTGGCCCGCGCGGATCACCTCGACGTTGCGCTCGAGCGCCTCCGGCGTCGCCTCGAGACCGAAGCTCTTGCCCTGATCGTTGGCCGTGCCGGTCGGCATCATCGCGAGGGCGACGCGCTCGCGCGCGCGGCTCGCATGCAGCCCGGCGCCGACCTCGCGGAACGTCCCGTCGCCGCCCATCGCGATCACGACGTCGTACGATCGGGCGTCGAGCGCATCGCGCACCGCGCCGATCGTCGCGCCGCCGGGCAGCGTCGGGAGCAGCTCGGCGTCGATGCCCGCGGCGGCGAGCAGCGCGAGCACGCGGTCGATGCGTTCCTTGTTCTTGCCGCTCTGCGCGGTCGGGTTGCCGACGAGGAGATGCGTCGCCATCGTGACCGCGAGGATACGGTAGCCTCTGGGGCCGGTGGCGATCTTCGACATCACGAAGCGCGCGGCGAAGATCTTCTCGGCGCGTGGGGCGAGGTTCCTCGGAGCCGCCGTCGCCTTCTATGCGCTCCTCTCGGCGGCGCCGCTCTTCGTCGTCGTCCTCCACCTCGTCGGCTCGGTGTTCGGCCGCCCGCGCGCCGAGAGCGCGCTGTGGGGCGGGCTCGCACGATGGCTCGCGCCCGAGGGGCTCGAGACGGTGCGCACGGTGACCGAGCGTCTCGACGCGATCGAGGCCTCGGGCAGCATCGCGGGTCTCGCCCTCGTCGTGTACGGCAGCACGCGCCTCTTCCGCGCGCTGCGCCGCGCGCTCAACCAGCTCTGGGGCATCGACCTCGAGCACGTCGAGGGCGCACGGACGACGACGGTGAAGTACGGCGTCCGCTACGGCGGCGCGCTGCTCCTCACGCTCCTCGTCGCGGTGCTCGTCGGGTGTCTCGTCGTGGTGAAGGGCTCGTTCGCGGTGATCGGGACGTTCGGCGCGCGGCCCCCGCCCGCGCTCCTCTGGGTCCTCGACGGCGGCGCGTCCATCGCGCTGACGTTCACGCTCTTCGTCGTGCTGTTCCGGTTCTTGCCGGAGACCGCCGTGACCTGGCGTCAGGCCGCGCTCAGCGCGCTGGTGAGCACGGTCCTGTTCGCGTTCGGATCGATGCTGGTCACCGTGTACGTCCAGCACAAGAAGCTCGGCGACCTCTACGCCGGTGCGAGCGCGATCGTCGTGGCCGTGCTCTGGGTCTACTACTCGGCCCAGGTCTTCTTCCTCGGCGCGTGCTTCGGCGCCGCGCTGCACGAGCGCGACCGTCAGATGCCGTGAGACTTCTTCGCCGGCGCGTGCGGCAGCGACGTCTTCGCAAGGTGGATGCCGCTCCGCGGGCGACCGAGGCCGCGGGCGATGACGTCGACGAGCGTCTCGATCGGCGTGGGCTTCACGAGATGCACGTCGTAGCCCGCCGCGAGCGAGCGCTCCTGGTCCTCGGCGTCGTCGAAGCCCGACAGGACGATGGCCACCCGCGGGCGATGCTCGCCGGCGTTCCGCAGCACGTCCAGCGCCGTCCCGTCGCCGAGGGTGAGATCGCAGACCACGGCGTCGACCGGCTCGCTCTCCATGATCGCGACGGCGGAGCGGCACGAATGCGCCGTACGCACCCGATGCCCGCGCGACTCGAGCGCGACCTCGAGCATCATGCAGTGATCGGGGTCGTCGTCCACGACGAGGACCAGCGGGAGCTCGGACGACTCTCCCATGCTTCTGCATCTCGTAAGTCGGCACCGGTCGACCGGCCAGGCCCCCTGCGAGTTTTCGTGTCTTGCAGCTCGGCCCGAGCTCCGCGATCCTCGAACGCAGGAGGAGGAGCCATGAGCGCGATCGACGTTCACGTGACCGGGGGCGGGGAGATCATCGGCGGCGAGCTCCGCGTCGACGCGGCGACGAATGCGCGTTGCACGCTGTGCACGCGCGCGGTCGAAGCCGCCGCCGCGATCGGAGAGGGTTACGCCTGCGCTCCGTGCCTGCGCGAGCGGCTCGATGCGCTCAGCATCGCGCGCTTCCGCCTGCGCGAGTCGCGGAGCGGCTCGCTCCCGTGGGGGAAGGTCACCGGCTGAGCTTCAGCCGACCTCCGCGTCGTCGGGACGCGGGGGCACGTGGCGCTCGAGGAAGCGGAACGTGTCGCTCCAGCAGCGGCGCGCCGTCTCCCGCATGACGAGCGCGTGGAACGCGTGGAGCTCGCCCGGGTAGTACTGCTCTTCCGCCTCGACGCCGAGGTTCCGTAGCGCCGCGCCGAGGCGGCGCGTGTCGGGCAGGAGCGGATCCTTCGTCCCGACCGGGAGGAAGAACGGCGCGATCGCGCGGTCCGGACGGGCGCCCCGCTCGAAGACGTGCACCGGATCGGCGAGGTCGAGCGAGTGCCCGTGCGGCCCCGGTCCGAGGTACGCGCTCTCGACCTCGTCGAGGCGATCGGCGATGAACGCCGACATCTTCGGCTTGCGCCGCTTCAGCCGCCGCATGTCGCTGACCTGGAAGACGCCGCACGCGGGCACCACCGCACGCGGCGTGATCCCGGTGTCGAACGCGGCCTGCGCGAACGGCTCGTCGCGCCGGTAGGAGAGCGCCACCGCGAGGCTGGTGACCAGGTTCGCGCCCGCCGACTCGCCCGCCAGCACGATGCGCGACGGATCGCCGCCGAACCGCCCCGCGTTCGCCGCGACCCACGCGAACGCACGGCAGACGTCCTCGATCGCGCAGGGGAAGCGGTGCCGTGGCGCGAGCCGATAGCTCACGTTGAACACCACGAAGCCGCGCCGCGCGAACCCGAGCGCCATGATCCAGTGCGTGTCCTTCGAGAGGATGCGGAAGCCGCCGCCGTGCACGTAGAAGACGACGGGCCACGGCGGCCCCGCGTGGCGGTGCTGCACGGCGCTGCCGCGGGTCGCCTGGGTCGGGCGCCACACGTCGAGCAGGTGCTCCTTCAGGTGTCCGTGGCCCTCGAAGTACCGCAGGTCGGGGATCTTCTCGACCGAATGGCGCTCGGGCTTGGCCCGGGGGTGGAGCCTCCCGATGCGAGACGCGCCGTTGAAGAACCCGTCCACGAGCAGCGCGCCGACGGTTCGACGCGCCTCCACACCGAGTCGGATCGCCATGACGCCGCCGAGCGTACCACGGCCGCTGCCGGTCATCTGGTAATACCAGTTGACCAGATGACCAGAGCGGTTAGGCTGAGGGCGTGTTCGAGCCGCTCTCCCGAAGGTCGCTGGCCGCCGACGTCTTCCATCAGCTGCGCGCGCGCATCGTGGGCGGCGAGGTCGCGCCGGGCTCGGCCTTGCCCGCGGAGCGCACGCTCGCGTCGCTCCTGAAGGTGAACCGCAACGCCGTCCGCGAGGGGCTGAAGCGCCTCGAGCAGGCGGGGCTCGTCGCCATCCAGCAGGGCGGTCCGACGCGCGTGCTCGACTTCCGCCGCACCGCGGGGCTCGAGCTGCTCGCGACCTTGCTCGTGCGTCCCGACGGATCGATCGCGGTCGACGTCGTCCGCGGCATCGTCGAGTTCCGCTCCGCGATCGCGCCGGCGATCGGCCGGTTCGCGGCCGAGCGGGCGAGCCCCGAGGACGCCGCGGCGATCGACGCGGTGGTCCGCGACATGCGCGCCGCCGGGGGCGACGTGCAGCGGCTCGCGCGGCTCGCGCTCGACTTCTGGAAGTGCGTCGTCGCGGCGACGAAGAACGTCGCCTTCGAGCTCGCGTTCAACTCGCTCGCCGTCTCGTACGGCGCGGTCGTCGATCAGCTCAGCCACGTGATGGCCGACGAGGCCGGCGCGACGGACGACTACGAGGCGCTCGCGCGCGCGATCGCCGCGGGCGAGGCGGAGAAGGCGGCGAAGCTCTCGGTGGCGATCACCGCGCGGGGCGCGCGCGCGTTCGATCGCGTGCTCGAGGCGCTCGGCGACGACGGCAAGGCGCGGGCTCGCCCGCGAAGGAGGCGATCGTGAAGACCAGCGCTCGTGACGTTCCTCGCTCGCTCGGGGCGGCCGCGCGGTCGTTCTTCCGCTTCGGGAGCCCTCGCCTGCTCGCCGCGCAGCTGCTCGGCGCCGTCGCCTTCCGGCCGCTGCTCGGCGGGTTCGGGAAGGCGGACGCCGCGATCGTGGCCGCCGTCGCGGTGTACTGGCCGCTCCAGGAATGGATCGCGCACAAGTTCCTCCTGCACGCGAAGCCGATGCGAGTCTTCGGGCGCGACATCGAGCTCGCCGCCGCGCGCGTGCATCGCATGCACCACGAGGATCCGCTCGATCCCGGCCTGTCGCTCCTGCCGACCCGGACGATCCTGATCCTCATGCCGATCCACATCGGCCTGTGGTGCGCGCTCGCGCCGTCACGCTCGGCCGCGTGCACCGGCATCGCGGTGTTCGGCGGCGCGACGCTGCTCTACGAGTGGATCCACTTCCTCACGCACACCGCGCACAAGCCGCGGAGCGCGTGGTTCCGCGAGGTCCGCACCCGGCACATGTGGCACCACCAGCGCGATCCGCAGCGGTGGTTCGGCTTCGTGATGCCGAGGCTCGACGACTGGCTCGGCACCGGCGGCTCCTCCTGAGGAGCGCGCGTCGAGGCGCGAAGGATCAGAACTCGAACGCGAGGCCCGCGACCCAGCTCGCCGAGCCGACGTGGAGCGCCTTCTGACCGCCGAGGCCGTTGAGCGAGAGCCAGTAGTACTCGGCGTAGACGTACGTGTTGTTGATCCCGATCGCGTTGTCCATGTTGCGCGTGGCTCCGCGATCGAGCGCGTCGAGCGCGAACGCGAGGCCGAGCGCCACGTTCGTGCCCCACGAGCTGCCCTTGCCCGCGACGCCGTTCGACTCCGACGTGCCGCCCGTCGTCGACGCGCGCCAGATGCCGTAGCCGAGACCGAGCTTGCCGTACGGGACGAGCGGGACGCCCGCGCCGCGCCAGAACGTGTCGGCGCGAAGCACGGCCGAGAGGGACATCGGGTAGATGTGCAGCGTGTACTCGTCGCCCGACTCGCGTCCGCTCTTCGTGACGGCCTGACGGCTCATCGAGACGGTGCCCACGCTGAGCCCGGGTCCGATCGTCCCGACGTACGGGATGCGCAGCACCTGCCAGTCGAACTCGAGGCCCAGGTAGAAGCGCGCCTTGTCGCCGAACGCGTCCTTGAACGGCGTGCCCGTCAGCCCGGGCTCCTCGTCGATCTGCGGGTAGTACGGGCCGAAGCGCAGCTCGAGCGCGAAGTTCTGAGAAGACGCGTACGGGTGCTCGCGCGCGGGCGTGCCGAGCTCGAGCGCCGATGCATCGTGCGCGGCAAACACGCCGGCGATCGCGGCGCCGGCCATCAACATACGCTTCATCGACGTCCCTCGAGCTTGCGACGCAGCATCGACAGCGCTGCAGCGACGACCATTCCGAGCGCGGCGAGGCTCCCGGCGGGTGATCCCGGACCCGACGTCGCGCAGAACCCACCGCCGGCCTGACCGCCTGCTGCGCGGTAGCCGCCCCAGAAGTCGTTCGTCTGCTCCGGCGTCTCGCACACCGGCGACGAGAGACGGCCGACGTTGCCGTACGCGTCCGTCGCCGCGACGGCGACGGCGACGCGCGTGCCGTTGGTGAGCGGTACGCCGCCGACCTCGGTGGCGACGACGGTGGTGCCGGCGTTGCCGGTGATCGAGCCGCACTGGTACTTCGCGTTGAACTCCGCGCTCGGCACCACGGGCGTCCCGTCCGCGTTCACGAAGTTCGGGCTCGAGCAGTCCGAGCCCGCGACGGTCTGCGTGCCGCCGTCGGTGCAGACCTCGGTGAAGCCCGCGTCCTCCTCGGTGCCGGCCTCGCCGTCGACCTCCGCGTCCGTGCTCGTCGACGCCTCGTTCGGCACCAGCGTGCACGAACCGTCGACGGTCACGGTGGTCGGCGCCGCCGACTGCGCGGGATCGCAGTACGCGGAGACGCCGGTGAGCGCGCTCACGCCGCCTTCGCCGCTGATGTTGTCCCACGAGACCTGGATGCGCGTGTCCCCGGGGAGCGCCTTGAGCCCGGTCGGCGGGTTCGGTCCGACCGTGTCGACGACGATCGGGACATCCTTCTTCGAGGCGGCGGCCGCGGTGTTGCCCGGGCTGAAGTAGAGGAACTGGACGACCAGGTTCGTGAGGTCGACCTTCCCGCAGGCGTTCACCGTATTGTCGGTCTTGTTCGCCTGGAACGGCGACGCGCCGGACATGATGTTCCGGACGGGCACCTTCACGTCCACCTGCTGCGTGAGCGGGACGTTGGGAGCGACCTGCCAGCAGAGCTGGTTCGCGCTCGCGCGGTTGATCTGCTGGCCGCAGTCGACGCCGCCGTTCGCCGCCCAGACCTGGATGACGGCGTTCGCCTCGAACCCCGTCATGATCAGCGTGAACTGGATCTGCTGCTCGTCGAGGCAGTCCTGGTAGTTCACCGCCTCCGGGTTGAGCGTCAGCGGACGCTTCGCGATCTGGTTGCCGTTCTTGTCGAGGCGCGGCAGCGACTTCTCGTTCGCCACGTTGATCGTCGCCTGCGCGAACGCAGGCGTCACGTGGACGAAGAGACAAGCGACGAAGACGACGAACGCGCTGAGCAGACGCATGAGCAAGGCGGGCGGAGCATAGCGCGTGCCAGCGCATCCGTGTGGATTTGCAGGGGTCTGCGGCGCCGCGCGCGCCAAGCTGGCAGCCCGGGCGTCCGGCGGGGGCGCGGCTTGCCAATCTGGCAACTGACAGTCCCCTGTCAGGTTCACGTGCTAATCGCGAGGGCACCTTGATGACCCGCCGTATCGCCCGCGAGCCCGACAGCATCGAGATCCGCGGCGCCCGCGAGCACAACCTCGACGTCCCGCACCTCTCGATCCCGAAGCGCGCGCTCGTCGTGTTCACCGGGCCGAGCGGGTCCGGCAAGTCGAGCCTCGCGTTCGACACGCTCTACGCCGAGGGACAGCGCCGCTACCTCGAGACGCTCTCGGCCTACGCGCGCCAGTTCCTCGGCCAGCTCGAGCGCCCCCACGTCGAGCGGATCCGCGGGCTGTCGCCGACGATCGCCATCGAGCAGAAGAGCGCCGCATCGAACCCGCGCTCCACCGTCGGCACGATCACCGAGGTGATGGACTACCTGCGCGTGCTGTACGCCCGGGCCGGCGAGCAGCGCTGCGTCGACTGCGGCCGTCCGGTGAAGGCGCGGAGCGCCGGAGAGATCGCACGCGAGATCGCGCGACTGCCTGCCGGATCGAAGGCCCGCGTGCTCGCGCGCCTCGTCACCCACCGCAAGGGCGAGTTCCGCGAGCTCTTCACCGACCTGAAGTCGCGCGGCTTCCTGCGCGTCGAGGTCGACGGTCAGGCGTGCTCGCTCGACGATCCCCCCGCGCTCGCCAAGCACGTCAAGCACACGATCGACCTCGTCGTCGATCGCATCGTCATCGGGAACGTGGCGAACGCGCGCCTCACCGAGGCGGTCGAGAACGCGCTCCGCGAGGCGAAGGGCGAGCTCGTCGTGGCGATCGACGACGAGCGCATCTCGTTCAGCGCGAACCGCGCCTGCTGCGGACGGAGCTACCCCGAGCTCTCGCCGCAGAGCTTCTCGTTCAACTCGCCGCTCGGATCGTGCCCCGCGTGCCACGGCCTCGGCACGCGCGCCGAGGTCGATCCGGCCCTCGTGGTCGCCGACAAGACGCTCAGCATCCGGGACGGCGCCATCCTCCCGTGGGCCTCGGCGATGGCGCGCGGTGACGGGTGGGTCTTCAAGATCGCCCAGGCCGCAGCCAGGAGCTGCAAGGTGAGCATCGACACGCCGTGGAAGGACATCCCGAAGGACCGGCAGAAGAAGCTCCTCTTCGGGCTCAGCGGCGAGAAGCTCTCGGTGAAGTGGGGCAAGGAGGGCTCGGACAGCCACGGCACGTTCGGCGTGCGCTTCGAGGGCGTGATCCCGAACCTCGAGCGCCTCTACCGCGACACGTCGAGCGAGGCGATGCGCGAGCACTACAAGAAGTTCTTCCGCGATCGCCCGTGCAAGGACTGCCGCGGGCAGCGCCTCCGCGCCGAGAGCCTCGCGGTGGTGGTGGGCAAGACGAACCTCGCCGACCTCTGCGCGATGACCGTCGAACAGGCGCTCGCGCACGTGCGCTCGCTCTCGCTCACCGCCGCGCAGAAGCGCATCGCCGAGGGCGCGCTCGTCGAGATCGACAGCCGCCTCCGCTTCCTCCTCGACGTCGGTCTCGACTACCTGACGCTCGATCGCCCCGGTCCCTCGCTCTCCGGCGGAGAGGCGCAGCGCATCCGCCTCGCGAGCCAGCTCGGCAGCGAGCTCTCGGGCGTCATGTACGTGCTCGACGAGCCGTCGATCGGCCTGCACGCGCGCGACAACTCGCGCCTCGTCGCCACGCTCCGCCACCTGCGCGATCTCGGCAACACCGTCCTCGTCGTCGAGCACGACGAGGAGACGATCCGCGCGGCCGATCACGTCTTCGACTTCGGGCCGGGCGCCGGCCATCTCGGCGGCCGCGTCGTCGCCGAGGGACCGCCCGACACGCTCGCCGCGAACCCCGAGAGCCTCACCGGCGCGTACCTCTCGGGCCGTCGCCGCATCGAGGTGCCCTCGTCGCGCCGCGCACCGAAGGGCTGGATCGAGGTGCTCGGCGCACGCGAGCACAACCTGAAGAACGTCGACGTGAAGATCCCGCTCGGCGTCCTCGCGTGCGTCACCGGCGTGAGCGGCGCGGGCAAGAGCTCGCTCGTCAACGGCATCCTCCTCCCCTCGCTCGCCGCGCGCCTCCACGGCTCGGCCGAGCCGGTCGGCGTCCACAAGTCGTTGAAGGGGATCGATCAGCTCGACAAGGTCATCGCCATCGATCAGAAGCCGATCGGACGCACGCCGCGCTCGAACCCCGGCACGTACACGAAGGCGTTCGATCACATCCGCGAGGTCTTCGCCCAGCTCCCCGAGGCACGCGCGCGCGGCTACGACGCCGGTCGGTTCTCGTTCAACATCAAGGGCGGCCGCTGCGAGGCGTGCGGCGGCGACGGCGAGGTCCGCGTCGAGATGCACTTCCTCGCCGACGTGCGCGTGCCCTGCGAGGTCTGCGGCGGCAGGCGCTACGACGACGCGACCCTCGAGATCCGCTTCAAGGGCAAGAACATCGCCGAGGTGCTCGACACGTCCGTCGAGGAGTGCCGCGAAACGTTCGCCGCGTTCCCCCAGCTGCGCCGCATCCTCGAGACGCTCGAGGCGGTCGGCCTCGGCTACATGAAGATCGGCCAGCCCGCCCCCACCCTCTCGGGCGGCGAGGCGCAGCGCGTGAAGCTCTCGCGCGAGCTCGGCAAGTCGCAGACGGGCCGAACGCTCTACGTGCTCGACGAGCCCACCACCGGCCTCCACTTCGAGGACATCCAGCGCCTCCTCTCGGTGCTCCAGCGCCTCGTCGACGTCGGCAACACCGTCGTCGTCATCGAGCACAACCTCGACGTGGTGAAGTGCGCCGACTGGATCCTCGACCTCGGTCCCGAGGGCGGCGCGAAGGGCGGCGAGGTCGTCGCGCAGGGCACGCCCGAGGACGTCGTCCGCATCGCGCGGTCGCACACCGGTCAGTTCCTGAAGCCGCTCCTCGCCCTCGCATCGCGCGCCCCGTCGGTCGCGCCGCGCCGGTCGCGCGCTGCGGCGACCGCGCCGCGGCGGGGGGCGGGTGACCTCGCGGGCACCGCGACGTTTGCGCGGTAAAGCGTCGTCAGCAACCACGCGAAATTCCTACAATCCACCCCCTCGCGTTCGGCGGTCAATCCAAGCACGCTTCTGCGGTGAACCCCGCGGCACACCCTTCTTCCGACGAACCCGACGGCACACTTCCGCGATGAACTCCGCGGCACACCTTTCCGCGATGAACGCCACGGCACACTTCTCCGCGGAAGCCCGCGGCACACCCTTCTTCGGATGAACCCGACGGCACACTTCTCTGGTGAAGCCCGCGGCACACCCTTCCCCGGTGAACTCGACGGCACACTTCTCCGCGGTGAAGCTCGCGGCACGCTTCTCCCCCGAAGGCCGCGGCACACCCTTCCGCGCAGAAGGCAATGGCACGCTTCTCCGGTGACGGCGACGGCTCGCGCTTCTTCTCCGCGGGCGCTCGCGCACGCTTTTGCGGTGAAGCTCGCGGCACACCCTTCCGCGCAGAAGGCAGTGGCACGCCTCTGCGGTGAAGACCAGGGCACGCTTCTTCGGTGAAGGTTGCGGCACGCTTCTCCGGTGAAGACGACGGCTCGCGCTTCTTCTCCGCGGACGCTCGCGCACGCTTTTGCGGTGAAGCTCGCGGCACACCCTTCCGCGCAGAAGGCAGTGGCACGCCTCTGAGGTGAAGACCAGGGCACGCTTCTTCGGTGAAGGTTGCGGCACGCCTCTGCGGTGAAGACCGCGGGACGATCGTCCGGTGAAGGCGGTGGCATGCTTCTGCGGTAAAGTCGTCTTCGATTGAGCGCTGAAGCGATGCTGCGCAAGCGTTTGAGATCACTCAGAACTGACTGCCTCGCTTCACTGCGCAAACGAGCGGGCGCGCGCCGAGCTACCCGCCCCCGGCCGCGTGGACAGCTACCCGCGCGGGTCGCGGGGACGCCGGGGACGCCCCGGACGCCGGGGACGCCCCGGACGCCGCGGACGCCGCGGACGATGCGCGGACGATGGACCGAGCGCGAGCGAACGGCGCGTCGCGACGCGCAGCACGGAGGCGCGACGCGCTTCGGCTAGGATCGCGCCGGATGCGTTTCGTCTTCGTCGCATGGCCCGTGCTCGTCGTCGCGTGCACGCCGAAGGAGCCCGTCGAGATCGGCGCGTCGTGCTCGGCGATCGAGAAGATCGAGGCGTGCGCGACGGGGAAGCTCGCGCTCTGCCGCGGGGGCACGTGGCGAGAGACGATGACGTGCCCGGGCGCGCAGGGCTGCTACCGGAAGGCGATCGGCCACGGCAGCACGGCGGCCATCTGCGACGACGCCGTCGCGCGCGCGGGGAACGCGTGTGGCACCGCTCGCCAGCAGATCTGCTCGGAGGACCGTCGTGCGCAGCTCGTCTGCCAGGGCGGCGCGTGGCGCGTGGAGGCTTCCTGCAAGGAGGCGTGCAGCTGGGATTCGAAAGGGATCGTCTGCCGATAGATGCTGCGCGAACCGATCGTCCATTTCGTCGCGCTCGGCGCGCTGCTGTTCGCGGCGAACGCGCTCTTCGCGCCCAAGGGTGCGCCGCCGACTCCGGCGAAGCCGACGGTCGTCCGCACGACGATCGTCGTCCCGAAGGAGCTGAGCGGGGACGTCGAGAAGAAGAAGTGGATCGACGAGGAGGTCCTGTTCCGCGAAGGCCTCGCGCGCGGGCTCGACGAGGACGACCCCAAGATCAAGCAGCGCGTGGCGAGCAACATGCAGCGCGTGCTCGAAGGCGCGATCGTGCTGCCGAAGGCGACCGAGGCCGAGCTCCGCGCGTTCTTCGAGGCGAACGCGGCGCGCTGGGCGACGAGCGAGCTCTACGACTTCACGAACGTGTTCGTGGCCGACTCCGACCCCAAGCGCGCGGCCGAACTGCTCGCGCAGCTCACGGGCGGCGCGGATCCGAACGGCCTCGGCGACACCTTCAGCGGCGGACGGCGCTACCGGCGCCGCGCGCTCGCCGATCTGAGCGAGGCCTTCGGGACGGAGTTCGTCGCCGGCTTCGCCGAGCAGGCGCCGGGCACGTGGGCGATCCATCGCTCTCGCCACGGGCTCCACGTCATCCGCGTCGACCGGAGGACGCCGGCCGAGCCGCCGTCGTTCGACGCGGCGCGCGGCGAGATCGAGATGGCGTTCGACGAGAAGCGCAAGAACGAGCAGCTCGCCGCGGCGATCGCCGAGCTGCGGAGGAAGTACGCCGTCGAATGAGGTTCCTCGGCGCGTTCTTCCTCCTCTTCCTGTTCCTGTTCGCGAGCGACGCTCGGGCGCACGACTTCGAGCCCGGTGTGCTCGCCATCGTCGAGGACGCCGACGGCCGGATCACCGAGCGCTTCACCCCGCCGACCGACGGCGAGGTGAAGGTGGTGCACGACGGCGACGCGGTCGTCTTCGAGGGCCTGCGCCGTGGCGCGAAGGTGGTCGTGAGCGTCCGCCATCGCGACGGGCGCTCGTTCGAGGCGATCGCCACGGCGGAGCATCCCCGCGTCGAGATCGCGCGGGCGGCGCCGTCGTCGTTCCTCGCGTTCGTGCGGCTCGGGCTCGAGCACGTCGCCACGGGGCTCGATCACGTCGCGTTCGTGTGCGGCCTCTTCTTGATCGTCGGCGCGAACCGGCGGCTCGTCGCCACCATCACGGCGTTCACCGTCGCGCACTCGCTGACGCTCGCCCTCGCGGCGTTCGACGTCGTCGCGCTGCCGCGGGCGCCCGTCGAGGCGACCATCGCCGCGAGCGTGCTGCTCGTCGCGGTGGAGGCCACGTCGAGGCGGCGGACGTGGACCAAGCGCCGGCCGTGGCTCGTCGCATTCGCGTTCGGCCTCGTGCACGGACTCGGCTTCGCGGGCGCGCTCGGCGAGCTCGGGCTGCCGCACGCGGCGCTGCCGAAGACGCTGCTCGCGTTCAACGTGGGCGTCGAGATCGCGCAGCTCGCGCTCGTCGGCGTCCTCGTCGCGGCCGAGCGCGCGTTCCTGGCGAAGAAGCGCCCGCGGACGGCGCTCGCCTACGCCATCGGCACGTTCGGCGCCTACTGGCTCGTCGAGCGCACGGTCGCGATGTTCACTTCGGCGTCGTGAACTTCTGCACCGGCGTGTTCATCACGTGCGTGCAGTCGGTGACCGTCGCGTACCACTCGTACGTCTGTCCGGGGCCGAGACCGTCGAGGGTGTGCTTGGCGACGCCCGTGCCGGCCACGTCGACCGTCTCGCGCGGCTCGAACTTCCCTCCGGCGCCCTTGAGGTTCACCTTCAGCGTGAACTCGCTCTGGGCGTCGGTCTCGAACTTCTTCAGCGACGGGGAGTAGGTGCGCACCGTGAGCTCGTCGTTCGCCGGCGAGAACTCCCAGATGCGCATCCAGCCATTCCCGCCGTTCTCGCGGCTCTGGTAGTCGGCGAGCATCGAGTGGATGGTGTGGCCGCCGGACGTGTCCTCGCGGCGGGCCTCGGCCGAGTAGTGGCCGTTCGTCATGAGGTGCACGTTCGGGACGTCCTTGAACGCGTCGTACATCGACTTGCCGGCGGGGCTGAAGTTGCCGGCCGGCGTCACGATGGCGTGGGAGTTCACGACGCCGAACGCCTCCGGGTGCTGCTCGAAGACGCGCTTCGCCCAGGCGAGGACCGGCGCCTCGCGCGCGGTCTCGGAGTACTGGAGGTTGACGACCACGAAGTCGAGGCCGCCGGCGTTGAACGTGAACCAGTTCTCGTCGCTCTTGCCGGCGGCGAACGTCCCGCCGAAGTAGGGGCGCTTCGCGAACCGCGTCGGGCCGAAGAACTGGTTGAAGAGCACGGTACCGCCGACGGTGCCGTTGGGCGCTTGGTCGTGGTTGCCGGCGCAGACGCCGTACGGCACGCCGCCGGAGAGCCCCGGAACGGTCTCGAGCCGCTTCATCGCGGCGTCCGCGACGTCCCACTGCGCCTCGACCGATCCCTTGTCGACGATGTCGCCGTTGTGGATGACGCCCTTGATGTTGTACGCGGCGCGGTTGTCGACGATCCACTTCGTCTGCGCGTGGAAGATGTCGTCGCGGCCCGCCTGGCCGGTCGTGTAGTACTGCGTGTCGGGCAGGACGACGACGGCGAAGTCGTCCTCGTCGACGATGCGACGGACGTGGAACGTCGCGGAGATCGCCTTCTGCTCGCCGTCCTCGACGGCGACCGAGAGCTCGGCGCGCGTCGCGGTGACCGCGGCGGGGCTCGCCGTCGCCTTCGGCGGCGTGCCGAGGTCGAGCGCGGCGCCGCCCTTGGCGAACGCGGCGCCTCCCTCGATCGCGCCGGGCGTGCTGCCGGCGCTGTCCTTCACCGCGCCGTCGGCGAGATCGAGCGCCCAGCGCGAGACGAGATCGGGGTCGCCGGCCGCGGGCTTCGTGTACATCGAGCCGGCGATCTCGGCGGCGGTGCGCGCGCGCTTCCAGACGCGGACCTCGTCGAGGGCGCCGTGCAGCGCGCCGGCGGGCGTCCCCTTCGAGTCGAGCGCGGCGCCGATGCCGAAGTGCTGCGCGCTGTCCTTGCGCGGCGTCGCGTTCGCCGCGGCCTCGGCGTCGAGCCGGCCGTCGACGAAGATGCGCCACGTGGCTCCGTCGTACGAGACGGCGACGTGGTGCCACTCGCCGAGCGGCAGCGCGGTCTTGCCGAGGACCGGATGGTTCGCGCCGGTCGCCGCGTCCTCGAAGTCCGCGCCGATGACGTCGCCCGCGAACCCGATGGTGTAGTTGCAGTCGATGTTGCTCCCGTCGCCCTCGCCGCGGCCCTTGCCCGCGATCGGCACCAGCGCGAGGCCGCCCGCACCCGTGGAGAACGTCCGCCCGCGACCGTCGCGCCTGACCCAGGCCTCGACGGTGAATCGATCGAGCCCGAGCTCGGATGCCGCGCCCATCGTGACGTAGTCGTCGACGCCGTCGAAGACGAGCGACGTCGCGCCGGTGTCGGTCATGCCGTCCGCGCACGCCGGAGGCACGATCGGCTGGCCGCTCTCGCCCGGCGTCGAGGGCGTCCCGGTGCCCGGGATGGGGGCGCCAGGCGCCTCGTCCCCCGACGAGTCCCCGCAGGCGGCGAGGGCGAGGGCGACGAGCGAAACGATCCACCTACTTCTCATGACGACGACGTAAGCACACGCGGGACCATCGCGATCCTTCGAGAATCGGGGGCATCGGCTCGCGATCCTCCGCGATGGATCGCGAGCGCGCGCGAGGTCCTTCGCCCAGGGTCGCCCCGATTGCGCAACGACATGCGCAACGTGCGGGTGGTCCGCCGATTGCTCGTCGCGGGCCATCATGCGTCCCCTCGTACCGATCGCCCTCGTCCTCCTCGCGTCCGCGTGCGGCGACGATCCGATCGACGCGAGCGCCGAGGCGCCGTCCCCTGCGACGACGGATTCGCCCGGGACGAGCAGCGACGCCGGCGGCGGGACGTCGAGCGGCGATGCCGAGCCGCCTCCGCCCGCGCACGGCTTCCGCTCCGACTGGTTCGACGTCTTCGCCGAGAAGAAGGCGACGCGCTACGACGTGCCGGCGGCGATCGCCCACGACGAGGCGACCGCGCCCGCGAAGGGCGTCCGCGGCATCTTGTACTCTGCACGTTTCACCGCCAGCCTCGACGTACCGGCGAGCGGCGAGATCGCGTTCTTCGTGAAGAGCGACGACGGGGCGCGCCTCTTCATCGACGACGAGAAGGTGATCGACGACTGGGACATGCACGCGCCCAAGGAGGCGAGCGGGAAGAAGACGCTCACCGCGGGCGAGCACGAGATCCGGATCGAGTACTTCCAGATGCGCGGCGGCGCGACGCTCGCGGTCGAGTGGCAGCTGCCGAACGCGGCGCGCGGCGCGATCCCGCTCGAGGCGCTGCGTCCCGCGGAGACCGCTCCCGAGGACGGCCCGCGTCCGTTCTTCGCGAACCCCGTCGTGCCGTTCGACTGCCCCGATCCCGGCGTGACCGCGGCGCCGGGCGATCATCCGTTCTACGTGATGGTCTGCACCGGCGGCGCGATGCGCGTGCGCGTCTCCGACGATCTCGTGAAGTGGCGCGACTCGGCGAACGTGATCCTGCCGGGCGGAAAGGCTGCCTGGTCGGCCAACGGCGGGCGCAACTGGGCGCCCGAGGTGCACAAGGTCGGCGGCTCGTGGGTCGCCTACTTCACCGCGGTGAACGGCGCGAACCGGCTGAGCATCGGCTGCGCGTACGCGAGCGCCCCCGACGGACCGTTCACCGACTGCGGCGCGCCGCTCGTCGAGCACCCGCAGGGCGTCATCGACGCGACGTTCTTCGAGGACAAGGACGGCAAGCGCTACCTCTATTACAAGATCGACGGCAACTCGGTCGGACAGCCGACGCCGATCTACGTGCGCGAGCTCGCGCCCAACGG
Source organism: Labilithrix sp. (assembly GCA_039809525.1). GTDB lineage: Bacteria > Myxococcota_A > Polyangia > Polyangiales > Polyangiaceae > Labilithrix. Next base: position 2,181 of record JBDHVD010000070.1, on the reverse strand, counting down.
TCGATCGTTCGCGGCCGGCTCGGCGCAGGTGCAGGTGCTGACGAACAACCCCGCGACGTGGGAGGGCGGCGTCGTCGAGGCGCCGTGGATCGTCGAGCACGGCGGCGAGTACTTCATGTTCTACAGCGGCAACGTCTACGACGACCGCTACCGCACGGGCGTGGCGCGCGCGAAGTCGCCGAAGGGGCCGTTTACGAAGAAGCCCGGGCCCATCCTCGGCAACAACGCGAGCTGGGTCGGCCCCGGCCACGGCTCGGTCCTGCGCATCCACGGCAAGGACTTCTTCTTCCATCACGCGTGGCCCGCGCTCGCGAACGGCAAGCACGACACCTCGAAGGGCCGCTACGGGCTCATCGCGCCGATCAAGTGGGGCAGCGACGGCTGGCCGGTGGTCGGCAACGGCTCGTCCGTGACGACGCCGATCGCGTGGCCCTGAGCGCACGGCGCGGTAGCATGGCGCGCGCATGGGACGCGCGCTCCTCGCGACGATCGCCGCGGTCATCGCCGTGTTCGCGCTGTGCGTCGTCCGCTATGCGCCGCCCCCGCCGGTCCCGCGCGACGCCCCCGCCGAGCGCTTCTCCGCCGGGCGCGCGCGGGACGTGCAGGAGAAGATCGTCTCGCCCGACGGGCGCTCGCGCATGCTCGGCAGCGAGCAGAACGCGAAGGCGCGCAAGGCGCTCGTCGCCGAGCTCGCGAAGGCCGGCTGGAAGACGGAGACGCAGCGATCGCTCTCGTGCAGCCATCACGGCGCATGCGCGGTCGTCGAGAACGTGATCGGCAAGCTCGAGGGCGCCGATCCGTCGCTCCCGGCGGTGCTCGTCTCGGCGCACTACGACTCGGTGCCCGCGAGCCCGGGGGCGAGCGACGACGGGCTCGGCGTGGCCGCGGTCGTCGAGACGGCGCGTGCGCTCGCGGCGGGACCGAGACCGAAGCGCACGGTGATCGTCCTGCTCGCCGACGGAGAAGAGGACGGCCTGCTCGGGGCGGACGCCTTCGTCGTCTCGCATCCGCTGGCGAAGACGGTGAAGCTCGCGGTGAACGTCGACGCGCGCGGGAGCACCGGGCCGTCGGCGATGTTCGAGACGTCGCCGGGCAACGCCTGGCTCGTCTCGCTGATGGCGTCGGAGGTGAAGCGTCCGGTGACGACCTCGCTCTTCTACGAGGTCTACCAGCGGATGCCGAACGACACCGACTTCACCGCGGTGAAGCGCATCGCGCACGGGCTCAACTTCGCGAACACCGCGGGCATCCAGCACTACCACACGCCCGACGACTCGCTCGCGACGACCGATCCGGGGACCTTGCAGCATCACGGCGATCACGTCCTCGCCGCGACGCGCGCGCTCGCGGCATGGGAGGGCGATCCGGCGACGGCCGCGGCGAAGGGCGACGCCGTGTGGTTCGATCTCCTCGCGACGTGGATCGTGCACTGGCCCTCGGGCTGGGCCTTGCCTCTGGCGTCGCTCGCCCTCGTGCTCGTCGTGCTGAACGCGGTCCGCTGGCGCGCGTGGGATCAAGGCGTGTTCGTGGGGCCGGCGGCGCTCGCGTGCGCGCTCGTCGCGCCGGCGGCGCTCGGCTGGGCGATGCACGCGACCGGCGCGATCGCCGCGCCGTGGATCGCCGAGCCCGCGCCCGCCCTCGCCTCGCTCTCGCTCGCGGCGGTCGCCGGAGGCGTCCTCGCGTCCGCGTCGCTCGCGCGAAGGGCGACGCCGCGCGGGCTCTGGTGCGGGACGTGGCTCGCGTGGTCCGCGCTCGGCGTGGCATCGGCCGCGGTGGCGCCGGGCACGAGCTACCTGTTCGTCGTCCCGGCGATGGCCGCGGGGCTCGCCGGCATCGCGCCGTCGATCGGCGTCGCGTCGGCGGTGCCCGTCGTGGTCGCCGCGCTCGTGATCGGCCCGCTCCAGGTCGCGCTCTACGACGCGCTCGGCCTCGCGGTCCCCGTGCTCTTCGCCGCGCCGGCGGCGCTGCTCGTCACCACGCTCTCGCCGTTCTGGTCGGGTCTACCGCGCGCGGGCATGCGCGTCCCGCTCGTCGCGCTCGCATCGGCGATCGTGCTCGCACTGGTCGCGAGCGTCACCCCCGCGTTCTCCACGACCATGCGCCAGCGCGTCAACGTCGTCTTCCGTCAGGACGACGCCCGCGACATGGCGCGCGTGTTCGTCGACACGACGTGGGGCCCCT
>JBDHVD010000069.1:0-26094 GCA_039809525.1 Labilithrix sp. | reverse complement strand
ACGCCGAGCGCCGGCGCACGTACCTGAAGACGGTGACCGATCTGCTGGTCGAGGATCTCTCGGGTGTCGCCGCGGGCTGGAACGACGCGGACCCGTCCTCGTATGCGGCCGGCTTCCTGAAGCTCCCGCAGAAGGAGGCGCTGACGAAGGCGTTCCGCGGCATCGTGATGCTCACGGGGATCGAGATCGCCCGCGAGCGCATGGACAACGCCTACAAGAAGGGCGAGCAGGAGGAGGAGCACTCCTGCTTCAGCGACAACACCACCGCCGATCTCTCGGCGAACATCCGGGGCGTCGAGAACGTCTACGTGACGTCGCGCCTCCACGAGCTCGTGCGCGCGAAGGACCCGGCGCTCGACGACCGCGTGAAGGACAAGCTCGGCGCGGCCATCGCCGCGATCGAGGCGATCCCCGCGCCGTTCGACCGCGCGATCGTCGACCTCGACAAGCGGCCCAAGATCGGCGCCGCGATCGACGCCACGAAGGCGCTCACCGACGCGCTGATCGAGGCCGCCAAGGCGCTCGACGTCCACGTCGACATCGTCGAATGACCATGCGCGCCTCGACGCCTCTCTTCGCCGTGCTCGCAGGGGCGATCGCGGCATGCAGCGGATCGCCGTTCGGAGAGGACGCGTCCGCGGCGGACGCCGGCGCCGAGCTCCTCGGCGGCGACACCACCGTCTTCGACGCGACGGCCATCGCGTACAGCTTCCCCGCGCGGAACCTCTCGAGCGCCGATCGCGACGTCTTCTCGCTCGGCGACCACTTCTTCAACCGCAACTGGGTGGCGGCGCCGGCGTCGGCGTCGGCGAACGACGGGCTCGGCCCGCTGTTCAACGCGACCTCCTGCTCGGCGTGTCACCGGCGCGACGGGCGCAGCATGCCCCCGCAGAAGGCGAGCGACTCGCGCGCCGGCCTGCTCCTCCGCCTCTCGATCCCCGGGACGGACGCGCAGGGCGGGCCCCTCGCGGAGCCGACCTACGGCGGGCAGCTGCAGCCGAGCGGGGTCGTCGGCGTGCCGGCCGAGGGCGCGTACGTGATCACCTACGAGGAGACGCCGGGGACGTTCCTCGACGGGGAGCCGTATTCGCTGCGCCGCCCGACGTACCGCATCGAGCAGCTCGCCTACGGTCCGCTCGCCGAAGGCACGCTCGTGTCGCCGCGCACGGCGCCGGCGATGATCGGCCTCGGCCTCCTCGAGGCGGTGCCCGAGGAGACGCTGCGCGCGCTCGCCGATCCGGACGACCTCGACGGCGACGGCATCTCCGGTCGCGTGAACGTCGTGTGGAACGTCGGCGAGGGCCGCGCGACCGTCGGACGCTTCGGGTGGAAGGCGAACGTGCCCACCGTCGAGCAGCAGGTCGCCGGCGCGTTCAACGGCGACCTCGGCATCACCACGCGCCTCTTCCCCGAGGAGTCGTGCAGCGCCGCGGAGCCCGCGTGTCGCGCGGCGCCGACCGGCGGGAGCCCCGAGCTCTCCGACGACACGCTCGCCGAGGTCGTCCTCTACAGCCGGACCGTCGCCGTGCCTGCGCGCCGCGCGATGGACGATCCGCTCGCGCGTCGAGGCGAGCGCCTGTTCGAGCAGGCGCGCTGCTCGTCGTGTCACGTGCCCAAGCTCGTGACCGGGTCGTCGTCGCCGATCGCGGCGCTGCGTGAGCAGACGATCCGTCCGTACACCGATCTGCTCCTCCACGACATGGGGCCGGAGCTCGCCGACGGTCGTCCCGACTTCGACGCGAGCGGCAGCGAGTGGCGGACCTCACCGCTCTGGGGGCTCGGCCTCGTCGCGACGGTGAGCAAGCACACCTTCCTCCTCCACGACGGCCGCGCGCGCGACGTCCGCGAGGCGATCCTCTGGCACGGCGGCGAAGCGGCGGCCGCGCGCGATGCGTTCCGCGCGATGAGCCGAGACGATCGCGCCGCGCTCCTCGCGTTCCTCGGCTCGCTCTGATCGCCGTCAGCCCGCGCCGGCGTCCTGCGGGCCGCTGTCGGCGGGGGGCGTGCCCGAGTCCATCGGGGTGCCCGAGTCCTGCGGCGGCGGAGGCGGATCGTCCGGAGGCGCGGGCGGCTGCGTGCCCGCACCCGGCGGGAGCGGCGGCATCGGCGGCGCCTCACCCGGGAGGAACTCGCCGTTCGTCTGCGCGCTGTTCGCGTTCGCCGAGTCGCCGTCGTCGTCGCCCCCGCACGCGACGAAGGCCGCGATCACGAACGTGGCGCCGAGAGCCAGTGCCGCTGCGCGCATGGACGTCACGATATCAGCGCGGTCCGCGCGCGTGGAATCTCCATCCCATGGAGCCGGGGTCGCACAGCGCGGCCGGAGGTCGGAACCAGGCGCACGCATTCCTGTCCGCCGCGGCACGAATGCTTGACCGTGGGGGGTACAGGGTTTGTCCTATTGGTCTGGGAGGACCGCGTATGGGCATCGCGAAGAGAGCGCTGACCCTCGGCATCGTCGTCACCGCCGCAGGGATCGCCGGCTCGGCGAGCGGCTGCTCGTCGGACGACGGCGACGATCCGTCGTCGCCGAGCTGCGTGAGCACGCGCGAGTACTTCACCACGCAGGTCTACGGCAAGGCGCTGACCGTCTGCGCGGGCTGCCACACGCCCGGCGGCGCCGCCGATCAGCGGGGCGCGAAGTTCAAGATGTACCGGGACACGTACCCGGACTTCGTCTCGGCGAACCTCGAGCTGCTGCGCGACTACGTGAAGCTCGATTACGACGGCAAGCCGCTGTTCCTCCGCAAGCCGCTCGGCGAGCGGAGCCACGGCGGCGGCGCGGTCCTGAAGCCGGACTCCGAGGAGTACAAGATCCTCACGAAGTTCGTGGGCGACCTCCGCTCGGGCGCGGAGAAGACGTGCGACGGCAACGGCCAGCTCGGTGTCGAGCTCCTCGACGGACGCGAGACGGCGCGCAAGGCCGGCATCGTCCTCGCCGGCCGCGTCCCCACCGAAGAGGAGCTCGCGCAGGCGGGATCCGACGAGGGGCTCGCCGAGCTCGTCGTCAAGCTGACGAACGAGGAGCCGTTCTACGATCTGCTCCGCGAGACGTGGAACGACGCGCTCCTCACCGAGCGCGGCCTCGATGCGAGCGTCGGTCAGACGTTCAACAACAACCCGTTCGTCTACGACGACCGGTATCCGGGGTACACGACCGAGAACCGCCAGTGGGCATCGGCCTCCGTCACGCAGGAGCCGATGCGCTTCATCGAGTACGTGGTCAGGAACAACCTGCCGTTCTCGGACGTGGTGACCGGCAACTACCTCGTCGCGAACCCGTACACGGCGAAGATCTACGGCGTCCCGCACGACAAGCCGATGACGCCGGAGAACTTCCTCGCCTGGCAGCGCATCGACTTCACGCCGGTGCAGAACCGTGTGGTCGACGACGCGCCGCAGACGACGGCGGTCCCGGTCGCGGGCGTGCTGACCACGCCGGCGTTCCTGAGCCGCTGGGAGACGACGCCGACGAACAAGGGACGCAAGCGCGCGCGCATCGTCCTCAAGAACTTCCTCGCGACGGACATCCTCAAGTTCGCGCAGCGCCCGGTCGACTCGACGGCGCTCACGTCGGTGCAGAACCCGACGCAGAACTCGCCGATGTGCTCGGTCTGTCACACGGTCATCGACCCCGTCGCGGGCGGCTTCCGTGGCTTCGACGAGCAGAACATGTCGCGCTTCCGGCCCGACGACAAATGGCACGACGACATGTTCCCTCCCGGGATCAACGCCGTGCAGATGCCGCCGAACAACTACGGCAACGCCATCATGTGGCTCGGCGCGCAGATCCCGCGTGATGCGCGCTTCGGCATCTCCGTCGCGCAGGTCATGTACAAGGGCATCATCGGCGACGAGCCGCTGTCGTTCCCCAAGGACAAGGCCGCGCCCGACTACCAGGACCGCGTCCGCAGCTACTCGATCCAGAACGACTGGTTCGTGAAGGTCGGGCAGGAGTTCACCGCGTCGCGCTTCGATCTCCGCAAGCTGGTCGTCGCGATCGTGAAGAGCCCCTACTTCCGCGCGAAGTCGGGCGACGCGAACAAGGACGCTCTGCACGACGGGCTCGGTCAGGGCCGCCTCCTCACGCCCGAGATGCTCGGCCGCAAGTTCCGCGCGACCACCGGCCTCTACTTCTTCGCGAACGAGGCCGCGCGCAAGGACGAGAAGCGCGCGCGCGACGGCTACCTCCGCAGCGACCTGGTCGACGACCGCGACTGGCGCCTCGTGTACGGCGGCATCGACTCGGGCGACGTCACGAAGCGCACCGAGACGATGAGCCCGATCATGCTGGCGACCAGCCAGTACACCGCCGGCATCGTCGCGTGCCGGGCAGCGAGCTACGACTTCACGAAGCCGCAGGCGCAGCGCCGGCTCTTCCGGCACGTCGAGCTGAACACGACGCCGTTCACCATCCGCGCGAACGAGGGCGCCGCGCTCGTTCCGGTGCCGGACGCGGAGCAGAAGATCCGCGAGGACATCAAGGAGCTCTACTTCCGCCTCCTCGGCGAGACCGTCGCGGCGGACTCGGCGGAGGTGACCCGCACGTACGGCCTGTTCGTCGACGTCTGGAAGGACCTCGAGGAGACCACCCTCCGCGCGACGAACAAGAGCTACCAGATGACCAACTACCGCTGCGTCGCCGACACGGACTGGGACAAGGGCGTCCGCTTCGAGATGCAGGACAACCGCCTGACGCCGGTGTTCGAGAAGCTGCGCGACTGGCCGCAGAAGACGCCGTACGAGCCGGGCATGAAGCTCGATCGCGACGAGAACTTCACCGTGCGCTCGTGGCAGGCGGTCCTCACCTACCTGCTCGGCGACTACCGCTTCACCCACGAGTGATCGGCCGGAGGAGCACACCATGGATCGGCGCAATTTCCTCAAGCTGACCGGCCTGACCGGGCTCTCGCTCTTCCTCCCCTGGGCGACGTCGTCGCAAGCGCATGCCGACCAGGCGACGTGGGGAGGCCCCTACTTCCTCCACATGCATGCGGCGGGCGGATGGGATCCGACCATCCTCTGCGACGCGAAGCTCACCGCACCCGGCGCGAGCCCGGTCTACGAGAACCGCCTCGTCACCGCGGTGCAGGACATGAACGGCATCTTCGTGCCGACGACGACGACCGGGGGCGGGAAGTTCTTCCTCCGCGACGGCGACGCCCCGGTCGAGGATCCGCAGCACTTCTTCTCGACCGTCGGGCGCGACGTGCTCGTGTTCAACGGCCTCGACACGCAGACGAACAACCACGACACCGGCGTGCAGGGGCTCGCGTGCGGGCACAACGACATCGAGCTGCCCGCGCTCGCCGCGCTGTTCGCGGGGATGGCGGCGAAGGACCGTGACGTGCCGATGGCGTTCCTCGCGGGCGGTCAGTACAACCGCACCGGCGACGTCATCGGCGTCTCGCGCTTCCCCGGCGACAAGGTGCAGCTCCTCGCCGAGCCGTTCAAGGCGAACCCGAACGACGAGAAGGGCCTGCTCACGGACGTCGCGAACCGGCGGATCCTCGAGCTCCGGAACGAGCGCTACGCCGCGCTCGCGACCCAGGCGTCGCTGCCGCGCACGAAGCGCACGCTGACCGCCGTGCGCGACGCCACGCGTGGGGGCGCCGCGGTGAGCCTCCTCAAGTCGGTCGCGTCCGCGCCGCTCCCGGCGATCGACACGTTCACGAACGACCTCGCGCCCGAGACGCGCCCGTACCTCACCGCGGTGCAGGGCGGAGGCCGCGCGCGGTTCATCGATCTCGGCGCGCCCCTCGAGACGATCCTCCGCTGCTTCCAGGCCGGGGTGTCCGTCTCCGCGACGTACGCGCAGGGCGGGTTCGACACGCACGCGCAGCACGACACGAACCAGGCCGAGGCGCTCGGCCTCTTCCTCGCGAGGCTGCGCTACGTGCTCCTCCGCGCGCAGCAGCTGGGCCTCCGCGACAAGCTCTTCGTCCTCGTGACGTCCGACTTCGGTCGCACGCCGCGCTACAACACGGGCGACGGCAAGGACCACTGGAACGTCACGTCGGCGCTCCTCGTCGGGCCCGGCGTGCGCGGCAATCGCGCGGTCGGACGGACGGACGAGGGGCACAAGGCGCTCGGCGTGAAGCGCGAGGCGCCGGGCGAGGCCGATCCGAACGGCGTCCGCGTGCACGCCTCGCATCTGCACGGCGAGCTCCGCCGCGTCCTCGGCGTGGACAAGGCGCCCTTCATCGGGCAGTTCCCGCTGCCCGCCGCGGACGGGACGCTCCCGCTCCTCGCCTGATCGCGCGCGGCGAGCGGTAGCTGGTACGGACGCGGCCGTCGACCGCACGTGACGCGCGCGCCGCCTGTAGTAGGGTCCGTCGCGTGTACGACGAGCTTCCGGTGGGGGTGTTCGTCGCCTCGGCGGAGCGCGTCGTGGCGTCGATCAACGCGCGTCTCGCGACGATGCTCGCTGCGCCGCGCACGACGGTGGGGGCCGACTTCGTCTCCTTCCTCGACGAGGCGGATCGCGAGCGCGCGATCGACGAGTGGCAGCGCGCGGTCGCACGGCACCGCCCGCTGACGCTCGACGTGCGTCTCGCGCGCTCGGACGGCCGCCCGCTCCACGCGCACATCGAGGTGGCGCCGCGCGAGCGCGACTGGATCGGGACGGTGACCGACGTCACCGCGCGGCACGACGCGCTCGTCGGCATGCTCATGCAGACGCCGGCGGCCATCGCGATCACGCGCGGTCCGGACTTCGTCTACGAGCTGTCGAACGCGATGAACCAGCGCCTGCTCGGCGGGCGCGAGGTGATCGGCAAGAGCGTGCGCGAGGCGTTCCCCGAGCTCGCCCACCAGGAGCTCTACGCCGTGCTCGAGCGCGTGTACCGGACGGGCGAGCCGTACGTCGCGCACGAGGTCGAGGCGCAGGTGGTCGGCGACGACGGTCAGCTTCGCTCCGCGTTCCTCGCGGGGACGTACACGCCGCTCCGCGACGCGAGCGGACGCGTCGAGGCGGTGATGGGCTTCGCCTACGAGGTCACCGAGCAGGTCGAGGCGCGGCGCGCCTCGCAGCGGTTCGCGGAGCGCCAGCGCTTCCTCGCAGAGGCGGGGCGCGCGCTCGCGTCGTCGCTCGACCACCGGCTCACCGTCGAGCAGGCGGTGCGCCTCTCGGTGCCGCTGCTCGCGGACTTCTGCTTCGTCGACGCGGTCTACGCCGAGGACGACGTGCGCCGCATCGCCGCCGCCTGTCCCGACGACGCGCCGCCCGACCTCATCGAGCGCGTGCGCTCGTTCGTCGTGTCGACCGCGGCGGGCGCCCAGTGCCCCGCCGCGACCGCGCTTCGTCGCGGGCGGACGGTGTTCGTTCCGGCGGTCGCCGAGTACGAGGAAGGCACGCTCGACGGCGAGGAGTCCTTCGTCCGCGACACGAGCGTCGGCTCGATCATCTGTGCGCCCCTGTTCGCGCGCGGACACTCGCACGGCGTCATCACGTTCGCGCGGAGGAAGGACCGCCCGCGGTACACCGAGGCCGACGTCGAGCTCGCCGAGGACCTCGCCGCGCGCGTCGCGATGCAGGTCGACAACGCCAAGCTCTATGCGGCCGCGGAGGCGGCGAGCCGCGCGAAGGACGAGTTCCTCGCGCTCGTCTCCCACGAGCTGCGGACGCCGCTCTCGTCGATCCTCGGCTGGTCGTCGCTCCTCCGCCGCGACGACGCGAACGATGCGTCGACCCTCGCGAAGGGGCTCGAGGTGATCGAGCGCAACGCGCGCTCGCAGATGCGGCTCATCGAGGACATCCTCGATCTCTCGCGCATCGTGCGGGGCGAGATGCGGCTGCTCCTCCAGCCGATCGACGTCGCGACCCTCGCGCGCGAGGTCGTCGAGACGGTCGCGCCGTCCGCGGCCGCGAAGGAGATCGCCCTCGTGCTGTCCGGCGCGGACGGCGAGCACCGCCTCGTCGGAGATCCCGATCGCGTGCGGCAGGTGATGTGGAACCTCCTCGCGAACGCGGTGAAGTTCACCCCGAACGGCGGGCGCGTCGAGCTCGCCGTCGAGACGTCGCAGCGCGAGGTCGGCATCATCGTGCGCGACACGGGGCGCGGGATGGAACCGTCGTTCGTGCCCCACGCGTTCGATGCGTTCCGCCAGGGCGACGCGCGCACGACCGGCGCGTCGGGCGGCGTCGGGCTCGGCCTGGCGATCGTCCGGCACATCGTCGAGGCGCACGGCGGCAGCGTCCGCGCCGAGAGCGAGGGAGCAGGCAAGGGCGCCACGTTCCACGTGACGCTGCCGGTCGCGGCCGCGACCCGGCGGGCCGACGACACCGGGCGCCACGTCGCGATCCAGGAGGTCGATCCGCCGCGCAAGCGCCGGCTCTCGGGCACGCGCGTGCTCGTGGTCGAAGACGACCCCGACGGACGCGACCTCGTCGAGCTCGCGCTCATGCGCGAGGGCGCCGCGGTGAAGACCGCCGGCAATGCGCGGGCGGCGCTCGACGAGATCGAGGGCGCGTCGTTCGACGTCGTCCTCAGCGACATCGGCCTGCCCGAGCGCGACGGCTACTGGCTCGCCACCGAGATCAAGCGCGTGCGGCCACAGCTCGCGGTGATCGCGCTGACCGCGTTCGGCCGACCCGAGGACGTCACGCGCGCGCTCGACGCCGGCTTCGCGGCGCACCTCACGAAGCCGGTCGATCCACTGGAGCTGATCGACGCGATCAGCCGGTCTGCGGCGCGGGCGTGACCGGCGGCGCCGAGGGGCGCGACGACACCGGAGCATTGCGCGAGCGCAGCGTCCGGCGGATGACGAGCTCGACGTCGTCGGCGTTCACCGGCTTCACCAGGAACGCGTCCGCGCCGATCGCCGACAGACGCTGCCATTCGCGCGGCCCTCCGGCCGCGGTGAGCACGATGATCGGCGTGCGCTGGCTCGAGTCCATCGAGCGGAGGAGGAGCGTGAGCTTGGCCCCGTCCATCTCGGGCATCTGCAGATCGACGAGCACCACCGAGTAGGCGCGCTTCTCGAAGGCCGCGAGCGCCGCCTCGCCGTTCGCCTCCTGATCGATGACCGCATCCGGGAAGCGGTCGGACAGCGCCGAGTGGATGATCGTGCGCCAGTCCGGATCGTCGTCCGCGATGAGGATGCGCTCGGGCTCGCGCGTGCCCTGATGGGCCGCGACCAGCGCGCGGCGGAACGCGGCGATGGTCTCGTAGCGCTTGTGCGGATCCTTCGCGAGCGCCTTCATGATGACCGCGTCGAAGACATCGGGCAGACCGGGACGGAGCGCGCTCGGCGGCTTCGCCTCCTGCAGCACGTGCTGCGAGAGCACGTTCATGTCCGTCTGACCGACGAACGGCGGGCGCCCCGTGAGGAGCTCGTAGGCGATGCAGCCGAGCGCGTAGATGTCCCGGCGTGCGGCGAGCTCCGGCGCCTCGTCCTCGCCGAGCGCGGCCTCCGGCGCCATGTACGACGCGCTCCCGACGATGAAGTTGCCGCTGTGCGTGCTCTCGAGGATGCGCGCGACGCCGAGGTCGCCGACCGAGACGCGGAAGCTCGCGTCGATGAGGAGGTTCGACGGCTTGAGGTCGCGATGGACGGTCCCGGTCGCGTGGATCGCCTCGACGCCCTGGCAGGCCTGGTCGAGGATGCGCATGACGTCGGCGATGTCCGTCGCCTCGCCCTCGGAGCGCGTGCGGAGCCACTGATCGACGGTCTTGCCCTCGACGTACTCCATGACGAAGTACGGCGTCCCCTCGTGCTCGCCGAACGCGTACACCTGGAGGACGTTCGGATGAGACACGCGGGCCATGGCGCGGGCCTCGTTGTGGAAGAAGGTCCGCATCTCGGGGAACGCGAAGAGCTCCGGCTTGATGAACTTGATCGCGACGCGGCGATCGAGCCGCTCGTCGCGCGCGAGGGCGACGACGCCCATACCGCCGACCCCGAGCGAGCGCTCGACGCGGTAGGTCCGATCGACGAGCGCACCCTCGTGAAGGCGGACCGAGCCGAGCGGGTCCTCGCCGCGCGGAACGATGCCGCTGGCGGGCTCGGGGCTCTTGCTTGCGACCGGCATCCACTCGACCACCGTCGGGGCGAGCGCCGGAGGCGATGCGACGTGGTGCTGCTCGGGGGCCGGCGGCGGCGCGGACGGCGTCTCCGCGAGCAGCCGCGAGGCGCTCGCCGCGCCCGACGACTTCTCCGAGATCGGCTCCACGTGCCGTTCCTCCCCGCGACGCATCGCTACCATCCTTTCGCTCCTCTCCTTCGACGAGAGTCCGAGACGAGTGTGACGGGTCCTCAGCACGCGCCGTACCAAGTGCGCGTCGGCCTCTCTTAGGTCGCAGGCGCGCACAAAGACAGGCCAGCCGTTCGCCCGTTCACGATCGCGAACGCAAAAGGCGGTGGCGGGAGCGGCACGAGTGCCACGGGCGAGGCCGAGCGGTACAAGCCGAGCTCGGGCCTCGCTGCGGCAGTCGGCCGCCGCCTCCCGCGCTCGGAGGCTACAGGTTGAACCAGCCGCCGAGGCCGGCGTTGACGCCGAAGTGCCAGACGGTGAGGTCGTTGTCGACCGTCGTGGTCGTCGCGCCGCGGACCGTCTCGCTCGAGCGCGATCCGGACAGCGGGACGTTGAGGATCGGGCCCACGTGGAAGAAGAAGTGCTCGATGGGCACGATCGCGAACTGCGGATCGAGATCGAGCGAGAAGATCGTGTCCCGCGTGGTGAACCGCGACCGGCCGTTCCGGTCGTCGTCCTCGCTCGACGTGCGGACGGAGTAGAAGCCGAAGCCGGCGCGCGGCCAGAAGGCGAAGACCTCGCCGAGGGGGATGACGTAGCCGACGCGCGGCGCGATGCCGATGACCGTCGTGCTCGGCGAATCGACCTTCGTCGTCGTGGTCGTATTGTTCTGGTTGGTCTCGACCTCGTGGGAGCCGCCGAGGCTGAACGCGAAGGCGAGCGAGCCGCCGACGGTGAGGTGCGGGATCACGGCGAAGTCGAAGCCGACGCGCGGCACCGTGTGGACGGTGCGGACGCCGAGGGGCTCGCTGCCGAAGAGGAGCGACGTGCTCGAGCCGCTGGTGGTGTCCTTGATCGTGGTGTTGCCGTTCGTCTCGGTGACCTTCGTGCTCGAGTAGCTGAAGACGGGGACGAGCCGGTCGGCGGTCAGGATCAGCTGCGTCTGCTCGGCGAGGCCGTTCGCGGGCGCCGCCTCGGCGGCTGCGGGCACGAGGAGCGCGGCACCGACAGCGGCAAGGAACAACAGGGAGCGGATCTTCATGCCCCCGAAGTTACTTCCACCCGGCGCCGCTCCTCAACCACACACTCGGCGTCTCAGGCGCGCGGGTGCGAGAGCCGGCGTGCGATGTCGCCCACGAGCGGATACTCGTAGCCCTTGCCCTCGTAGGCTTTCACGGCCGCGTAGACGTGGAACGCCATGAACACCGGAATGGCCAGGCCACAAGTCGCAGCGCTCACCACCGTGCCGAACGCGGACCACAGGAGAGCCTGGAGCGCGTTGCGCGACGCGAACTCGGAGCGATCGCGTTCGAGCAGGTAGATGACGAGAGGCGCGAGGAACCACGCGACGCACGTGCCCGCGTGCGCGATGGCCGCCGAGATCCGCTCGTCCTGCGAGGGGCCGGTGGTGGTCGTCGTGGAGAGGGCGGTGTCCGAAACTCCGTACATACCGAGGAGTCGATCGAGCCCCCCGAGAAATTTCACGCGCTCGCAAGTGCCCGGGATCAAAGGCCGGGGAGGGATCCCATCCGGGCCTCGGGCGCGAGCACCGCGTAGGCCTCGGCGGCGGTGCCGGCGATCTCGCGCGCGCGGAAGCGCTCCATCGGCTCGTGGTGGTGCTCGTACGCGCGGCGCTCGACGTCCTGGCTCTTGTGCGCGCGGATGGCGGCGAGCTTCTTCGGGAGCTGTCCCGCGATCTCCACGTACGCATGCGGGACGAAGCCGAGCGTCTGCGTCCCCGACTCGACCTCGAACATGTAGAGCGGGTAGCGGCGCGGCTTCGCCAGCCACGCATGCAGCGTGAGCGCGGCGACGATCTGGTGATCGTACTCCGTGTCGATCGGCCAGTGACCGAGCACCACGTCGGGCGCGATCTCGTCGAGCCGCGCGACGAGCTCGTCGGCCGTCTTGCGATCGAAGGTGATCGCGCCGGCGGGGTGCCCGAAGAAGTGCGCCTTCGCGCCGAGCGCCTTGCACGCCTCCTCCGCCTCGGCCGCGCGGATCGCGCCCGCCTCCGCCGGCGTCTTGCCGACGATGCCGAGCTCGCCCTTCGTCATGTAGAGGACGTGCACGTCGTGCCCCGCCTCGGCGTAGCGCGCGAGCGTCCCGCCGCACGCGGTCTCCGGATCGTCGGGGTGCGCGCCGATGCAGAGTACACGTATCTTCTCGCCCGGCTTCGCGAGCGGCGCGGCGGTCGTCGGCGCGCGCAGCGGAGGCGGCGAAGGCGGCGCGGGGGCGGGGGGCGCGGCGGCCGGCGGGCACTCGGTGCGCCCGGCGCAGGCGGCGAGGGCGAACGAAGAGAACAGGCCCTGGATGAGCTCGCGGCGTCTCACGGCGCGGCACGATACCCGTCACCGCTCCCCGCTGCACGCCGGCGAGGCGCGGCCGAGAGAGGCGTGCTTCCAGGGGAAATCCCGGGCTGCGGAGAATGGGGTCCCCGGTGGTAGACTGAGGGGGCCTTGGCCGAACGCGGTTCCGAGCTCCTGCCGACGACGTCGCTCGGCCAGTACGAGATCCGCGCCCGGATCGGCTCGGGCGGCATGGGCGACGTCTACGACGCGATGCACACCGGCCTGAACCGGCGCGTCGCGATCAAGACGCTGCGGCGCCGGTTCCTCGACGACGACACCGTCGTCACCCGCTTCCTCCGCGAGGGCCAGCTCGCCTCACGCATCCGTCACCCCAACATCGTCGACGTCACCGACGTCGGGATGATCGGCGGGCTGCCGTGCCTCGTCATGGAGCACCTCGAGGGCGAGGCGCTCGGGACGGTGATCAAGCGCGACGGCGCGTTCCCGATCGCGACGCTCGTCGATCTCCTCTTGCCGATCGTGGCGGCGGTCGACTTCGCGCACGAGCGCGGCGTGCTCCATCGCGACATCAAGCCGTCGAACATCTTCCTCGCGCGCTCGTGGAACGGCGACCTGACCCCGAAGATCCTCGACTTCGGGATCTCGAAGCTGCTCGACGAATCGCAGCAGCACGGGCTGACGACCGACTCCGCGTTCGTCGGCACGCCGCACTACGCGTCGCCCGAGGCGATGCGCGCCGAGCGCAACGCCGACGGACGCTCCGACCAGTACTCGATGGGCGTCGTGTTCTACGAGGGCGCGACGGGGGTGAAGCCGTACGCGGAGCAGGGCGGAAACTTCGTCGCGCTCGCGATGGCGATCTGCGCGGGGCAGTTCCCGTCGCCGCGCCAGGTGAAGCCCGACCTGCCGCCCGCGTTCGAGGCGGTGGTCGTGAAGGCGATGTCGCTCCGCGCCGAGGATCGCTTCCCCTCGATGCGCGCGCTCGGCGAGGCCCTCCTGCCGTTCGCGAGCGAGCGCGCGCGCATGATCTGGACGCCGACGTTCTCGAGCTCCGGCTCGCGCGTCGCCGCGCCGACCCCCCAGGAGGGGACGCAGGTGATGCTCCGGCCGTCGGCGACGACGCAGGCCGAGCCCGTGCGCGCGTTCCCCACCGGCGGCACGCCTCACTCGGGCGTGCACCCGATGAACCTGCACCCGAGCGCGACGCCTCCGCCCGGCAGCTACGACGGCACGCCGAGCTACTCGCTCGGAGGGCGATCGTTTCCGGGCGCGCCGGCGCAGCCGAAGAAGAGCGGGGCAGGGAGCATCGCGCTCATCGTCGGTCTCCTCGTCGCGACGCTCGGGCTCGTCGGCATCGGGATCGTGAAGGTCGCGGGCAAGACCGCGAGCGCGGGGACGCCGCCGGAGCCCGCGATCGTCGCGAGCGACGCGCCCGCGGCCCAGCCCTCCGCCTACGCGCTCGCGATCCGCGTGGTCCCCGAGACCGCCGCGTTCGAGCTCGACGGTCTGCCGGCCGGGACCGGCAGCCTCTCGCGCTCGCTCCCGCGCGACGGGCGCAAGCATGCGCTCCGCGTGTCCGCGCCGGGGTACGAGACGATCTTCGTCGAGTTCGACGACGCGCACCCGCCGCCGGCGAGCCTCGCGCTGCGCCCCGCCGCGCAGCCGGGCGCATCGGCCGCGCCCTCCAGGGCGGGCGGCTCGCAGCACGGCACCGGGCCTGCGGGCGCCAAGCAGGGCGGCTCCGGCAAAAATCCCGACAATCGGCCGAGGACGGATAACATCGACCCCTGGGAATGACCCGGCCATCGAAGACGCGCGTAGCGTCGATCTTGATCGCAGCCGCCGTGACGCTCGGCGCATGGGAGCCGACGGCAGGCGCCCAGCAGAAGACGGAGAAGGCCGCGGCCGACGTCCGCGCGCGCGAGCTGTTCCTCAAGGGCGACGCCGCCTACGCGGAGGGACGCTACGAGGAGGCGCTCGCGGCGTTCCAGGAGGCGTACGACCTCTCGGGCCGCCCGCAGCTCCTCTTCAACATCTCGAACTCGCTCGAGCGACTCGGCCGCTACCAGGAGGCGGTCGACGCGCTCGACAAGTACCTGGCGAGCGGCAAGGCGAAGGACCGCGACGTCGTCCAGAAGCGCCTCGCGAACCTGAAGAAGCGCGTCGAGGATCAGAAGAAGGAGCAGGAGAAGCTCGCGCGCGAAGAAGACGAGAAGCGCCAGCACGAGGAGGCCGAGCGCAAGAAGCGCGAGGAGGCGCAGGGCGGCGCGGCGCAGGCGAGCGGCGGCCCGACGGACGGCGCCGCCGCGGTCGCGCCGGAGAAGCCGTCGGGATCGATCGTCCCGTGGGTCCTCATCGGCGGCGGAGGCGTGGTCCTCGTGACCGGCGCGGTCTTCGGTGTCCTCACGCTCGGCGCGCGCAGCGACGCGAAGGCCGGCTGCGCCGATGCCGATGCGGGCCACCTCTGCGACGCCGACGCGCGCTCGGCGCTCGATCGCGAGAAGACGTTCGGCCTCGTCGCGGACATCGGGATCGTCTCGGGCCTCGTGCTCGGCGGCATCGGCACGTACTTCCTCCTCACGGAGAAGCCGGCGGAGCCGAAGGTGAAGGTCGGGATCCGCTCGCTCCCGGGCGGCGGAGGAGTCCAGGTCGGTGGCACGTTCTAGGATCGCGAGCGGGGCCGCGCTGCTCGCCGTGCTCGCGAGCTGCACGCTCACGCGCACGAAGGTCGACGACTGCTCGAGCAACACCGACTGCCGCAATGCGTTCGGCATCGGCTTCGTCTGCGGGGGCGACGGCCTGTGCGAGCGGGCGACGGTGAACCCGCGGTGCACGCGGACGTTCCCCGAAGACCTGCTCACGCGTCCGGAGAGCTATCCGAAGGCGATCGTGTACGGCTCGCTGGTGGTCGGCAGCATCGACTCGCAGAAGGCGCGCGAGAACGCGACGCGCCTCGCGCTCACCCAGGCGAACGAGCAGCAGGGGCTCGACGGCCGCCTCTTCGGCGTCGTCTTCTGCGACCTCGCCGAGGATCCGAAGTACGACTCGCTCAAGCGTACGGACGCCGTCCTGTCCACCGGGCGCTACCTCGCGGACGTGATCGGCGCGCCGGCGTTCATCGGACCGTCCGCCTCGCCCGACGTGCTCGCGGTGTTCGACGAGGTGAAGGCGAGCGACGTGCTGGTGATCTCGCCGTCGGCGACGAGCCCGGAGCTCACGACCCACGACATCGTCCCGACCGCGACCGACGAGCGGCCGGGGCTGCTCTGGCGCACGGCGGTGCCCGACACGCTCCAGGGCGGCGTCATCGCGCGTCACCTGAAGACGCTCTCGGTGAAGAACGTCGCGATCGTCTTCGAGAAGGGCGCCTACGGCGAGGGCCTCGAGCGCGTGTTCCGCGCCGCGTTCGAGCAGGACGGCGGCACCGCCCAGTCGTTCCCGTTCGCGGCCGGCATCTCGGGCGAGCGCGATCAGCGGATCGTCGAGGCGGGCGCGACGACGGCGTCGTACGTCCTCTTCTTCTCGTCGCAGTCCGGCGACCAGAGCGCGTTCGTGACCGCGGTGGCGGGGCTCGACTCGTACAACAAGCCGGCCGGCGCCGAGAAGAAGCTCTTCCTCAGCGACACCGCCGCGAACCAGGACCTCCTCAAGAACACCACCAGCGCGACGGCGATCTACCCGCGGATCATCGGCAGCCGTCCGGCCGTCCCCTCGGGGACCGCGTACGATCTCTTCAAGACGAGCTACTCCGGCACGTTCAAGCAGGACCCCAACCAGTTCACGTTCGTGCCCCACGCGTACGACGCGACGTGGCTCGTGATGTACGGCAGCGCGTTCTCGCTCCGTCGCGAGACGAAGGTCACCGGCTCGGGCATCGCCCGCGGCCTGCGCCGGATCGGGCGCGGCGGCGAGGAGGTCCTCGTCGGACCGGGGAGCTGGGCGCGCGTGCGCGACGACGTCTCGAGCGATCGCCCGGTGAACCTGACCGGCGCTTCGGGGCCCCTCGACTTCGACACCGCGACCGAGGAGACCACCGGCGCGATCGAGATCTGGAAGATCTCCGCGGACGGCAGCAAGATCGATTTCGTGCAAAAGTACGACCCGTGATGCCGTCGTCACGCGTGCTCGCGGTGCTCGCGCTGTCGAGGTCGCTCTTCGCCTGCGAGTCGAGCACACCGCCCACGTGCCTGCCCGACGCGTCCGACTGCCCCGAGGCGCGCGACGGCAGCGCGCTCGCCGACGCGAACGTCGTCGTCCCCGACGCGGGTACGGGCGACTTCGACGCGGGCAGCGAGCCGCCGCCGCCGGTCTGCAAGGGACAGCTCGAGCTGTGCTCCTCGCTCACCGAGTGCTGCACGCCGTACGCGTGCACGAACGGGACGTGCCGCTGACTACTTCACCGGCGGAGGCTGAGGCTTCTCGCCGTCCTTCTGCACGCACGCGGCGAGGTCGAAGAGGAGAAACTCGAGGATCTTCTCCTGCGGAGTGAGCGGCGCCGAGGTGCACGCCGACGGGAACGTGCCGTTGCCGCCGTTCGAGACATGGAAGCTCGAGTAGAAGACGCGGCCGCACTGCTGCGCCTCGTCCACGCCCACGGGCGTGTTGAACGAGTACGTCTGCATGGTCTGCGACGAGTACACCCAGCGCTGCGAGCCCTCGCCCACCGCGCTCAGGCGCGCGTACGTGCCGTTCAGGTTGATCTGGCCCTTGGTCGGCGTGGCGCCGATCAGCGCGAGCCAGTCGGCGAGCGCCTCGCCCTTCGGGAACGTCGTGTCGATCGACGCGGGGTTCGTGTAGCTGCCGCTCGCCGTCCAGTTGCCGGTGGAGGGCCACGGCGCCGGACCGTTCTTGATGATGTCCTGCGAGAGATCGGTGATGAACACGCGACCGCCGGTGTCGGCGTAGTCGACGATGTTCTGCCGGCCGGTCATGTCCGACGGCTGCGAGGAGCAGGGGAACGCGACGATGTCGTAGTTCTCGAGCGTGCCCTTCGTGCCCCAGAGCGCGTTCCCCGGCGTCGCGCCGGCGACGGTCGCGCCGCCGCCCTGATAGATGTGGACGCGGCCGTTGCCGCTCGCGGACGTGAACTCCGAGTCTTTGATCCCGATCTTGCGCATCAGGCACTCGGTGGCGTCGAACACGCTCGTGACGATCGCCATCTGCGGGATGTCGCCTTCGCTCGAGTCGCGCGGCAGGCGCGTCTCCTCGGCGTCGAGCGCGTTGTCCTCGCAGGCCTTCACGTTCTTGATCGTGACCTGACGGCGCCAGCGCCCGACCTGGATGACGAGCGGGATGTCGTCACCGGCGGGCACGTTCTCGAGGACGAACTTGCCGTCCGATCCCGAGAGCGCGGTGACGAGCGGCGAGCCCGACGTCACCGTCCCGCACTTCTCGCACGACACGCCCTTCTTGAACGGCTCGAGCGGCCCGTTCGGGACGTAGAGGATGGCGTTGTAGATCGGGTCGGCCTTGCCGTACTGCGGAGGCGTCGGCGCGTAGACCGTGCCGCTCAACGTCGTCGTCTTGCCGTTGCCGCACGCGACCTGCTTGCACTCGAGCCCGGTGCACGGCGGCGCGGACTCCTTCTGTCCGAAGTCGAGGCCGCCGTCGACCTGCGACGACCCGTCGGGATCCTGGAAGCTGTTGCCCGGACCTTCGCCGCCGCACGCGGCGAAGAACGTGGCACCTAGAGCGATCGCCGCGAGCGACGCGGAGAGAAGGAGCCCACCAGCTTTCATCGAGACCTCCCGACCAGAAGAAGCGCCGAAGCGAAGGACGTGACCGTATCGTACGCCGGATCCGGCCGCTCGGCGCGCGCCTGTCTTCCGCGGCGACGGCCGGGGTACTGTTACGACGTTGCGTCCCCGATCCTTCCTCCTCTTCTTCTTCGCGTTCGCGCCCGCCGTCCTCGTCTCGATCGCTTGCTACACCGGTCCGGATGGTCCGACGGGACCGGGCTCGGGCGGGGCCGTCGCCGCGTCGGGGTGCAAGCCCGACATCGACACCATCCAGAAGACGGTGCTCGTCCCGCGGTGCGCGACCGCCGGCTGTCACGGTACGAACAGGCCGCTCTCGCCGCTCGATCTCGAGAGCCCCGGCGTCGAGGCGCGGCTGGTGAACGTCGCCGGGAGCGACTGCTCCACCGAGACGCTGGTCGTCCCGGGCAAGCCCGACGCGTCGTTCCTCGTCCACAAGCTCGCCGACGCGAAGCCGTCGTGCGGCGCGCGCATGCCTCGCGGCGAAGACCCGCTCGCGGCCGACGACATCGCGTGCATCGAGCAGTGGATCGCGGGGCTCCCGCCGAGCGGCACGGACGGAGGCAGCGGCGCCGACGGAGGCGGCAGCACCGTCTCGTGCAGCGGGACCGAGACCGCGTGCGGCTCGGTCTGCGCCGATCTCGCGACCGATCCCCGGAACTGCGGCGCGTGCGGGAAGGCCTGCCCGGCCGACGCGAAGTTCTGCGCGTCGAGCGCGTGCGTCGCCTCGTGTCCGAACGGGACGACGGACTGCTCGAACGCGTGCGTCGCGACGGCGACCGACGCGAAGAACTGCGGCGCGTGCGGGAACGACTGCTCGAAGCAAGGCAAGCTGTGCACCGCGGGCGCGTGCGCGTGCGGCGCCGCCGTCGCCTCGTTCAAGACGCAGATCGAGGACGCCATCCTCGTGCCCAAGTGCGCCACCTCGCAGTGCCACGGCCGCGCGACCGCGCCGGCGGGCAACCTCGATCTCCGCCAGGGCAATTCGTACGCGTCGCTCGTCGGCGTGAAGGTCGACGCGATGGCGTGCGGGAGCCGGACGCGCGTCGTGGCGGGCGACGTCGCGGCGAGCTACCTCGTCGACAAGCTGAAGAGCACGCCGGGCATCTGCGGCTCGCAGATGCCGAAGACCGGCGGCGGCCTCTCCGCCGCGGAGCTCGGGGCGATCGAGGCGTGGATCTGCAACGGCGCGGCGAACGACTGAGCGAGTCGCTCGCTCAGAGCGCCTTGCCCATCGCGTGGTAGCCCTTGTCGACGTAGATCACCGAGCCGGTGATCCCGGTGCCGAGCGGCGACGCGAGGAACGCCGCCGTCGCGCCGACCTCCTGCGCGGTGATCGCCTCGGGCAGCGGAGCGTTCGCCTTCGTGTACTCGATCATCTGATCGATGAAGCCGATCGCGCTCGCCGCGCGCGAGGCGAGGGGGCCCGCGCTGATGCAGTTCACGCGGTGGCCGAACTTGCGACCGGCCTCGAACGCGAGGAGGCGCGTGTCGCTCTCGAGCGCGGCCTTCGCCGAGCTCATGCCGCCGCCGTAGCCGGGGATCACGCGCTCGGCCGCCATGTACGAGAGCGAGAGGAACGAGCCGCCCTTCCTCATGATCGGCGAGAAGCGCTGGACCATGGAGACCATCGAGTACGCGCTCACGCCGATCGCGCCGAGGTAGCCGCGCCGCGACGTCTCGAGGAGCGCGTTCTTCACCTCCGGTCCGTTCGCGAGCGAGTGGACGACGATGTCGACGCACGGGTCGCCGAAGTCCGCCTTCAGCCGGTCGACCGCCGCCTGGATGCTGACGTCGCCGTGCTCCTTGTAGCGCTTGTTCTCCTTCACCTCGTCCGGCATGTCCGCGAACGTGTCGAACTCGGCGTCGAACGCGTAGATGCGCTCGAGCTCGAGCTTCTTGCCGTCGGCCATCGCGAGTGATTCGTCGAGCTTCCCGCGCCGGAGCAGCGTCTGGAAGATGCCGAGCGCGGGCGGCCACGTGCCGACGCAGACCGAGGCGCCGGCCTCGGCGAGGGCCTTCGCGATGGCGAAGCCGAACCCGCCGTCGTCCGCGACGCCGGCCACGAAAGCGCGCTTGCCCGTGAGATCGATCGAGAGCATGTTCGGCGCTTCATACCACGTGTGCTAAGGAGGGAAGCGGGTGTCGCGCCCCGCGCGCGGCAGGTTGACGAGGTTGGTCGGGCCGCCAACCTTCTCGCGAGCACGGGTCGCTCGAGAGGAGGTTCCGTTGTCGAAGGGCTCGAAGGTCATCGTCGTCGCCGCCATCCTCGTCGCATCCGCGACGTCGCTCGCCTGCGGCGCCGTGAAGCGGACGACCGCCGCGCGCCGCGTCTCGGCCGACGGCGGCGACGCGCGCACCGATTTCCGGCCCACCGCGTGGGAGGCGTTCTCGCCGGCGGTGGAGGCGCCGCCACGGCGCGTCGTCCAGTCGCTCCTCTGCGCGGCGACGAAGCCCGAGGCCTGCGAGGGCTCGTGCATGTCGCTCGCGCCGCACGACGCGGCGCACTGCGCGCTCGACCTCGCGTATGCCGACGATCCGGACGCTCGCGTGCTCGCGCGTGATCTCCTCGCGCTCACCGGTGCGGTCCCCGGGCTCGAGCAGGGGCAGCGGATCGACGCCGGCTACCTCGGCCTCGTGCCGATCGAGCCGACGCTGCCCATCGGTCCTTACCGCCAGCACCTCGTGTGGCTGCGCGACGGCATCCTCGCGATCGAGCGCGTGTTCGCCGCCGCCGCGCAGGCCGCGCCGAAGCCGGTGCTCTTCCGCACGCGGCCGTACGGCTTCCGCTTCTTCAAGACCGAGGAGCGCACCTACCCGTCCGCGTACGCCATCGAAGGGATCGTGGGGTACAACCTCGAGGGCCCGCTGCACGACTCGCAGGACAACGTCACCGCGACGCTGTTCCACGAGCTGTTCCACCTGAACGACGAGGCGCGCGGGCAGTGGTCGCAGAGCGCGCTCGGCGGTCTGCTCGAGCAGGTCGTCGCGACGTGCGAGGACGACCACGCCTGCCTCGGGCGGTTCGCGCCCACGGACGATCGCGTGCCGGACGGGACGTACTACCCGTTCGACGCGCGCACGCGCGACGTGCGCGAGTACGGCGCGGAGATCGCCCTGCGCTGGTTCCGCGAGCAGCGCGCGCTCCTCGAGGGCGCGGCGCTCGCCGCGCCTCCGTTCAAGTGCGGCGCCGACGAGAACGCGCAGGCGTGGCAAGCGATCGTCGAGGAGTTCTTCGGCGGGCTGGACCTCACCGGAGAGTGCGCATGACCGAGCTCGCGACGCGTCCGCCCGAGGCGTCCGCCGCCGCCTCGCGCATGGCCCGGCGGCTCGTCTCGCCGATCGAGTCGTTCCTCCACGTCGAGGCGGCGAGCGGGATCGTGCTGCTCGTCGCGGCGGTCCTCGCGATGATCGCCGCGAACTCGGGCTTCCACGATCGCTACCACGCGCTCCTCGAGCTGCCGATCGGCCTGCGGATCGGCGAGCTCTCCGTCGTGCATCCCGCGCACTTCTGGATCAACGACGGCCTGATGACGATCTTCTTCTTCGTCGTCGGGCTCGAGATCCGCCGCGAGATCCACGGCGGCGAGCTCTCGACGCCGAAGCGCGCGGCGCTCCCGGCCGCCGCAGCGCTCGGAGGGATGATCACCCCGGCGCTCCTCTACCTCCTCGTGTCGATGAAGCAGCCGGAGGTGCGGTCGGGGTGGGGGATCCCGATGGCGACGGACATCGCGTTCGCCGTCGGCGTGCTCGCGCTGCTCGGCAAGCGCGTCCCGCCGGCCGTCCGCGTGCTCCTGCTCGCGCTCGCGATCATCGACGACATCGGCGGCATCCTCGTCATCGCGATGTTCTACTCGGGGCCGATCGTGACGAGCGGCCTCTGGCTCGCGCTCGGCGGGGTACTCGGGATCCTCGTGCTCCAGCGCATCGGCGTCCGTCGCGCCCTCATCTATCTGCTGCCCGGCGGCGTGGTGTGGCTCGGGCTCCTCCGCTCGGGGATCCACCCGACGATCGGCGGCGTGATCGTCGGCCTGCTCACGCCGGCACGGACGTGGTTCGGCGCGTCGGGGCTCGTCGAGACGGCGCGCACCGCGGCCGCGCGCGTGGAGAACGACGAGAAGTTGGTCGCGGAGGAGGCGCGGCGGATCGAGCTCGCGCGCCGCGAGGCGGTCGCTCCGGCCGAGCGCCTGCAGGCGACCCTCCATCCGTGGGTGGCGTTCGGCATCATGCCGCTCTTCGCGCTCGCCAACGCGGGCGTGACGCTCGATGCGAGCGCCGCCTCGCCGAGCGCCGTGTCGATGGGGATCGTCGTCGGCCTCGTCGTGGGCAAGCCCATCGGCATCGTCGCCTTCTCGATGCTCGCCGTCCGCGCCGGCATCGCATCGCTGCCGCGGGCCGTCGGCCTGCGCGAGTTGCTCGTCGTCGGCGTCGTCGCCGGGGTGGGCTTCACCATGGCGATCTTCGTCGCCGCGCTCGCGTTCACGCAAGAGCTCCACCTCGCGCAGGCGAAGACCGGGATTCTCCTCGCGTCGTCGATCGCCATGGTCCTCGGGCTCGCCATCGGACGGGTCCTGCTGTCGAAGACCCGCGCGCCGGGCGGGGCGCAGACGGCGTCCGAGGCCGAGTGCTCCGATGACGTGTAATAGTTTGTGCTCAAACTAGTTCGCCCGCCCGGAGCAGCTGTCGCGTCTTGCAACAGATGCACGGATGGTCGTCCGATCCGCGCGCGGTCGAGTAGAGTGCACGGCCATGACGATTCATCGCCGCTGCCTCGCCACCCTCGCCGTGCTCGGAGCCGTCGTCGCCGTGCCGCGAGCGGCGCATGCGGAGTTCCCCACGTTGCAGCGCGCGATCGAGTCCGCGCGCTCGCGCGCGATCGTCGTCGCCGAGGCGGAAGCGGAGCTCGGCGTCGCGAACGCGCACATGGCCGGTGCGCGCGTCAGCTCGTTCGGCAACCCGTACACCGAGATCCAGGTCGACCGCGGGTGGACGACGCCGATCGCGGGCGAGCGCACGGGCATCGTCCAGGCGATGTCCTTCACCTACTTCCCGCTCGACTGGGGCGGCCAGCGCGGCAAGCGCATCGAGGAGGCCGAGCGCCTGATCGCATGGCGCAAGATCGGCATCGTCAACGCGCGCGCGATCGCGACGGGCGAAGCGGTGAGCGCGTACGGCGAGATGGTCGTGGGCGCGCAGCGCATCGTCGAGGCGGCCGCCGGCGAGCAGACGGCGCGCGACGAGGCCAAGTACTTCCAGGGCCGCTTCGAGGCGAAGGACACCACCCTCTACGAGAAGAGCCTCGCGGAGGCGGAGGTCGCGCGGTGGGTGCAGTCCAAGGCCGAGGCCACGGTGCGCGTCGCGCAGGCACGCGCGCGCTTCGGCGAGGTCACGGGCAGCCCGCGCGTCGACCTGCCGCCCGCGAACACGCCGGTCGCGCCCCCGACCCTGCGCGCGAGCTGGGAC
This sequence comes from Labilithrix sp., assembly GCA_039809525.1. Classification (GTDB taxonomy): domain Bacteria; phylum Myxococcota_A; class Polyangia; order Polyangiales; family Polyangiaceae; genus Labilithrix. Next base: position 2,371 of record JBDHVD010000069.1, on the reverse strand, counting down.
GACGCGCAGATCGGCAAGCTCGTCGACCGCACGCCGATCGTCGCGCGCCTCGCGGCCGAGCAGCACTACTGGGACGCGTCGATCGAGCGCTACGAGCGCGAGAAGCTCCCGCCGGTGTCCCTCGAGGTCATCGCCGGACGGGGCGGCGGCTTCGGCGAGCTCCGTCTCGGCGGCGGCGCGGTGATCACATTCCCGATCACGCGCCGCTTCCAGGGCGAGATCGCGCGCGCGGAGAAGGGGCGCGAGAACGCCAATCGCCAGCTCGAGCTGTACCGCACGATCATCGAGACGCGGCTCCGTGCCGCGCGCGACGCGATCCTCGCCGTGCGGTCGGCGCTCGACGAGCTGGACGTGAGCGGCATCCCCGCCCTCGAGCGCGCGGTGACCGCGGCGGTCGACGGCTTCAAGGCCGGCAAGGTCGATCTCACCCGCGCCCTGCTCGCCCGGCGGGACCTCGCGCTCGCCCGCGCCCGCAGGCTGGACCTGATCGAAGCCGCTTGGCGCGCGTACGCGGATCTGGTCATCCTGTCCGGAGACCTCCCGTGACCAAGAAGACGATCGGCCCCGCGTTCACCCTCGCTGTCGTCGCTGCGCTCGGCGGCTGCGACCGTTGCAGTGGAAAGAAGGACACGAACACGCCCGCGGTCGCCGAGTCGGCCGTGGCGGGGCCGGTCATCGTCGCCCCCGACGGGGGCAAGGTGCAGGTGCCGGCGGCCTCGGTGATCACCGAAGCGGTCGCCGGTCAGGTCGGTGGACCGATCGCGCCGGGGAAGATGCATCCCGCCACGCCGATGGCGGTCACGTGCTCGAACGCCGGCATGCCGGTGAGCCCCACCATCTTCGGCATCGCGTGGGCCGATGCGGACAAGGACATCGGCGCCACCGCGCATCGCTGGGGCGGCAACACCACGACCCGGTACAACCCGAAGCTCGGCAACGCGTGGAGCACGGGCAACGACTGGTTCTGGGAGAACGTCGACATCGACTCGGTCGACAAGTTCCTCGCGAAGGCCGCGGACAAGGGCGGCCGCGCCGCGGTCACCGTCCCGATCATGGGATGGGTGGCGAAGGACACCAAGAGCTGCGCCTTCCCGGTCAGCGTGTTCGGTCCGCAGGAGAAGACGGACGAGTACCGCCCCGATTGCGGCAACGGCAAGAAGCCCGACGGCAAGACGGAGATCAAGCCGGGCGATCCGACGCGCGCGGCGGTGAAGATCACGCCCGAGGAGGTCGGCGCGTGGGTGGCGAAGCTGCGCGAGGCCGATCGGAAGCGCGGAAAGCGGGTCATCTACGAGTACATCCTCGACAACGAGCCTGCGCTCTGGGACTCGACCCACCGCGACGTCCACCCCGATCCGACGACCTACGACGAGCTGCTCGAGAAGACGATCGCCTACGGCACCGCGGTGCGGCAGGCCGATCCCGACGCGATCATCGCGGGGCCGGCCGAATGGGGATGGCCCGGCTACTTCTTCAGCGGCAAGGACGCGAAGGCGGGCTTTCACTCCAAGCCCGATCGCAAGGCGCACGGCGACGAGCCGCTCCTCGCCTGGTACCTGAAGAAGCTCGCCGAGCACGAGAAGAAGACGGGCATCCGCATCCTCGACGTCCTCGACGTGCACATCTATCCGCAGGGCGAGAACGTGCAGGGCCCCGACGGTGAGGGCGGCGACGGCGGCGGCGGCACCGATCGCAAGACCAACGATCTCCGCTACCGCACCACGCGCTCGCTCTGGGACCGCGAGTACAAGGACGAGTCGTGGATCCAGGACGCCGTCTACCTGATCCCGCGGATGAAGGACCTCATCGCGGCGAACAACCCGGGCCTCGGCTTCCAGATCGGCGAGTACAACTTCGGCGCCGAGCACCACGTCGCCGGCGCGGTCGCCCTCGCGGAGGCGCTCGGCCGCTTCGCGCTCTACGGCGTGAGCCACGCGTTCTACTGGACGTACCCGAAGAAGCCGAAGCCCGCGTACTGGGCGTTCCGCGCCTACCGCAACTACGACGGCAACGGCGGTCACTTCCTCGACCGCATCGTGCCGACCACCTCGCCGAGCGGCGTCTCGCTCTTCGCCTCGCGCGACGAGGCGGGGGAGAAGTGGGTGCTCGTCGCGCTCAACTTCAGCGCCGACCGTCCGTTCGATGCGAGCATCGCGCTCAACGGCTGCGCGCAGCCCTCGGGCGTGAAGTCCTTCGTCTACACCGGCGGCGAGCAGGGCTTCGTCGCCGGCGACGCGAAGGTCGAGGGCTCGAGCCTCAAGGCGAAGCTGCCGACGACGTCGATCACCGTCGTCGAGCTGACGATGCCGTAGCGCGCGTCGGACCGCCGTCGGCGCGCCCTGCCCCCCCTCGCCAAACCCCGAAGACCGTC
>JBDHVD010000068.1:0-26099 GCA_039809525.1 Labilithrix sp. | reverse complement strand
TCGAGCTCGGCCCTCGGGGCGCCGCGCTCGATCGCCGCGAGCTTGCGCCGGAGGATGTCCGCCTCGAGCGAGCGTGACACGAAGTCGAAGCGCGCGCGGATCAGCTCGAGCTTCTCGTCGTACAGCTTCTTCGCCTTGACGAGGACCTTCTCGCGTACGCCGATCTTGCCGAAGTCGTGGAGGAGCGACGCGTACTCGAGCTCGCGGAGGTCCTCGCTCGTGAAGTGCGCGTCGCGGTACGGGCCCGCGCTCTCGAAGTCGACGACCTTGGCCAGCTCGACGGTGAGATCGGCGACGCGCCGCGAGTGACCGCTCGTCGTCGGATCGCGCGACTCGATCGCCTCGACGCTCGCCTTGACGAAGCCCTCGAACAGCTTCCGGATCTCGTCGTAGAGCATCGTGTTCTCGAGCGACACGCCTGCTTGCGCGGCGACCATGCCGAGCAGCTCCTCGCTGCGCTCGTCGAACGGGACGACCTGCTCCTCGACGTCGTCCTTGTCGAGCAGCTTGAGCGACGGGTCCTTCTTCTTGTTGATCAGCTGGATGACGCCGATGACCTCGTCGCGCTGCGAGACGAGCGGCATGGTGAGCATCGATTTGGTGCGGTAGCCGATCTTCTCGTCGAACCGGCGATCGAAGCCGTACGGGGCGCCGGCGGGGATCTCGTAGGCGTCGGGGATGTTGATCGCCTTCTTCGCGAGCACCGCGCTGCCGGCGATCGAGCGGTTCGAGATCGGCATCACGAACTCGCGCGAGTCGTAGTTGACCGAGTCGTTCTGCGAGAGCTTGAAGCGCAGCATCGGCCCGCGCGACAGCGAGCTCCGCGGCGCCTCGTCGGAGCCCGCCGCGCGCGGCGGCTCCTCCGGCTCGACGACGTAGATGCTGCCGGCGTCGGCGCCGGTGACGAAGCGGCTCTTCTCGAGGATGACGCCGAGCAGCTTGTTCACGTCGCGCTCGGTGGTCATCGCGCGCGCGATGTTGATCAGCTCGCCGAGCTCGTAGCGATACCGGCGCAGCCACTTGCCGCGGCTCTCCGCGCGGCCCTTCGCCTCGAGCAGCTCGAACGCGCGCATGCCGGCCAGGAGCAGCTCGTCGATCGACGCGTCCTCCGCGACGATGCTCGCGAGCCCTCGGTTCATCGCCTGCTGGAGATCGACCTCGGTGGGATAGCCGATCAGCACGAGCATCGCGGCGCCGTCGGCGAACCGCGTCGCGAACGGCTTGAGCAGCTCGCGCCCCTTGTCCCAGACCGCGGCGGGAGCGGCGACCACCAGGAGATCGTCGCGGCTGACCGCGAGGAGCAGCGGGTGCGGTCGCGTGACGACCTCGTTCGCCAGCCGCGCATCGCTCGCCAGCGCCTCCGCGAGCCGCGTCATCTTCGCGACGAGGTGCGGCGTCCCCTCGTGTCCCGCGCGCGTGGTCGCCCCGATGCTCTGGAGATCGGTCGTCATGTCGTGTGGCCCCGCATCGAACGTATCAGCGGCCACGTCCGGGCGCGAGAGCGGCGGAGCCTGCTACGGCGCGGCGAGCGCCGCGATCTCGAGCGGCGAGAGCGCCCGCGCGTACAGGCGCACGTCGTCGACCGCCCCGCGGAAGTAGGTCGAGGGATCGCCGTCGCCGCGTACGCCGACGCGCAGGTCCGAGGCCATCGGCGGGACGGCCGCCGGCGGATCGGCCGTGTTCGTGCCGGCCTGCACCCCGCCGACGAAGATCGTCACGCCGCTGCCGGGCTGGAACACGCCGGCCACGTGCACCCACGTGCCGGTGGCGGGGAGCGGCGCCTCTGCCTGGAGCTCGGCCTTGGCCGGCCCGCGCGACACCGCGAACGAGACCGCCGACGGCTCGAGCCCGAGCCGCCAGCCTCCCTGGTAGATGCTGGCCGTCTTGCCGAAGACGTACGCCGACGGCTTCTTCGGGAAGCTCGTGACCCGGATCCACGCGGCGGCGGTGAACGCGCCCTTCACGTCGAGCTTCGGCGCGCTGCCGAGCGAGACGTACGCGCCGTCGAGCGCCAGCGCGCCTCCGGCATGACCCGAGGTCCACACGGGCGCGCCGACGACGCTCCCCGCGTGCTTGCTCGACGAGCAGTCGTTCACCGTCGCGCCGGCTCCTTCGTCGAAGCCGAACCGCGCGACGAGCCCGGGCTCGTCGCAGCTCGGCGCGACCGGCGCGTCGGCGATCGCGTCGATCGACGCGTCGCCGGCGTCGATCGTCGACGGCTCGGGGCTGCCGGGATCGGAGGGGGGATCGCCCGAGGAGACGCCGGTCGCGTCGGGCGCATCGATCACGTCCGCCGTGTCGGGCGCAGCCTCGCCGCGGAAGCGATCGAAGTCGAGCGTGCACGCCGCGGCCGCGGCGACGACTCCGAGCGCGACGAGGATCTCCCGGGGCCCGTTCGAGCGCATGTCGGCCCGCGACGTTGACGATCGCGCCGCGCGCTGTCAAATGACGATGACGTCTCGGAAATCCTGATGCTTCCCACCCTCAGCACACTCGCCGCCATCCGAACCGAATACGAACGCGCCGGTCTCCACGAGCGCGACGTCGATCCCTCGCCGGTGAAGCAGCTCGAGCGCTGGCTGCACGACGCCATCCAGGCCGGGCACCCCGAGCCGAACGCGATGACGCTCGCGACGGTGTCCGCCGAGGGGGAGCCGTCCGCACGGGTGGTGCTGCTCCGAGGCCTCGATGATCGGGGGCTCGTCTTCTACACGAACTACGAGAGCGACAAGGGCAGGGCGCTCGCGGCGAACCCGCGCGCGTGCGCGGCGTTCTTCTGGGTGCTCCTCGAGCGTCAGGTGCGCGTGACCGGCGCGGTGACGAAGGTCTCGCGCGAGGAGTCGGAGGCGTACTTCCGCTCGCGCCCGCGCGAGAGCCAGCTCGGCGCGTGGGCGTCGGCGCAGAGCGCGGTCCTCGCCGGACGCGAGGACCTCGACGCGCGGCTCGCCGCCGTGCGCGCGCGCTTCGGCGAAGGCGAGGTGCCCTGCCCCGAGACGTGGGGCGGCTACCGCATCGCCTTCGAGAAGATCGAGCTGTGGCAGGGGCGCCCGAGCCGCCTCCACGATCGTTTGCGCTATACACGCATCGGCGCGCAGGCGTGGACGATCGAGCGCCTCTCCCCGTGAGGACGGCGGGCTGACGCTTACTCGTCGGCGGGGTTCGCGAGCTTGCGCGACCAGACGATCGCGTCCTTGCGCTGCCCGCCCACGACGATGTGGTTCTCGAGCAGGCCGGTGCGGCGGAAGCCGTTGAACGCGAACGCGGTCGCGAGCGCGACGTCGTCGCTCGGCGCCATCGAGAAGCAGCTGACCACGCCTTCCGCGAGGAGCTTGTCGCAGATCGTTCCGAGCGCGGCGATCGTCGCCAGCCGCTCGTGCTCGGTCTTCGGCGCGGACAGGAGCTCGAGGAACGTGTTGCCGAAGCACGACTGCGACTCGGTCGACGCGATCAGCTCGAAGCCGCCGCGGGCCGTGAGCTGGAACCAGCGGCGCTCGACGTCGCGGCCGAACGGCTCGAACGCGGTGAGCGCGCGGCCGGCCTTGAGCTGCTTGTCGACGGCCTTCTTCGCGTCGCTCTCCTTCAGCGCCGCGAGCTTCGCCGGCGGGAGCTGGCGATCGAGCAGGCCCTTGACCGCCTTCTTCGCGGCCACGAGCGTCTTCTCCATCCGGTCGTGCGCCGGCGAGGGCTGCGGGGGCGCGGGCTCGTCGTCGTCGTCGTCGACCGTCGCCATGCGCGGCTCCGCGGCGAACGCCGCCTCGTCGACCACGCAGCCGAGGATGAACGCGTCACTGCGCTTGTAGAACCCGGGGATGTTCGCTTCCTTCTCGAAGCCGAGCTTGATCCACGTCGAGACCTCGTCCCGCTCGACGAGCGTGTAGATCTTCTCGATGCCTTCCTTCTTCGCGAGCTTCAGCACGAAGATGCGCTTCGCGTAGCTGGGCCCCGCCCGGAAGTCGATCACGCGCATCGTCTTCGCGCGCCGGTTCAGGAGCAGGCAGAGCGAGACGGCGTCGTTCTGGACGAACATCTCCTCCACGCCGCTGCGGCCTTCGGCGCCCCGCGGCGTTCCGACCCCGAGCCTCTTCCCCTCGACCCGCTCCCAAGCTCTCGCGACCATCGAAGCACCCACCCTCTTCGCCTTGCGACTCTGAAAGGCCGACGCGGTGAATGGACCGGCGGCCATTTCAACGTTGGAAGGCGACGCGTTACCACGCGCCCGAATCGAGGGTCAACGAACTTCCATGCGTGAAATGCCGCATCGCGGAAATGAAACACGGGTGTGCTCATGTGGGTGATCGGCACGCCGCTCTTCTGGACGCGCTTTGGCCCGTCCGCGACTTCCCCGACGTTTGCCGGGGCGCGTCACCGTCAACGCAGCGAGTCGATCTCGGCCTTCGGCACGCCGAGCCGCGCGAGCGCCTCGGGAAGTCGGTCCTTGCCGACCGAGACGAGCGTGGGCATCCCGCCCGAGAGACCGAGCAGCGCGAGGAAGTTGATCCCGCTGTCGAACGGCGCCGCGAGCGTCAGCGTGTCCTGATCGACGAGCAGGGCGATCGCCGCGCGCTCCTGCCCGAGCAGGAGCAGCTGGGTCTTGTCGTAACGCTTGCCCGGGTTCGTCCGGCCGGTGACGTCGACGAAGGCCACCGACGTGCAGCCGGTGACGACCTCCTTCGGGAGATCGAGCTTCCGGTAGCCGCGCGCGAGCTCGATCGTCGTCTTCTCGACCGCCTCGAGCTCCGCGCCCGCCGCGTCGATCGGCGCCCACAGCGAGTCGTCCGCGAGGCCGTTCGCGAGGTGACGGACGATGATCCCGAGCAGCCCGGTGTCGCGCGGTCGCGCGCGGATCGCCCGGTCGAAGCGGCGTGCGGTCGGGCTCGGCGTGCCGAGCCGCGTGTCGATCGCGCGCGCATCGTCGTCGGCGCCCGGGTAACACTCGATGCCCTCGCGCATCCACTTCGCCGCGCTGCAGAGCCCGTCGAAGTCGGTATGGCAGACGATGGTGTCGACCTTGCCGGTCCGCGCGACCAGCTCGGGCGTGACCATCTCGGGGCAGGCGCCGTGCTCCTTCTTCGTCGCGAGGACGAAGCGGGGATCGGCACGGTACTGCTCGTGGAGCGCATGGTCGTGGTGATCGACCCACGCGGCGAGCCGCGGCCCGAGGCCGTCGATGAACGGCTTCGTGATCTTCGCGAAGCCGCCGCCCGACGCCTCCGACGCGAACGCGACGTCGAGCACGACGATGCGGCCGCTCACGGCAGAGGGCTTCGGCAGCTTCCGAGGCGTGGCGAAGGCGAGCTCGGCGCGGATCATTTCGGAAACCCCCGTCATCGAGTAGCACACTCCCATGGCCGAACGCGGTCCGCTCGACATGGGTGAAGACGGGCTCGTCCCCGTCGTGGCGCAGGACCACCTCACCGGCGAGGTGCGGATGGTCGCCTTCGCGACGATGGAGGCCGTGCGCCACACGCTCGAGACGAAGCGCGCGACGTTCTGGAGCCGCTCGCGGGGCGAGCTCTGGGAGAAGGGACGGACGAGCGGCAACGCGATGGACGTCACGGGCGTGCTCGTCGACTGCGATGCCGATACGCTCATCTATCTCGTCGCCCCGCGCGGACCGAGCTGTCACACCGGCGCCGCGAGCTGCTTCTTCCGTCGCCTCGTGCTCGAGGACGGTGCGCTCGCGGTGCGCGACGACGAGGTGCCGGCCACCGATCTCCTGTCGAGGCTCGAGCGGACGCTCGAGGCGCGCAAGTCGTCGACCGCGGGCACGAGCTACGTCCGCAGCCTCTACGACGGAGGCGCCGCGAAGATCGGCGCGAAGGTCCGGGAAGAGGCGGACGAGCTGGCGCGCGCGATCGCGGACGAGAGCGACGAGCGCGTCGTCTCCGAGGCGGCCGACGTGCTCTTCCACGTCATGGTCGCGCTGCGCTCGCGCGACGTCTCGCTGTCGTCGGTGCTCGGTGAGCTCGAGCGTCGGAGCGGTACGAGCGGCCATGTGGAGAAGGCTGCGCGAGGCGTCGGGCGAAAAAGCTGATCGGTGCCTTTGACACTCGTGTTTTCGGGCACCTATCCTCCAGCGCGATGGGCCAGAACGTGCTGGTGTTCGAGAGCGATGCGGCGTTCGCCGGCGAGCTCCGTAACGAGCTCACCAAGCTCGGTTGCAACGTGCAAGTCGTCGACGACGGGAACACCGGCCTGCAACAGGCCGCGAGCGCGCGTCCGGACCTGATCCTGCTGTCGATCGAGCTGCCGCGCATGAACGGCTTCTCGGTCTGCAACAAGTTGAAGAAGGATCCGTCGCTCAAGGACGTCCCGCTCATCATCATGTCGAGCGAGTCGAGCGACGAGACGTTCGAGCAGCATCGAAAGCTCCGCACGCGCGCCGAGGACTACGTCCACAAGCCGATCGCGTTCGGCGAGCTGCTCCAGCGCATCACCTCGTTCGTGCCGGCGCTCGCGGAGAGCGGACCGGCGCTCGGCGAGGCCCTCTACCGCGCGAGCCAGCAGCCCGCGCCGGTCGAGGAGGAGGCGCTCGACGAAGGCGACATCGTCATCGACGACATGGCCTCGCGCCCGCCGTCCGCGGCGCCGCCCGCCGAGGCGGTCGAGTACACGAACGGCAACGGAGCGCACTCGCTCGAGGCGGCGCTCGCGCCTCCCTCGGACGCGATGTCGTCGCTGCCCGAGCCGGAGCCCGAGCCCGTGGTTCGACGGAGCGAGCGGCCGAAGAAGAAGAGCGAAGCTCCCCAGGCGATGCCGTCGGCGCGGCCGAGCGCGGCGCCGAGCGGCGGAGACGCGCTGCGGGTCGCCGCGCTCGAAGAGGCGATCTCCACGGCGAACGCGCGCATCCGCGAGCTCGAATCGCACCTCGAGGCTTCGCAGCACGAGATGGCGGCGGCGCGCGCCGAGATCGAGAGCGTGCGCGCCGAGAGCAGCGCCGCGACCGGCGGCGCCGACGCGGCGGAGATGGAGCGCCTCCAGAAGGAGGTCGAGGACCTCAAGACGCGGCTCGCGAGCGCGAGCAGCGGCAAGGCGGGCGTGTCGAGCCGCGAGTTCCTCGACCTGCGCGAGGCGCTCAACAAGAAGGACAAGGAGATCCTCTCGCTCAGGGAGCAGCTGTCGCGGAAGGACCGCGACATCGTCGAGGGGCGCGACAAGTCGCTCGCCCTCGAGCGCGAGAAGGCCGATCTCGACGACAAGGTCCTCGAGCAGGAGCGCGCGCTCGCCGACGCGAACGAGAAGCTCGAAGCGCTCAAGAAGGACAAGGAGCAGGCGAAGAAGGCGAACGAGGACTTCAAGCGCCGCGCCGAGCGCGCCCAGCAGGAGGCGGAGGCTCGTGCCAACGAGCTGTCGACGATGCGCGACGTGCACGCGTCGGAGCTCGCGGCGAAGGCCGCCGAGACCGAGCAGGTGCGGAGCGAGCTCACGCAGGCGCTCGAGCAGGAGCGCGCGAGCGCGCAGCAGGCGCTCGCGGCCGCCGAGGAGCGGCGGGCGCAGGAGGCCGCGCAGGCCGAGGAGCGTCGCGGGCAGGAGCTCGCGGCCGCCGAGGAGCGTCGCGCGCAGGCGCTCGCGCAGGCCGACGAGCGCCGCGCCCGAGAGGTCGCGCAGCTCGAGGAGCGTCGCGCGCAGGAAGCGGCGCAGGCCGCCGACGTGCGTTCGCGCGAGCTCGCCGAGGCCGAGCAGCGCCATGCCCAGGCGCTCGCCGAGGCCGAGGAGCGCCGCGCGCGCGAGGTCGCGGCGAAGGACGCCGAGGCCGCGCAGCTCCGCGACGAGCACGCGAGCGCTCTCGCGTCGGAGCGCGCATCGCACGAGGCCGCGCTCGCCGCGGCCGAGGAGCGCCGCGCCCGCGAGGTCGCCGCGTCGGACGAACGCCGCGCGCAGGAGCTCGCGCAGGTCGAGGAGCGCCTCGCGGGCGAGGTCGCCGCGAAGGACGCGGCGATCGCGTCGATGCGCGAGGAGCACGCGAGCGCCCTCGCCGCGGAGACGAACGCCCGGGAAGCGGCGCTCGCCGAGGCGGAGGAGCGGCGCGTCCGCGAGCTCGAGGCGGCGGCTGCCGACAAGGCGCACGCGCTCGAGGGCGCGCGTGCCGCCGCGGAGCAGGACAAGGCGGAGGCGATCGCCGAGCGCGAGCAGGAGCTCCGCGCCGAGTCGGACAGCAAGCTCGCGGCGCTGCACCGCGCCCACCAGGAGGAGCAGAACCGCGCGCGCGCCGACCACGAGCGCGCGCTCGAGACGCTCCAGGCCGAGCACGCGCAGGCCATCGCGCAGCAGCGCGCGGCGCTCGAGGCCGAGCGCGACGAGAAGGTCGCCGAGGCCTCGTCGCGCGGCGAGGCGGCCCTCGCGGCGGCCCAGCAGGAGGCCGCCGAGCGGCTCGCGGCGGCGCAGCAGGACGGCGCCGATCGCCTCGCGGCCGCGCAGAGGGAGGCCGCCGAGCGGCTCGCGTCGACCGAGGCGGCGTACGCGGCGAAGCTCGCGGCGCAGGAGCAGGACGCGACCGAGCGCCTGACCGCGGCCGATGCGCAGATCCACACGCTCGGCAGCGAGCTCGCATCGATCCGCGAGGCGCTCGCCGCGCACGAGGCGAAGGTCACCGAGCAAGCGGACCAGATCACCGAGCTGCTCTCGGCGAAGAACGGCGCCGAGAAGGACCTCGCGAACGCGCAGAACCGCAACGTCGTCCTCGAGGCGGAGCTCGCGGCGCTCAAGCAGTCGTTCGCCGAGGCGAGCGCGCTGCTCGCCACGCGATCGGCCGCGCTCGAGAAGGCGAGCGCGAAGATCGACGCGGACCGGGCGTCGCTCGATCGCGCGAAGGACGCGCTCGCGGTCGCCCTCGCGCAGATCGAGGAAGCCGAAGCGCGCGCGTAGTCAGAGCTTCGCGCGCTTCGTGAGCTTCTTCGCCTGCTCGCGCGCGCGCGCGAGGACCGCCTCGCGATCGAGGCGCTGGTGCTCGCCCTGGTCGACGACCATGTCGCCGTCGACCATCACGTGGGACACGTCGCGGGCGGTGACCGCGTAGACGAGGCGCGAGAACACGTCGCCGCCCGGCTCGACGTGCGGGCCGTCGGTGCGGACGACGACGACGTCCGCGCGCTTGCCCTTCTCGAGCGAGCCGAGCTCGCGATCGATCCCGAGCGCGCGCGCGCCGTCGATGGTGGCGAGGCGGAAGGCGCGGCGGGCCGGGAGCGACGTGGTCCCGCTCCGGATCTTCGCGAGGAGCGCGGCGTGGCGGAGCTCCATCCAGGGATCGAGGTTGTTGTTGCACGGCGCGCCGTCGCCGCCGATGGCCATCTGCACGCCGTGCGCGAGGAGATCGTGCACGCGCGCGATGCCGGAGCCGAGCTTCAGGTTCGCGCTCGGGCAGTGGACGATGCTCGTGCCGTCCTTCGCGATCTTCACCGCCTCGGCGTCGGTGATCTGCACGCCGTGGGCGAGGAGCGTGTTCTTCCCCTTGAAGCCCCACCTGCGGAGGATCGCGACGTCGTCGTCTCCGAGCGCCTTCTTCACCGCCACGCGCTCGTCCGGATGCTCGGCCACGTGGCTGTGGAGGCGCGCGCCGTTCTGCTCGGCGCGCTCGGCGACGCCGCGGAACAGGGCCTCGGTGCACGAGAGGATGAACCGCGGGGCGTACGCGTAGCGCAGCCGTCCGCTCGGATGCTTCGACCACGTCGCCGCGAGGCGGTCGGCCTCGGCGAGCGAGGCAGAGGTCTTCTCGCGCAGGCGCCTGGGGACGCCGTCGCCCGCGTCCATCATCGTCTTGCCGCCGAACACGCGGATCCCGGCGCGTGCGCACGCCTCGAAGACCGCGTCGTAGGCGTGCACCGTGCCCATGTCGAGGATGGTGGTGGTGCCCGCGAGCATCATCTCGAGCAGGCCGAGCTCCGCGCTCGCGGAGAGCGAGTGCTCGTCGTGGGCCGCCTCGAGCGGCCAGATCCGCTTCTGCAGCCACTCGAGGAGCGGGAGATCGTCGGCCATGCCCCGGAAGAGCACCTGGCAGAGGTGCACGTGCGCCTGCACGAGGCCCGGGACGATCGCGCAGCCGCGCGCGTCGATCACGCGCATCGGCCCGAGGCCCCGGGGGAGCTTGCCGACGGCGGCGATGCGCCCGTCCTGCACGAGGAGGTCACCGTGGACGACGCGGTCGGACTCGTCGCAGGTGACGATCGTTCCCCCGCGGAAGCAAACGGGCAGGCTCTTCACGAGCGGGCTAGCTTACGAGGTTTCGCGGCGCCCATGCTAATGTCCGGCGGGCTCGACCCATGGCGACGCGCATCCTGGTCGTGGACGACAGCCCCACCATCCGCCGAGTCGTCTCGACGATCCTCGAGCGCCACGGCTACGAGCCCGCGCTCGCGTCCGACGGACAGGACGCGTTCGAGGTCCTCGCCAGCGGCGAGGTGAAGGCCGACCTCGTGCTCGTCGACTTCGTGATGCCGCGGATGAACGGCTACCAGCTGTGCCGCGCGCTCCGCGATCATTCGTTCGAGCTCGCGCAGCTGCCGGTCGTCCTGATGAGCGCCAAGGGCGATCGCATCCGCGATCAGTTCGTGCAGCAGACCGGGGCGCTCGACGCGATCACCAAGCCGTTCGACGCGCAGGCCCTCGTCGCGGTGGTGGAGAACGCGCTCCGCAAGGTGAACACCGGCCGGGCGAGCTCGACGCGCCTCCCCGACGTCGACGGCGACGACACCGACATCGGTCCGGTGCCGGCGTCCGTCCGGCCCGAGCCGCTCGAGCGCGAGACGCGCCGCACGAACGTCGTGCAGATCGTCGCGCAGAAGCTCGCGCAGATCGCGACGCGCACGCTCGAGGAGAAGCCCGACGCGCGGGGGGCGGACCTCGTCGCCGCGCTCGGCGCGAGCCTCTCGAACGAGGCGATCGTGGAGATGATCGAGGCGCTGCGCGACGTGGTGAAGGCCGCGCCCGATCGGACGGTGCTCTCCGGTGATCTCGCGGTCATCCCCATCGGGGCCGTCTTGCAGCTCCTCCAGGCGGAGAACCAGACCGGCGTGCTCGTCTGCCAGAACGGCAGCGTCGAGATCGTCGCCACGTTCCGCGCCGGCCTCATCGATCTCGTGCAGTCGAGCGGCGCGAGCGACGAGTTCCGCCTCGGACGCTACTTCGTCGAGGAAGGGATCCTCACGCCGGAGCAGATCGACGAGGTCCTCCAGAAGCGCAAGGCGGAGCAGGCGCCGGTCGCCGCGGAGGCGAGCGACGTGCTCCCGCCCTCGCGCGTGATGACGCGCGAGTCGATCACGCCCGACACGGTCCGCGACGACGTTCACGGTCCGCTGACGATGCCGGGGAGCCCGGCGCTGCTCGAGCGGCTCGCGGCGGCGAGCGCGCCTCCGAGGCCTCTCGGGACGATGCTCCTCGCCGCCGGGAAGATCGTCGAGTCGCAGCTCCGCGTCGCGCTCGCCAAGCAGTCGAACGAGCTCCTCTACGACGTGCTCCGCTGGTCGCGCGGCCGCTTCGAGCTGCGGCGCGAGCCGCCGGGCGAGCTCGCGGAGAGCGCGCGCCTCTCGCTTCCGGTGGCGTCGGTGGTGATGGAGGGGTTCCGCCGCGTCGACGAGTGGCGCGTCCTCGAGGGCACGCTCGGTAGCTTCGACGCCGTGCTCGTCCGCGACGACGCGGCGTTCGGATCGCTCGACATCGGCTCGCTCCCGCCGCGCGAGAAGACCGTCCTCGATCTCGTCGACGGCGAGCGGACGGTCCGGCAGGTCGTCGCCGCGAGCCACATGTCGAGCTTCGACGCGTGCAGGACGCTCGCGCAGTTCCTCGAAGCACGCGTCCTCCGGAGGCGCTGAGGTGCTCGGCGGCGTCGTCTTCCGCGTCGGTGCGGAGCTGTTCTTCCTCCCGGCGACGGTGGCGATGCGCGTGGTCCCCGTGCCGCCGATCGGCCGCGTGCCCGGCGCGCCGCCGGAGCTGGTGGGGCTCGCGCTCGTCGACGGGGAGATGGTGCCCGTCGTCGGCCTGGGCGGCTCGCGCTCCTGCATGCTCGTGGTGAGCTATCTCGGCGAGCGTGTCGGTCTCGTGGGCATCGACGTCGTCGCGACCGGGCGCTTCGAGGCGATGCACGACCACGCGGTCCACGCCGGTGAGCACGCGCGCCTCTTCGACGTCAGCGCGGTGATCGCACGCGTGCGCGAGACCCACTGGGCGGTGTAGCCTCACGGTGAGGAAGAGCGACCACCATGGCCGGTCCCGAAGACAAGTCGAAGCGACGCATCTTCCGCCTCCTCCGCCGAGGAGCGAGGGCGACGAACCTGAACGAGCGGACGCTCGCCGAGGAAGGCGCGCTCTGGTCGGCCCACGAGCGCGCGTGCGGCGCGGTGCGCGACGCCGGCGACGCCGCGCAGCGGATCGCCTCGCACGTCGCGAAGCAGCGGGGCACCGTCGACGGGCTCGCCGATCGCGCGCGGGCGACGGCGGCGCGCGCGCAGGACCTGTCGACGAGCTTCCAGCGCATCACCGACGCGTTCGCCCGGCTCGAGCTGGTCGCGCTCAACGCCGGCCTCGAGGGCGCCCGGCTCGGGGAGGGCGGGGGCCATGCGCTCGGGATGGTGTCCGACGAGGTGAAGTCGCACGCGATCCGCGGCGCGGAGGCGTCGCGCGAGCTCGCGAGCGCGCTCGGCGAGGTCGGATCCGAGCTGCTCCAGGTGCACGGCAACCTCGACCGCACGCGCGAGGCGGCGAGCGAGGTGGCGCAGGAAGCGGCGCGCGTCGGCGGCGCGGCGGCCGACGCGGAGCGCGCGCTCGGGGACATCAAGGATCGCCTGCGCAGGTCGACGGGCACCGATCCGGAGACCGCGCGCGCGATCGCCGAGGCGAGCGATCATGCACGGGCGCTCGTGAACACGCTCGGCGCGCTCAGCGGGAGGGCGCCGAAGGCCATCGTGCTCGCCGCGCTGCGCCCCGTTCTCGAGCCGCTCGCGAAGCTGCTCGACGACGAAGAGGAGTAGCGTGTCCGCGCGCGATCCCGAGCTGACGAAGCTCCTCGTGCAGGAGCTCGAGCGTCATCTCGCGGCGATCGAGGCGCTGCCCGTGCCGCCCGACGATCCCGCGGTCGAGGTCGCGCGGCGATCGGTGCACGCGCTCAAGGGATCCGCGGGCCTCGCGGGCGAGCCCGAGCTCGCGAGCGTGATGCAGCGGCTCGAGCGGCGCCTGCGCGAGGGCGATCGCTCGGCGATGGACGAGATCGCGGGCGCGGTGCGCGTCGCCATCCGCCGGCTGTCCGCGGGCGAGCCGGCGACGGCGGGCGTGTGGCCCGAGCCGCCGCCCGATCTCGTGCCGCGTCCGCAGGACCCGATCGTGCGCGCGCAGTACCTCGCGGAGGTGACCGATCGCCTCGCGCAGATCGACGACGCGCTCGGCTCGAGCAGCGATCCTCTCGACGCCGTCGCCGCCGTCTACCGGCACGTCCACACCATGAAGGGGGCCGCGAGCGCGGCGGACGACGAGCCGATGGCGTGGTTCTGCCACGGGCTCGAGGAGCGCATCCGCGGTGGGAGCAAGACCCGCGAAGCGGCGGAGAGCGCGCTGCAGGAGGTGGCGAAGTACCGCGCGGTGCTCGGCGGGCTGCTCGACGATCCGGACGCCGCGCTCGCCACGCTGCGGGGGCGGCCGCGTCCGAGCATGCGGCCTTCGCAGCGCCCGTCCGGGTTCGCCGACGACGAGGGGCGCACGCAGACCGACGGCACCATCCGCGTCTCCGCGCCGGCGGTCGATCGCCTGCTCGATCACCTCGGCGGGATCGGCGTCGCGCGCGAGCGCGTCGCCGCTCGCGTCGTCGGCTCGGCGACGCATTCGCGCGTCTTGCGCCGCGTGCGCGCGGACCTCGCCGAGTCGCTCCGGCTGATCGGCCCGCCGCGCCCGTGGGGCGCGCCCGCCGCGGCCCTCCGCAAGATCGAGCGCGCCGCGCAGACGCTCGCGCACATGGGCGAGCAGCTCGACGAGGTCAGCGCGCAGCTCGCCGAGAGCGACGACGCGATCAAGAGCGACGCGAGCGCGGCGAAGAAGCTCCTCGCGCAGATGCGTCAGACGCCGGTGCGCGGGATGTTCGCGCGCCTCGCCACCGCCGCCCTCGCGGAGGCCCGGCGCACCGGACGCGTCGTCGCGATCCGCACGGTGGGCGCGGAGGAGCCGGTCGATCGGCGGATGGTCGAGCAGCTGCTCGAGCCGTGCATGCAGCTGACGCGCAACGCGATCGCGCATGGCATCGAGCCGCCGGACGTGCGCGAGGCGCTCGGCAAGCCGCGCGAGGCGACGATCACGTTCGGCGCGTACCGGCGCGGCACCCGACTCTCGATCGTCATCGGCGACGACGGCGCCGGCGTGGACGTCGCCGCGGTGCGCGCGCGTGCGGTCGAGGCGGGCGTCGTCACCGACGTCCTCGCGGAGGCGGCCGACGATCAGACGCTGCTCGAGCTCCTCTTCTTGCCGGGCTTCTCCATGCGCGCGCAGAGCCCCGATCTCCTCGCCGGCCGCGGCATCGGCCTCGACATCACGCTCGCCGCGGTGCAGAAGCTCGGCGGAACGATCCGGCTGTCGAGCCGGCCCAGGCACGGCTTCGAGGCGCGCGTCGACGTCCCGATCGAGAGCGGCCTCGCGACCGTCCTCTGGACCAGCGCCGGCGGCCTCGAGCACGCGATCCCGTGCGCGAACGCCAAGCGCGTGCGGGTCAACGACGGACCCGAGGCCGAGCGCGTGCCCCATCTCGCCGCGTGTCTCGAGCCGCGCAGCCCCGAACGCGCCACCTACGTGATCGACCTCGACGTCGGCGAGGGCGAGCCGCTCGCGATCGGCGTCGACGCGGTGGGCGCGAAGGAGGAGGTGCTCGTGCGCGCGCTCTCGCCCCTCGTCGCGGGGATGGGACCGTTCGCCGGCGCGATCGTCCGGGGCGACGGCTCGGTCCATCTCGCGCTCGACGTGCACGCGCTCGCCCCGCGTGCGCGCGCGCTCGGTCGCGTCCCCGAGGGCCGCGTGTCCGAGGCGCCGTCGCGCCCGCCCGGCTCGGGGAGGCCGCGATGAGCGAGCCGGACGTCGTCGTCGATCCGATGACCGAGGCGGACCTCGAGGCCGCGCTCGCCATCGACGTCGCCGCGTTCAACGAGCCGCGCGGGGTCCGCGAGAAGCAGCTCCGCGAAGAGCTCGTGCGCCCGTGGGCCCGCCTGCGCGTCGCGCGCGGCGATCGCGGCGTCGTGCTCGGGTATCTCCTCTTCTGGCACGTCGCCGACGAGGCGCACGTCATCAACGTCGCCGTCGCGCCCTCCGAGCGGCGCAAGGGCATCGGACGCGCGCTCGTCGATCACCTCGTCGCGTACGCGCGCGCGAACGCGATCGTGAAGGTCCTCCTCGAGGTGCGCGCGAGCAACGTGGCGGCCATCCGCCTGTACGAGCAGGCGGGCTTCACGCGGTTCAACGTCCGGGAGCGGTACTACTCGGACGGCGAGGATGCGGTCGAGATGATGCTCACGCTCGCGTAGCGGGGCTGATCCCATGGCCGCGCGGCCATGTCCGCGTGAATGCGCGTTCTCGGGTGCGCGGCCGCGCGCGCCGGATCGCCTCGAGAATCGCGCGCAGCGCGTTCGGCATGCACCCTGCACACGCGGCGCGCAATGAAGCCCCGCAGCCTTCTCTTCTTCTTTTCCTTCCTTCCGATCACGATCGCCGCGGTCGCGTGTGGAACCGATCCCGACGGACCGTCGCAGCCGACGCAGCCCTCGTCGTCGAGCTCGCCCAGCCAACCCGGTGACGACGCGAGCCCGGGCGCGTCGAGCAGCTCCTGCGAGGCCGCGGGCACTGCGCTCTGCGCGCGCGCGTGCGCCTGCGCGACGGACGGCAAATGCCATTTCGCCGTGCCGACCGATGCGGGCTTCGCCACGATCAACTTCGAGAGCGAGCAGGCCTGTCGCGACCTCTACGTGGGGCTCGGGTGCCTCGACGGCGGCCAGACGGGGACGGACTACGCGACGTGCGAGACGAAGGCGAAGGCGGCCGCGTGCGTCGACTCCGCCGGCGGGCGAGGTGCGGCGTTGCCGCCGGAGTGCAAGACGGGCGCGAAGTGAGCGCGGAACCGCGTGGCCAAGCCCAGCCGCGTCGCGCGGGCTCCACCCGGCTCGCCGGGTTCCGCTACGCTGAGGGCTCCCATGCGCCGCACGGTCTCCGCCCTCGCCCTCGCCGTCTTCCTCGCCTCGGGGACGCTCGACGCCCAGCCCGCCGCCGCGCCCGCCGGGCCGCTCGCGTCCGGTCTCGCCGCGCTCGACGCGAGCGACTACGCGAAGGCCGAGAGCGAGCTCGCGCAGGTCCGCGGAGGCGCGCAGGAGGCGGAGGCGAAGCTCGCCCTGGCGCGCGCGGCGCTCGAGCAGGGCAAGCTCGCCGAGGCGGAGAAGCACGCGAACGCCGCCGCCGCGTCGCCCGCGCACAAGGTGAAGGCCGCGGTGGTCCGGGCGGAGGTCCTCCTCGCGCAGGGCAAGCGCGCCGACGTGATCACGCTGCTGTCGCCCTACAAGACGACGGGCAAGGGACCCGAGTACCGCGCCGCGCGCCTGCTCCTCGGCGAGGCCCTCATCGACAGCGGCAAGCGGGACGACGCCGACGAGCCGCTCAAGAAGGTGATCGAGGACTACAACGACGGCACGGTCGACAAGGACGCCGACGGTCTCGCGCAGGTGGGCCGCGCCGCGTATCTGCTCCGGAGCCCGAAGGACGCGAACACCGCGTTCAAGGAGAGCGAGAAGCTCGACAAGAAGCGCGTCCAGACGAAGCTGTGGTGGGCGGAGCTGTTCCTCGACAAGTACGACCCCGGGCACGCCGAGGAGGTGGTGCGCGAGGGCCTCGAGCTCGCGCCGAAGCGCGCCGACCTCCTCGTGCTGATGGCGAAGGTGAAGCTCGATCAGACGCTCGACTTCGAGGACGCCGAGAAGCTGGTGAAGGAGGCGCTCGCGATCGATCCCAAGCACACCGGCGCGTTCGCCGTGCGCGCGGGGCTCGCGCTGCGCGACATGGACATCGCCAGTGCGGACAAGGCGATCGCCGAGGGCCTGACGGCGAACCCGAACGACCTCGAGCTGCTCTCGCTCAAGGCGGCCGCGCGATTCCTCGACGACGATCTCCGCGGCTTCGAGAGCGCGAAGAAGGACGTCTTCGCGAAGAACGCGCAGTACTCGCGGTTCTACGGCATCGTCGGCGAGTACGCGGAGTGGGAGCACCGCTACGACGACATCGTCGCGATGATGAAGGACGCGACCAAGGTCGATCCGGACGACGGGAAGGCGTGGGCGGATCTCGGGCTCACGCAGATGCGCTCGGGCGAGGAGGAGAAGGGCCTCGAGGCGATCCGGAAGGCGTGGTCGAAGGACAAGTTCAACGTCCGCGTCTTCAACACGCTCAACCTGTACGAGGACGACATCCCCAAGCAGTACGAGCTCGTCCCCGACGGCATCTTCAACGTGCGCTACGCGAAGGACGAGCGGGCGGTGATGGAGCGCTACGTCCCGCGGATGCTCGGCGAGGCGTGGGCCTCGATGAAGGCGCGCTACGGCTTCGTCCCGAAGGTGCCGGTGCAGGTCGAGCTGTACAGCTCGCGCCAGGCGTTCAGCGTCCGGACGAGCGGGCTGCCGAACATCGGCATCCAGGGCGTGTGCTTCGGCGGGGTGGTCGCGGCGATCAGCCCGAAGGCGGAGCCGGCGAACTGGGGGAACGTGCTCTGGCACGAGCTCGGGCACGTGTTCGCCATCCAGCTCTCGAAGAACCACGTCCCGCGCTGGTTCACCGAGGGCCTGAGCGAGTACGAGACGATCGCGCGGCGTCCGGAGTGGGCGCGCGAGCTCGATCCCGAGCTGTACCAGGCGCTGGTGAAGAACAAGCTGCCCGCGGCGGTGGACATGAACCGCGCGTTCACCCATGCGAACGACGCGGCCGAGGTCACCGTCGCGTACTACGCGGCGAGCCAGATGATGGTGTGGACCGTCGAGCGCTTCGGCATGCAGCGCGTCGTGCAGGCGCTGAAGCTGTGGGGGGAGGGGAAGAAGACGCCCGAGGTGATCAAGGGCGCGTTCGGGGTGACGCCGCAGGAGTACGACCAGGGGTTCCGCAGCTGGGCGCTCGCGCGGCTGTCCCGCTACAAGAACCAGTACGTCTTCGACCTGCGCGGCAACGAGCTCGATCTCGCGAAGAAGGCGGCCCTCGCGAAGCCGAACGACCCGACGGTCCACGTCGAGTATGCGCTCTCGCTCCTCCGCGCGCGCAAGGGCGCCGAGGCGAAGAAGGAGCTCGAGGCCGCGCTCGCGATCGATCCGAAGAACGCCGACGCGCACTTCGTCTCGGCGCGGCTGGCGATCGGCGAGAAGGACGCGGCGCGCGCGACGAAGCACCTCGACACCATGCGCGCGACCGGCCACGACGGCTTCGCCGTGCGCATGCTCCTCGCCGATCTCGCCGACGCGAAGGAGGACGCCGAGGCCCAGCGCATGCACCTCGAGGCGGCGTACCGGCTCGATCCGAGCCAGTCGGAGCCGCTCAAGGGCCTCTACGATCTCGCGGTGGCGCAGAAGCGCGAGGGGGACGCGGTCGACGCCCTGAAGAGGCTCGCGCCGCTCGAGCAGCACGATCGCAAGGTGTGGCGCACGCTGCTCGAGAAGCTCGTGGCCGCGCAGCAGTGGGACGAGGCGCGCCGCATCGGCGAGGGCGCGATCTTCGTCGACGTGATGGGCGGTCCGACGCACGTGCTCTACGCGCGGGCGCTCGCGGCGCAGAACGCCCACGACAAGGCGGCCTTCGAGCTCGAGACCGCGCTGGCGTGCCCGCTGAAGGATCCGGAGAAGGCGACCGCGCACGCGCTCCTCGCGCGTTCGCTCGCGGCGCTCAAGCGCAACGCCGAGGCCGCGAAGCACCGCGACGAGGCGCTGAAGCTCGATCCCGAGAACGCCGAGGCGAAGGCGCTCAAGCTCCCGTGAGCCGCGCGTTCGTGCTGCTCGGGTGCGCGGCATGCGCCGCCTGCGCGGAGAGCGCGCCTCCGCAGCGAGCGCCCAGCGCGGTGAAGGAGGTGAGCGTCGCGCCGCAGTCGACCGGCTCGCCGAACGAGCCGGTGCTGCTCGTGGGAGCGAAGCCGATCCCGGATCCGACGGGCGACGTCGAGCGCATCAAGGTGGCCGAGGAGCAGCCGGGCTCCGACTGGCACGCACCACGGGAGCGCTGCCCCGAGGGCGTCACGGAGATGATCGCCGCGCACGTCGCGCTCGGCGACGCGATGGAGCTCGCGCCCGGCGCGGCGCCGGTGCTCGCGCTCGGCGCCAAGCCCGATGCCGTCGAGGTGCTCTTCGATCGCGGCCGGCA
This sequence comes from Labilithrix sp., assembly GCA_039809525.1. Taxonomy (GTDB): domain Bacteria; phylum Myxococcota_A; class Polyangia; order Polyangiales; family Polyangiaceae; genus Labilithrix. Next base: position 6,767 of record JBDHVD010000068.1, on the reverse strand, counting down.
CGTCGTTCGCGTCGTGGCGAAGAAGTACGGCCTCGTCTACGTCCTCGTCGAACGTGAGAAGAAGTGCACCTTCTACGGGGTGAACGCCGGCTATTGACGTGTCCGGACAAACCCGGACACGCGCGCACGCATCGACGGGTGATCCCGTGCGGTCGAGCTCGTCTATACTGATTCGCCCACGATGAGCGCGGCTCAAGAGCGAGCGACCTCGCCCGTCCCAGCAGGCGTTGCCATCCCCGGCGACCGCGATGCCGACGCCTGCGTGCTCGTCGGCGAGGTCGGCGCCGCCAACAGCTTCTACGATCTGCTCTCGTTCCTCGGGCGCGCCCGCTGGCGCGGCGAGCTCATCGTGCAGATCGACGACGTCCGCCGGTCGATCTTCTTCGACGAAGGGAACGTCGTCGCTGCGCAGACCCAGGCGCCGGCCGAGCGCATCGGTGAGATCCTCCGGGGCGCGGGCGTCCTGAGCGACGCCCAGGTGGAGGCGTGCATCGACCGGCAGGGCGACGGGAGCCTCCGCTTCGGCGAGGCGGCGGTCGAGCTCGGGTTCCTCACCGACGCTGCGTTGTTCCGCGCGATGGATCGGCAGCTCGAGGCGATCTTCGCCGCGGTCGTCACCGAGACGCGCGGCGCGTTCTACTTCTTCCTCGGCTACGACGACGAGAGCCTCTCCTATCGCCAGCGGCATCGCGTCGATTCGCTGCTGGTGAAGGCGATCTCGCGGATCGAAGAGGCGGAGTACTTCCAGTCGCGCATCCCGTCGTCGGATCACGTCCCGGTGCGGCTCCCCGAGCACGGCACCCCCGCGGAAGACCCGCTCGGCGTCTACGCGGCGATCGACGGCCGGCGAAGCGTGGGCAGCGTCCGCGAGCGCTGTTCGGGCGCGGCCGAGGTCGACGTCATGCGCGCGCTCTTCGAGCTCGTGCAGGCCGGTCACGTGGCGATCGAGCCGCCGCGGATCGGGTGCAGCCACGTCGTCGAGGTGTACAACCGCGCGATCGCGATCTTGCTCCGGGAGCTCGACGCGATGGACGAGGGCGACGAGGTCCGCGAGAAGCTCGCGCGCTTCGCGGCGGACGCCCCGTCGGAGCTCTTCGCGGGCGCCGGTCCCGCCGACGACGGGACGTTCGACGGACCGAGGGTCGAGGGCAACGCGGCGGCGATCGCCGACGCCGAGGAGCGCGTCGCGAGCTGGCTCTACGACTACGCGTCGTACGCGCTCTTCCTCGCGCGCCCGCATCTCCAGCGTCGCTACGGCGATCATCCCCCGCGGGACGAGGCCCGCGTGTCGATGCGCGTCGCCGCGCTCCTCGCTCCGCTCGCGCCGCGCGGGCTCGAGACGCTCCTGCCCGATGGCTTGCTCGGATCGAGCGGCGCGACGCCCCGTACCACGCTCCCCGTGCTCGCCTCCTCGAACGCGCCGCCGAAGGGCACGATCAAGCTCCCGCGCGCGAAGATCCTCGAGCTGCCGGGGATCGATCCTTCGCGCACCGTGCGCATGAAGCCGGTCTCGCAGGAGATGCTCGCGCGGCGCACGAAGCCCGCGGCGGACCCCGCACAGCCGCCGGCGTCCTCGCGCGGGATCCCTCGCTTCGTTCCGCCGCCGGCCGCACCGGTGGCACCCGCCGCCGTGCCGGTACGGGTCGCGCCGCCGCCTGCTCCTCCGGCCGCGCGCAGCGAGCTTCGCCTCTCGGTGCCGGCGTTCGTCGGCGCCGTCGCGGTCGCCGCCGGGATCGCCGGGCTCGGCGCGGCGGCGCTGTTGCGCGGGAGCGGCGCCGCCTCCGCGCACGGGGGAGCGCACGCCGAGCTCGTCGTCGTGTGCGAGCCGGAGTGCTCCGCGGTGCACGTCGACGGAAGCCCGCTCGCCGGCGTGCACGGCGCCTTCGACGTGCCGCCGGGCGCGCACGAGATCGTCGCGTCGAAGCCCGGGTTCCGGACCGAGCTGAAACGCGTCTCGGTGAACGCCGGCGAGAGCCGCGCCGTCGCCTTCGTGCTGACGCAGGCGCACTGACGGCACGCGCGCTGCAACCGCGAGGGCATGCGCCTGCTCGATCGCGAAGCCTTCGGCGACCTCCGCCGCAAGCTGAAGAACGACCGGATCACGAACGGCGCGGCCGCGCTCGCGTTCTACTGGATGCTCGCGCTGTTCCCGGCCGCGATCTTCGTGTTGACGCTCCTGCCGTACCTGCCGGTGAGAGACCTCGAGCAGGCGATCATGGACCTCTTGAGGCAGGCGATGCCCGGCGACGCCGCGGGCATGTTCGAAGACACGGTGAGGAACGTGGTCTCGAACCGCAAGGCCGGCCTGCTCTCGTTCGGCCTGCTCTTCACCGTGTGGTCGGCGTCGAGCGGCGTCTACGCCGTCATGCAGGAGCTCAACGTGGTGCACGACGTCGAGGAGAAGCGCCCGTTCTGGAAGGTGCGCGGCGTCGCGCTGCTCCTGACGCTGGCGTCCGTCGTGCTCGTGCTCGGCAGCCTCGCGCTGGCGGTGGCGGGCGGCGCGATCCAGACGTGGCTCGGGCACGTGCTCGGTGAGAGCTCGGTCCTGCTCGTCCTCTTCGCCGCCCTCCGATGGGTGGTGATCGCCGCGGCCCTCCTGCTCGCGCTGGCGCTCGTCTATCACTTCGGTCCGGCGGTGAAGGAGCGCGCCTTCGCGCTCGTGACGCCGGGCACCGTGGCAGGAACGATCGCGCTCGCCCTCGCATCGCTGGCGTTCAAGCTCTACGTGAGCCACTTCGGCAGCTACGACAAGACGTACGGAAGCCTCGGCGCCGTGATCGCGCTCCTCATGTGGCTCTACGTGACGGGCCTCGTCCTCCTGTTCGGCGCGGAGGTCGACGTCGTCGCCGAGCGACGGCGCGCCGGACGCGACGTCATGAGAGCGCCGCGCGCGCGCCCGCAGCCGGCGTGACGACGATCACTTGCCGAACGAGCGCACGATGGCGACGAGACCATCGAGCTCCGGCTTGCCGTCGAGGTCCGGGTTCGGAGGCATCGCCGCGCTCTTGCCGACCGAGGCGCCGCCCCCGACGATGACCTTCTTCAGCTGCTCGTCGGTGACGCTCGCCTGCCAGTCCTTGTTCGTGTAGTCGCGCGGCTTCGGGTTCAGCGCGGCCGCGGCCGCGCCGTCGCCCTTGCCGGACGTGCCGTGGCACGCCGTGCACCGCGCCGCGAACAGCTCCTTCGCCCCGCCGGACGGCGCCGCGGTCGTCGCCTTGGTGGCCGGCTCCTCCGGCTGCGGCTTCGCCCCCTGGCTCGTGTCCGACTTGCTGCAGCCGACGGCGAGGGCAAGGAGGGAGGCGGCGACGACGAGATGCTTCATGTTCATGGTCTGGTTCCTCTTTCGGTGGTGGTAGGTAGGGACGAAGCTGCTGGCGCAAAGGCCGACGCGTTCGCCAGGTAGCGATCGCGGCAGTGCGACGAGCAGAAGTGCACCGTGCGGCCCGCGACGCTCGCCGTGATCGCGTCCGGGGTGACGCGGACCTGCATGTGACAGACGGGGTCCTCCTCGATCGCCGTGTCGTCGCTCGCGTCGCCGTCCGGCGAAGCGGAGCGGCGCGCGAGGACCCACGCGACGAGCGTGCGCAGCCGCGCCTCGTCGAGGATCCCCGCGTACGTCGGCATCCGCAGCGGGTAGCCCTTCACGCGCTTCGCGTCGGGCTGGAGGATCGACTCGCGCACCCAGGCCTCGTCCGCGACGGCGACGAGGCCGTTCTCGAGATCGCGGCGGCGCCCCTGCAGATCGACCAGCGGCGGCGCGAGCTCCGGGCGCTCGTGGCACTTCGCGCACGACAGCGCGTGATAGAGATCGATCCCGGTCGTGGGCAGCTCGGGCGATCCGCGCGCCGCGCCGGCGCCCGCGAGCTTCCGCGCGCCTTCCTCGAGCGCGGCGAGCTGATCGCCGTGCTCCGTGTCGAACGCGCCGCGCACGCGCCCCGCGCCGTCGACGAGCAAGAACAGGCTCGTGTGGAGGATCGGATCGAGCGGATCGTCGCGCCTCTCGGCGGTGACCTTGAACCCGGCAGCGAGCCCCGGGAGCGTCTCTTCGTCGGTCGCGACGAGGGTCCATCGCGACTCCTCGGGCGCCCAGTGCTTCGCGTACGCGCGGAGGACGTCGGGCGTGTCGTGCCGCGGATCGACGGAGAAGGAGACGAAGCGGACCTTCACGCCCGCGAGGCGTCGCTGCAGCTCCACCATCTTCGACGTGAGCAGCGGGCACACCGTCCGGCACTGCGTGAAGACGAAGTCGGCGATCCACACGTCGCCGGCGAACGTCGCGCGCGTCACCGGGCGACCATCCTGATCGACATATCGAAAATCCGGGGCGTCCCAGAGCGGTTCGAGTGTCGAAATGGAGCTGGGGTCCGTGCCGAAATTGCCAATCACGCCGGCCGGTTTCCGGGTCACGCCGGCCACCACGAGCAGCGCGCTCAGCACCAGGGCAACGGCCCCTACGACGACGAGGCGCTGCATCGGGCGCAAGAAAGCCACAACCGACCGTCACGAGCAACCGCGCAAACGCTTTAATTTACAGGCACTTCGTTGCAGGAACTGCGCGTCGCGCAAACCTTGCAGGTTCGAGCCCTCCGCGCGGGCGCCGGCATGCAAAAGCTGCGTTCACGCCAGAAAGTTCTTCGCTTGCTCGCGAGGTCGTCGCGTGTGACATCGACTGAACATCGAATCGCGTTTGCGTGATTGCAAATGTCGATTCCGGAGGAGCGATGGGCGAAGGGAGTATTCGTTGCGCCTGGCTGCTGCTCGCGGGCGTGATCGCGGCCGCGGCGTCCGCCGCGTGCTCGCGCGCCGAGGGCAGCACCGCGAGCGCGAGCCTGCCCGGCAAGGAGCTGTTCCGGGCGTGCGTGAGCTGTCACGGCGACGACGGACGCGGCAACCGAACGATCGGTGCGCCGCCGATCGCGGGCCTGCCCTCGTGGTACGTCGAGGCGCAGCTCACGAAGTTCCGGAGCGGGCTGCGGGGCGCGCATCCCGACGACCACGAGGGGCTGCGCATGCGCCCCATGGCGAGGCAGATGATGAACGAGGGCGAGGTGAAGTCCGTCGCCGCGTACGTGGGCTCGTTGCCGGCGGCGCACACCGGACGCACGCTCGAGGGCGGGAACGCCACGGCAGGCGCCGCCTCGTTCGCGCCCTGCGTCGCGTGTCACGGGCCGGCCGGGCAGGGCAACGAGCAGCTCAAGGCGCCGCCCATCGCCGGGCAGGCCGACTGGTACCTGTTCGCGCAGCTCAAGAAGTTCAAGGCCGGCGTTCGCGGAGCGAACCCGAAGGACGCGCAGGGCGCGCTGATGCGCCCGATGGCCCAGACGCTCGCGAACGAGCAGGCGATGCTCGACGTCGTCACGCACGTGGCGAGCCTTCCGCGCCAGGGGACGCCATGACCGGCACCGGTCGCGAGGTCGATCCCTCGGAGAGGCTCACGCGCCTCGTCTTCATCTACACCCTGCTCGGCGCCGCGGCCTTCATCGGCGCCGTGCTCGTCTACGTGCTCTGAGAGGACCCCGTGCTAGAGCGCTACGTATCTTCCGCATCGAGCTACGCCGGCAAGATCGACGGGCTCATCCTCCTCATCCTCCTCATCGTCGGCTTCTGGTTCGTGCTCGCGGAGGTCGTCCTCTTCGGGCTCGTCTTCAAGTTCTCCGCGAAGAGGAACAAGAAGGCCCTCTACATCGGGGGCGAGAAGCCCGAGGAGAAGCGCTGGGTGTCGTGGCCCCACTACGCGACGCTCGTCTTCGACGTGCTCATCATCGTCGCCGCGCTCCGCGTCTGGCACGAGGTGAAGCTCACGATGCCGACGCCCGACGAGACGGTCCGCATCGAGGCGCAGCAGTGGGCGTGGACGTTCACCCACGCGGGAGCCGACGGCAAGCTCGGCACCGCCGACGACGTCCGCACGGTCGACGAGCTGCACGTGGTGATCGACAAGACCTACCACTTCGAGCTCACGAGCCGGGACGTCCTCCACAGCTTCTCGGTCCCCGCGTTCCGCCTGAAGCAGGACGCCGTGCCCGGCCGCGTCATCCGCGGCTGGTTCAAGCCGACGCAGCTCGGCCAGTTCGACGTCCAGTGCGCGGAGATCTGCGGGATCGGCCACGGCATCATGCCCGCCCGCCTCGTCATCGAGTCGTCCGAGCAGCACGCCGCGTGGCTGAAGGCGAGCTCTCCCGCGCACGCCGAAACCGACCGCGCGCCCGCGATGGGCAACGCGCTCGCCTCTGGAGATCCACGATGAGCCCCCCCGACGCCGATACGCATCACGTCGAGCACGCCGCCGATCACCACGAGGAGGGCTTCTTCAAGAAGTACCTGTGGTCGACGGATCACAAGATCATCGGCCTTCAGTACCTCTTCACCGCCATGTTCATGGCGCTGGTCGGCGGCTTCGCCGTCTACGCGTTCCGCATGCAGAACGCCTTCCCCGGGACGTCGGTGCCCGGCTACGGGCGCGTCTCGGCGACCGCGTACAACGCGCTCGTGACGACGCACGGCTCGGTGATGGTGTTCTGGGTCGCGATGCCCCTCCTGATCGCCGCGCTCGGGAACTACCTCATCCCGCTGATGATCGGCTGCGACGACATGGTCTTCCCGCGGCTGAACCGGCTCAGCTACCAGATCTTCCTCGTCAGCATCCTCGTGCTCTTCACGTCGTTCTTCGTCGACGGCGGCGCGTTCGGCGGCGCGTGGACGAGCTACCCGCCGCTGTCGTCGAAGGCGGAGTACAGCCTGACGCCGACCGGCGCGCCCATCTGGCT
>JBDHVD010000067.1:0-26254 GCA_039809525.1 Labilithrix sp. | reverse complement strand
GAAGATCGGCCGGACGAAGACCGCGCCCGCCGGTCCGACGCCGCGCCTCCGCTTCGCCCTCGCGGCGTGCGCGAGCTACGCGCACGGCTACTTCCACGGCTACCGCGAGCTCGCGAAGCTCGCCGACCTCGACGCGGTCGTCCATCTCGGCGACTACATCTACGAGTACGGCAATGCCGAGTACGGGGACGTGCGGACGTACGAGCCGCCGCACGAGATCCTCACGCTCGACGACTATCGAACGCGCCACGCCTACTACAAGAAGGACCCCGATCTGCAGGAGGTCCACCGGCAGCACCCGTTCATCACCATCTGGGACGATCACGAGATCGCGAACGACGGGTACGAGGACGGCGCGGAGAACCACAACGAGGCGACCGAAGGTCCGTGGCCGGCGCGCAAGGCCGCGGCGCTGAAGGCCTACCGCGAGTGGATGCCGATCCGCGAAGCGCAGGACGGCGAGATCTACCGGAAGCTCGCGTTCGGCGATCTCGTCGATCTCGTGCTCCTCGACACGCGCTACCACGGACGCACCAAGCAGGCGGGCGGCATCACCGGTGCGCCGCCTCCGCCCGATCCGGCGCGCACGCTCCTCGGCGACGATCAGGCCGCCTGGCTCGAGGACCAGCTGAAGACGTCGAAGGCGAAGTGGAAGCTCGTCGGGCAGCAGGTGATGGTCGGTCAGCTCCTGCTCGACCAGGGCCGCCAGCTGGTGAACCTCGATCAGTGGCACGGCTATCCGGAGTCGCGGAAGCGCCTGCTCGACTTCCTGCGCGACTCCGGCGTGAAGGACGTCGTGATCCTCACCGGCGACATCCACAGCTCGTGGGCGAACGAGATCGTCTACGATCCGAACGACGCGGCCGCCTACGATCCCGCCACCGGGCGCGGCTCGGTCGGCGTGGAGTTCGTCACCCCCGGCATCTCGTCGCCGGGCATCCCCTCCATCTTCCTCGGGGTCATCGAGCCGGCGCGGAAGATCAACCCGCACGTGAAGTTCCTCGACCCGAGCCGCCGCGGCTTCATCGTGCTCGACGTCACGCCCGAGCGCGTGCAGTCGGCGTGGTACCTCTTCGAGGACATCGTCGCGCCCGAGCCGGTGAGCCCGGCGTTCGCGCAGGCGTGGTCGGTGCGCGCGGGCTCGACGCACGTCGAGCAGGACGCGAGCGCGGCGCCGCCCCCTGGCGGTGCCCCGGCGCTCGCGCCCTGAGCGCCGCGGTACGATCGAGCGATGGCTCGCGTCCTCGTGCCGCTCCCCGATCGCGACTTCGATCCGACGGAGACCGCCGTGCCCTGGAAGGTGCTCACCCGCGCCGGGCACGAGGTCGTGTTCGCGACGGAAGAGGGCGCGAAGGCGGCCTGCGATCCGCTCCTCGTGCGCGACGAGGGCGTGCTCTTCGGCCAGCTCGGCGCGAAGGACGGGCCGAAGCAGCTCTATCGCGAGATGCAGAGCAGCGCCGCGTTCGCGAAGCCGATCGCCTGGCGCGACGTGGATCCCGGAGCGTTCGACGCGCTCGTGCTCCCCGGCGGACACGCGCCCGGGATGAAGCAGTACCTCGGGAGCGAGGTGCTCCACGCGAAGGTCGCCACCTTCGCGAGACGGAACAAGCCGATGGGCGCGATCTGCCACGGCGTGCTCGTCCTCGCGCGCTCCGGTGCGCTCCGCGGGCGGAGGACGACGTGCCTGCCCAAGTACATGGAGCGCATCGCGTACTTCACGACGGCGTGGAAGCTCGGCCGGTACTACCGGACGTACGACGCGTACGTCGAGGACGAGGTGAAGGCCGCGCTCGACGATCCGTCGTGCTTCGTGCGGGGACCGATCGCGCTCTTCTCGCACGGCACCGAGGACGACGATCGCGCCGCGTTCGTCGTCGAGGACGGCGCGTATGTCTCCGCCCGCTGGCCGGGCGACGCGTACCTGTTCGCGAAGAAGGTCCTCGAGCGCCTCTGATCGCGCGTCAGGGATTGCCGCCTTCGGCGCGGCACTTCTTCGCGAGCGCGTTGATGACCGCCTCGATCTGGCCGCCGGCCTTCGCCTGACGGTACGCGATGCACGACTGCGGCTCCGACGGACGCGGCGGCGTCGGCGTCGGCGTGGGCGTCGGGGTCGGCGTGGGTGTGGGCGTCGGGGTCGGCGCAGGGGGCGGCGTCGGCGCGGGCGTCGGGGTCGGCGTGGGCGTCGGCGCCGGAGGCGGCGTCGGGTTCGGCTTCGGCGTCGTCGTCGGCTTCGGCGGCGGGGACGGCGGCGTCGGGTTGTTGAGCGGCGCGGCCGTGTTCGTCAGCGGCGCGGCCGTCGTCGTCGCCGTCGCCGCGTCGGTCGGCGCGGCGGTGGTGGTCGCGGTCGGCGGCGCGCTCGTCCCGAGATCGAGCGGCACGTCGGGCGTCGAGGGCGACGACTTGAACACGCCCGCGCCCCAGAGGAGCGCGACGATGCTCAGCACGCCGACGACGCCGGCGGCCCCGAGGATGAGCCCCTTGTTGCCACCGCCCGAGCGATCCTGCCGAGGGGGCGCCGCGGGCACGCCGCCCGGCGTCGCGTACGAGTGGTTGCCCGGCGCGCCGTAGGCCGGCACGGCCGCCGCCGGAGGCGCCGCAAGCGCGATCGGAGGCGCCGCCGCCGTGCCTCCCGCGGGCGGAGGAGCGCCATACCCGCCCGCGGGCGGGAACGGCATCGGCTCGCCGATCTGCGTCTTGCCCTTGAGGCTCGCGGCCGCGTCGGGCAGCGCCGCGGGCTCCGGCTTGAAGCCCGCGGTCGCGGCCTTCTGCGCGACCTCCGCGGGCGACGCCGCCGCTCGTCCGGTGAAGCGCTCGACGAACTCGTCCATCGAGGCGAAGCGGTGCGTCGGATCCTTCGCCAGCGCGCGCATGATCGCGCTCCGCATCGACTCGGGCAGCGACGCGCCGTGCGGCGCCGCCTCGATCGGCTTCGGCGCTGCGGTCATGTGCAGGGTGGCCCACTCGAACGCGCTCCCGGCGTCGAACGGCAGCTTGCCGGTGAGCATCTCGTAGGCCATCACCGCGAGCGAGTAGACGTCGCTCCGCGCGTCGAGCGCCTGGCCGGTGAACTGCTCCGGGCTCATGTACGGCGGCGTGCCGAGCACCATGCCCTGCTGCGTGAGCTTCTTCTCGTTCGAGTCCTCTTCCTTCCGCTTCGCGATGCCGAAGTCGAGGACCTTCACGAAGTCCTTCTGCCCTGCGCGCTCGGTGAGGATGACGTTGTCGGGCTTGAGATCGCGATGGATGATCCCCTGCCGGTGCGCCTCCGCGAGCGAGCCGCCGATATGCTCGACGATGCGCGCGACGCGCGCCGCCGGCATCGCGCCCTCCTTCTCGAGGACCGCGGCGATGCTCTGGCCCTGCACGAACTCCATCACGATGAAGAGGAGCCCGTCGTCGGTCGTGCCGAAGTCGTAGACCTGCACCGTGTTCGGGTGCTCGAGCCCGGCGAGCGTGCCGACCTCGCGCTCGAAGCGCTCGCGGATCTTCGCATCGCGCGACAGGTGCCCGTGCAGCGTCTTGATCGCGACGCGGCGCTTCTTCGAGCCGAGCTCCTGCTCGCCGACGTACACCGCGCCCATGCCGCCTTCACCGACGAGCTGGAGCACGTGGTACTTCCCCGCGAGCGTGCGGCCGATCAGCGGATCGGCCGACACGGGGGTGGGCATCGGCTTACCGCAAGCCGGACAGTAGGCCGGCTGTCCCGGGACGTCGGTGTGGCACGACGGGCATCGCATGACGGTGAGACGTTACGCTATCAGGTCGCCTTCAGGGCGTTCCGCCGGAGGCACGGCACTTGGCCTCGAGCGCCGCGAGGATCGCGGGCTTCTGGCCCGAGCTCTTCGCCGAGTGATACGTCGCGCACTCCTTCGTCTCCGCCGCCGGCTTGGGCGTCGGGATCGGCGCAGGCGTGGTCTTGCCGCCGCTCGGGTTCGTCGTCTTTCCGGTGCCGCCGCCGGGCGTGCCGCCGGAGGACGAGCTCGGCTTGCCGGCGTTCGGATCGAGCGCGGGTGCGGCAGACGTGAGCGGCTCGGCCGTGGTCAGCGCCGGAGCCGCCGTGTCGGTCGCCGCGACCGATCCCTCGGGCGTCGCGCTCGCGGTCGCCGACGTGTCGATCGGCGGCGGCTCGACGGTCTTCTTCTTCCCCCCGACGGCGACGGCGATGCCCGCGCCGATGAGGAGCACGGCCGCGAGGCCGCCGAGCCCGATGACGAGGCCCATGTTGCCCTTCTTCGCGCCGGCCTGCGGACCGCCGTGCGCGGGCCCGGCCGGGATCGCGACCGCGCCCTGCGGAGGCGGCCCGCCCGGTCCTCCGTAGGGAGGCGTCGCGACGGCGGGCGCAGGACCGCCGATCATCGGCTGGGCCATCTCCGTCTTCGCGCGCGAGGGCTGGTTGCCGCCGGACACCGGCGCGTTCGCGAGCGCCGCGTCGACCGACGGGATCGCCTCGCCGCCGGAGAACGCGGCGAAGAACTCCTTCACCGACGCGAAGCGCTCGTCCTTGTTCTTCGCGAGGGCGCGGCCGATCGCGCTGCGCATGCGCTCGGGCACGTTCGGGCCGAGCGGCTGCCGGTCGAGCGGGGTCGGCGGCTCGGTCATGTGCTTCGAGGCCCACTCCCACGCGGTGTTCGCCTCCCACGGGAGCTTGCCGGTGAGCATCTCGTAGGCCATGACGCCGAGCGCGTAGATGTCCGAGCGCACGTCGACCGGCTGACCGGTGAACTGCTCCGGGCTCATGTACGGCGGCGTGCCGAGCACCATGCCCTGCTGCGTGAGCTTCGCCTCGTTCGGATCGTGCTCGCTCGATCGCTTCGCGATGCCGAAGTCGAGGACCTCGACCCAGTCCTTCTGTCCCGCGCGCTCGGTGAGGACGACGTTGTCCGGCTTGAGATCGCGGTGGACGATGCCGTGGCCGTGCGCCTCCTCGAGCGAGCCGCACACCTGGCGCATGATGTTCTCGACGCGCGCGGGCGGCATCGGCCCGTCCTGGATCAGGATGTCGGCGACGCTCTTGCCCTGGACGTACTCCATGACGAGGTAGAGCGTCCCGTCGTCCATCTGCCCGAAGTCGTAGACCTGGATCGTGTTCGGGTGCTCGAGCGCCGCGACGGTCCCCGCCTCGCGGTCGAACCGCGCCTTGATCGACGGGTCGTGCGAGAGGTGCTTGTGCAGCGTCTTCAGCGCGACCTTCCGCGCCGTCGTCCCGAGCTGCTGCTCGGCCATGTAGACGGCGCCCATGCCGCCCTCGCCGAGCAGCTTGACGATCTTGTACTTCCCGACGGTCTGGCCGACGAGCGGATGGTCCTCAGCCTGCGCTTGTCCCTGAGTCATCGGCAGCAAGGGTCGCACAGAATGGGATTTTTTTCCGGGGGACACGCCATTTACGGGCATTTAACGGCCCTCGGCGGCGTTCGATCTCTACCGATTGAACCAGAAGTGCCACCCCCCACGGTCGAGGTGGAAATGGTTGTGGTGGATCGCGTTGAAATCCGGCCCCACCGCGTACGTCAGGTCGGCCTCGCGCCGGAGCCGGACGAAGACCTGGCGGAGGAAGCGGCGGCGGTCGTCCTGCGCCGGCGTCGAGCGCGCCGACTCGGGGTAGTCGCGGAGGATGACGGCCGGCGTTCCCTTCGCGGGATGGAACGACGCGACGTCCACCGCGCTCCCGAACGCGTGCGCGCTGAGCGACGCCCCCTTCTTGTAGTTCCGCGGCCGGCAGGCGAACGCGCCGAGGTTTCCGATCTTCACGATCTTCGAACGGAGGTGGGCCTCGGCCTCCTCTTGCACGATCGTCTCCACCGACGAGAGCGCGCGCGCCATCGTGCAGTCGACCATGATGGGCGGGTCGTACGCGATCCCCGTCGGACCCCGCGTGACGATCACCGCATGCGGGATCCCGCAGCCCGCCTTGTCCGGCTCCTTGCGGTCGGGGAGCGTCTGGAACCTGAAGCCCGCCGACTTCAGCTCGGCGCGGCACGCGTCGCCGTCCTCCTTCGCCGCGAGCGACCACGCGTCGAGCAGCGGCTCGGGCGCGGGGGTCGCCTCCGCGGACGGCATGGTCTCCACGATCGCGGCGCTCGCCTCGCGCGCGCCGATGACGGGCAACGGCGGCGCCGAGGGCAGCGTGATCACCGGCAGCGGGATGGACGAGGCGCTGCATGCGCCGCTCGCGAGGAGCAGCACGACGATCCCGCCCGGACGAAACGACGACGGCGCGATGATCGGTTCATGCGCGCGCGCGCCGGTTTCCGCAAGCTGCGCGTGTGGTCGCGCTTGCTCGAGATCAGGTGCCGCCGTCGCCCGGGACGACGACGCCTTCCTTCGGCGGCCACGGCAGCGGCCAGCGCTGATCGCGCGCGCGGTCCCACAGCTCGAGGCGCGTCCCGCGCTTGGTCGCGGGGAAGAACACGCCGATGCGCGTCTTCAGCTTCGGCTCGAAGCGCGGGGGCCCTCTGTACCCGGCGTCCGACGGCTCCGGCGCGCCGAGCATCGGGAAGTCGAAGCGAGCGCGCTCGATCAACGTCGGTCCCTCGTACAGCTCGAGGGCGAAGCGGCCCATCACGCGCGGCGTGGTGTGGGGCGAGCCCATGTCCGTCTTGTGCACCTGCACCAGGTACACCTCGCCCTTGTCCCACCGCAGGTCGAAGACCCACTGCTCGCGCTCGGTGAGCGGCGGCGGATCCGGCGGAATGCGCCGCGAGGCCGCGGCCGCGTCGGGCGCGGGCGCGGCGTCGGCGAAGGGCGCCCCGCCGTCGATCGCGCCGGAGCTCTTCGCGGCGGCGACGGCGAGCGCCGGCACGCCGGCCGTCAGCGCGGTCAGGAAGGTGAAGGCGACGGCTCTGGCTCGGACGTTTCGCACGAGATGGCGGTATTCCACGCCTCGGGCGCGCCGCCAAGCTCCGTCCACACCCGACGCAGCTCCTCGGGGATCGGCGCCTCGACGCTCACCGTTCGCCCGCCCTTCCCCGGGACGACGATCCGCGCCGCGTGGAGGGCGATCCGCGGGAGCCCCACCACCGCCCCGTTCGCGAGCGTGAGCTGCCCCGGCCCTCCGTAGTCGCGGTCGCCGAGGAGCGGCATGCCCGCGCCGCTCGCGTGGATCCGGATCTGGTGGGTGCGCCCGGTCTGCGGATCGACGGCGATCATCACGACGGGCGCCGCCGCGGCGCGCGCCACCACGCGCGCCCGGCTCTCCGACGGCTTTTCGTCGATCGGCGCGCGCCACACGTGGATGGCTTGATCATGTTGATCGGGTGCATCAACGTTGATCAACGTACCGAGCGCGACGTAGCGCCGGGCATAGACGCCGCGCGCGCGGGCCTCGCGCAGGCGCGTCTCCGCCTCCGGCGAGAGCGCGAACACGACCGCGCCGCTCACCTCGCGATCGAGGCGCGACGTCACGCGGAGATCGGCCGGGCTCCTGCCCGCGGCGCGCGCCGCGGAGGCGACGAGCGACTGCGCGGCGCCCTGGTGATCGGGCACCGTCGGGATCCCGGCGGGCTTCGCGACCGCGAGCAGATCGTCGCCCTGGAAGAGGACCTCCACCGCGACCGTCGCCTCGCGCTCGCCGATGCGGACCTCGTCGCCCGGGCGCACGGGCTCGTCGGCCGCGCGGACGCGCCGCCGGCCGACGAAGACGCGCCCCTCGGCGATCGCCGCGAGGTCCTCGCGCGCGCGCCGGACGATCGCGCCGACGGTCGCGCCGTCGCCGGGGCGGACCACCCAGCGTTTGTCGCGGCGCGGGCCGGGCCTCACTTCTTTCTCGCGGCCTTCGCCTTCTTCTTCTTCGGCTTCGCCGCGGCCTTCGCCTTCGCCTTCTTCTTCGGCGGCGCCGCGGCCTTCGTCTTCTTCTTCGTCGCCGGCGCGGCCTTCTTCTTCGTCGCGGCCTTCGCCTTCGCCTTCGCCTTCTTCTTCGCGGACGCCTTCTTCGTCGTCTCCGCCGCCTGGCCCTGGGCGACCGCGCGGAGGAACGCGAGCGCGAGCTCGCGCAGCCGATCGTCGTCCTTCGCGAGCTTCGCCACGTCCTTGGCGGTCCCGAGCTCGGTGCCGGTGATCACGTCGCCCTCCTCCTCGAACGGGCGCATGAAGACCGCGTAGATGCCCTTTCGATCGGGCGACTCCCCGGCCATGAACCAGTCGTTGTGCACCGGGCCGTCCGCGCCCGGGAGGCGGCGGATGACGTCCACGAATGCGTTCTCGAGCGTCGCGAGGGTCTGATCCTTCTTCATCGGGTCACGACGGTAGTCGCTCGACCACCCCCGTGTCGCCATCGAGTCGCACGCGGTCGCCCGTCTTGAGCGCGCGGGTGACGCCGTCGACGTTCACCACGCTGGGGACGCCGAGCTCGCGCGCGACGACCGCGGCATGGCTCAAGGGGCCGCCGAGCTCGGTGACGACGCCCGCCGCGATGCAGAACATCGGCGTCCACCCGACGTCGGTGGTGTGGACGACGAGGATCTCGCCCGCCTGGAGCTCGCTCATCTGCGCGGCGGAGAGCAGCACGCGCGCGCGGCCCTCGACGACGCCGGAGCTCGCGGGCGTGCCGCGGAGGAGGTGCCCGCCCGCGGGCGGGAGCTGCACCGGAGGCGGCGCGCCGATGAACGTCGTGGGCGGATCCGGACGCGCCTGATCCCGCGCGTGCTCGGCGCGGCGCGCACGCACGAGCGGCGCGAGATCGGTGCGCGACGAGCGGAGGGCGTCGACGATCTCGTCGACGGTCAGGAAGAACGCGGTGTTCACCGCGCCGAACGGCGCCGCGTCCTTCCGCGACGCGTCCCAGTCGCGCCCCAGCTCGGGCACCAGGCGGAGGATGCGGCGATCGGCGTCGAGCGCCACGTCGCGCAGCATCCCGAGCACGCGCGTGACCCAGGTGCGCATGCGCTCGCGGAGCCGCGCGGCCTTCTGCGCGCGGGTCACGAGGTGGCGCACGAGCGTCTGCTCGGCGAAGTTGAGGCGCGGCACGAGCCGCTGCATCTCCGCGTCCGCCGCCGCCTTCGCCCGCGCGAGCTGCGGCTCGACCTCGCGCGCATCGCCGCGCAGCGCCACGCGCACCATGGCGAACACCGGGCGCGCGTCCTCCTTCCACCGCGGCGTGGAGAGCTCCGCCTCGCGCACCGCGCGATCGCCGTAGAGCTCGAGGAACGACACGAGCGCGCGCCTGGTCGGGCCCTCGGGCAGGGCGTCCATCGTGGCCCCCTCCGTCTCGAGCACCGCGCGCGCCGCCGGATCGCGCCGCGCGAGGCTCACGATGCGCATCACGCCGATGGCGGGACGCGCGCTCTCGAGATCGCGGATGCCGCGCGTGAGATCGTGCGCGAGACGCTCGGCGCCCAGCGGCTCGACGCGTGACAGCACGTGCTTGAGCATGACGTGCGTGCCGAGCGCGCTCGATGCGCACGTGAGCATGACGTCGCCCGTGCGCTCGAGCAGGGCCTGCACGTCGCGGAACTTCCGCGCGACGCCGTCGTCGGGGAGGATCGCGAGATCGAGCGCGTTGTGATCGCGCAGCGCGCGCTCCGCCTCGGCCTCGAACTTCGTGACGTGCTCGTCGAGGCGGAGCTGCTCGCGGAGGAGGCGCGTCGCGGTCAGCGGCAGCCGCGCGATGAACCGCTTGTGCGAGACATGCGCGACCTGGCTCGCGAGCTCGTCACCGCCCGAGCCGCCGCCGAGCTCGACGAGCGTGCGCGGATCGAGCCACGGCACCTGCGCGGCGATGCGCATGAACTCGGTGAGGTTCAGGTAGAAGCGGCCGTGCACGTTGCCGACGAGGCGCGCGTTCTTCGGCACCGCGCAGCCGAGCGTGCCGAACGCCTTGCGGAAGCCCGACTCGCTGTAGTCGCCGGCGACCGACCACGTGAACGGCGTCGCGACGCCGGGGAGCGCCTCGCCGACGTTCGCGTTGCTCCACACGGTGCGCGCGTCGCCGCCCTCGGGGAAGCCGAGACCGGTGACGTGCCGCGCCTGCACCACCCAGACGCGCTCCTCGTCGCATGCGAACTCGACGTCCCAGGGGACGTCCTCGATCGCCTCGAGCCGGCGCGCGACGTCGGACAGCTCGCGGAGGTGCTCGCCGGACAGCGCGGGCTCGTCGGGCTGCGCGACGTCGATCTCCTCGAGCCCCGAGCCGCCGACCACCAGCGCGCGGCTCTTCCGCGCGATCGTCTTCTCGACCACGCCGCCGTCGGCCGCGAGGCGCAGCATGTCCGGCGTGGTCACGCCGTCGACGACCGGGGCGCCGAGGCCGACCCCCGCGTTGACGATCCGCTCGGGGGGCCCGCTCGTCGCATGCCGGCGCGTGAACATCACGCCCGCGGCCACCGCACGGACCATCGGCTGGATGACCACCGCCATGCCGATGTCGCGGATGCCGTGCGTCGCGAGGTATCCGAGCGCGCGCCCCGACGCGATCGACGCCCAGACGCGGCGCACGGCGTCGGCGAGCTCGCTCGCGCCGCGCACGCCGAGGATCGTCTCCGCCAGCCCCGCCATCGACACGAGCGCGCCGTCCTCGCACGTCGCGCTCGAACGCACGGCGAAGCCCCACGGCGCGTCCGCCGCGTGACGGTCCCACAGCTCGGCGAGCTCCTCGGCGAGGCGCGCGGGAAGAGGCGCGTGCAGGATCTCCTCGCGCGCATCGGCCGCGCGGGCGTACGCGCTCCGGCTCGTCGCCGCGCGCAGGAGCGAGCGCGGCTCGCACGCGGGCGGGAGCTCGCGAAGCGCGGCGGCGAACGCCTTCTGCGGGAGCACCCAGGTGTCGGGGACGAGGAAGCCGTTGCGACGGAGCCACGCGAGGCGCGAGGCCTTGCCGCCGACGTTCTTGCGCGCGGCGAGCACCTCGTCGCGCACGAGCGCGTCGAGCGACACCAGCCAGGGCGCATGGGATTTCGCAGGCGCTCCTTTGGTCGCGACGGCCTCGGCCATGGCCGCGCCATCCTAGCACCCCGGCCGCTTCAGGCGCGCGCGAGCACGCGGTCGTGCCAGAGGAGCATCTCGATCGCGCCCGGACCGCGGTTGAACGGGTAGTCGTGCGGCCCCGGGATCTCGACGAAGTCGTGCGTGACCCCGGCGTTGCGCCATCCCGCCGACGTCAGCCGGATCGCGCTCTTGAAATAGTCCTTGTCGCTCGTCAAAAGGCGCAGCTGGAGCTTCGCGTTCCGCGCACGCGCGGCCTTCGCGAGATCGGTGTAGTCTGCAACCTGGTCCTCGCCGATCGCCGGCTGGAGCGTGCCGACCGCGCCGAACGCATCCGCGTGACCGAGGCCGATCCGCAGCGCCAGCGCGCCGCCGAGAGACACGCCGTCGATGCCGACCGCGCCCGGCGCCTCGATGACCGGCAGTTCCTTCTTCGCCCGGGGGAGGACGGACCGCATCAGATAGTCGCCGTATTCGCGGATCTGCGGCGGTTTCCTCAGGTCGACGTCCGGCGAGTAGGGGCAGAGCACGACGAGGCCGCGGAACGGCTGCGCGGCGAGCGCCTCGTTGTGCGCGGCGAGGCGCTTCGGATCGACGAAGCCCTCGAGGTCGTCCGAGGTCAGCGGCGGCGCGCACACACGGGTGATCGCGCGAAGGAGCGCATAGTCGCGCGGCCACCCCATCACGCCCTCGGCCGGCCCCTTGTTCGCCTCGCCTCGGCCATGGAGCGCGACGAGGAGCGGCATCCGCTCGCCCTGCTTCATCCACCCCGGCACGAGCGCGACGGCCCGTCCGCCGCCGTCGAACGTCCACGTCTCCATCCCGACCTGGCCGCGCGGGCCGGTGCCGGCTTCGACCACCTCGGGCGTGACCGTCGGCGGGAGCGGGGGCGGCTTGGCGGCGGGCGGCTCGGTCGCCGGCGTCGATTCGCGGCGCGAGCACGCGGCGAGCGCGACGGCCGAAGCGAGGAACGAGCGTCGTCCGATCACCGGCCGCGAACGCTACTCGTCCTGCGGAGGATTGGGAACCTTGCCCGTGGCGGTCTTCACGAGATCGACCAGGCCGGGATCGGTCGCCAGCTGATCGCGGAGCATCTGCTTGATGTCCGAAAGGTCCTGCGGCGGCAGGCCCTCGAGCGGCTTCGTCGCTTCGTCCACCTTCAGATCGAGGTAGCGTTCCACGTCGATCTCCCCTGCGCGGAGTCGCGCGAGCGGGGAGGTCGCTTCCACGGAGCCGGTCTTCTCGATCGGCGCGGCGTCGCGCGCGCGCTCGACGGAGAAGGTCTTCTCGACGGCGCCGGGCTTCGCGGCCTTGTCGACGCCTCCCGCCACGTCGGGCGTGACGGGCGGCTTGGCGCCCTTTCCTCCGATGCCGTCGATTCCCATGGCAGACCTCCTCGACTCTAGCGCGATCAGCGGATGTTTCCGATCGCCGTCTTGACGGTGTCGTGCTGCGCCTTGAGGACGTTGGACAGCGCGGTGAACGAGCGGTTCTGCGCGTTGACCGCCTCCTGCACCTGCAAGAAGTAGAGGTTCATCTCCTGGCTCTGCTGGAGCGACGACTCGATGTTCGCCTGCTCGCCGCCCGGGACCCCCGCGCCGGCGCCGAGGCCCGTGCCGCCGAGGCCGCCGCCGGCGAGCGACGGAGCTCCGCCACCGGCTGCGAGCGGCCCCTCGGGCGAGCCGTTCCGCATCACGGGCATGCCGGGCGCCCCCATCGGCACGCCGATCGACGGAGCGGGGCCGCCCGCGCCGCGGATCGCGACCGCCATGAGCGGCGCGCCCGGAAGGCTCCGCATCGCGGTCTCCGCGCTGCGGACGACGCTACGGCCGAGGACCTCGGCGAACTTCCCGGCCCGCGGCGGGGTCGGGGTGACGCGCGGGGCCGAGGTGGCGACGGTGACATCGGTACGGGCGGACAGGCTGCGGGGCTCCATCGTGCTTTCCTTCTCCCCGGGGTGGTCTCTGCGGGGTGTGCCCGGACGGTCGGCCCCACCGGCGGCGAAGTTGCCGAAAAAATGCCGGGGCCCCCTCAGCGGCAGCGCAGCCGGCACTCCATGACCGCGTCGAACCGGCAGAAATTCGAGGAAAGTCCGGGGATGAGCCCCTCCGGTCCCTTGCACCCGAAGCGGCAGCCGTTCGGGGCGGGCTCGGCGTTCACCGCATAGCCGTCGGTCGCGCAGCGGCCGTCGCCGCACTCGGCCTTCTCCGTGCGGCACGACGACACGGCGTAGTCGTCGGGGCACGTCCACTCGCGCTTGGTGCCCGCGTAGTCGGGCTTGCGCGAGACGCCGGTGTCGACGTGCTCGTGGCGGCGGTACGTGGCCTTGCCGGTCCGCACCCGCTCGACGATGCGCGTCGTCTGCATCTTCGGGACGACGGGCGCGTCGGCGTCGCGCGGGTAGAACTGGAGCGTCTCGTCCCGCGTCTGCACCTCGCAGCCGATCGCCGCGCCGTTCGGGCGCCACGTGACGGGGACGTCGGCGCTGCCGAGCGCCGGAACGGCGAACGTGCGCTCGCCGACCGAGGCGCGCAGATCGATCGGGGCGCGGTTGACGATGTGCAGGAGCTTCGTCGACTCGCTCTCGTAAGGCACGTCGCCGAAGTCGAGGACCTCGGGCGCGACGTCGGGCGCGGGGAACGCGAACTTGCAGACGTCGGCGAGCGGATAGATCGCGTACGCGATGGGCACCGGGTTCTTCACCGCGAACGAGAGCGCCGGCGGCGGACCGCTCGAGGAGGCGGCGCTCGGGGCGAGCTTCTCGAGCCCGCTCACCTCGAGCCCGCCGACCACCGTCTGCGTGACGCGTGCGTCGCCCGCGGCGATCCGCGCCCGGACGAACTCGAGCGCGCGACCGTGCAGCTCGCCGGAGCGCACGCGCATCTCGTACGCGAGGAGCCCGCCCATCTTCACCGCGCCGACGAAGTGGGTGGCGCGTCCGCACGTGCAGCCCTCGCCGCCGAACGCGACGTCCTCGGACGCGGAGAAGAACTGGGGGTCGAGGTCGCGCACGAACGCGAGCGCGACGAGGCTGATCTCGTGCTCTGCGGCCTCGCCTCCCGCCGACAGCCACGGCGTGAGGTCCGCGTCGGCGCTGACGAGCGCCTGATCGATCGCCACGCCGACGTAGGAGAAGTCGATCGTCGTGGCGTCGACCTTCGGAGCGGCGGCCGCGGCGCCCGCCCCGCGCTCCTGCGCGCAGCGCGTCGGGAGCACGCTGTACGCGCCCTCGGGGCCGCGCTGCACGCCTCGGCCCGGCGCGATCGTGCTCGCGGGATCGAGCAGGTACTCGTGCTTCACGTTGCCGAACCCGCTCGCCGCCGCGAGGAGGCCCTTCGCGCGTCCGCACTCGCCCTCGGCGAGGCCGGCGCACGGCGCGCCGCCCGTACGCCCCGCGCGCTTGTCCTCCGTCTCCTGCGGCCCGACCGGCGGACGCGACGGGCATCCCGCGAGCGCGGCCGCGAGCACGAGCCACGGCGCGGCGCGCATCAGCTCCCCTGGCCGTCGTTCTTCGGGCTCCACGCGATGCGTGCACGTCGCGCGCGCTTGTCCTGCGGCGCGGGCCCGTCGTCGTTGAAGAAGAGCGCGCCGCCGTGGAGGACGAGCGCGACGTCGAGCGAAGGAGGACCGTCGAGGTTCACGAGGGGGAACGCACGCGCGTCCTTCGCCGCGAGATCGACGGCATCGAGCGCGATCGCATCGGGCGAGCTCCGGGCGACGACCGCGCGGAGCTTCCCGTCGGGCGCCTCGATCGCGACCGACGTGGCCGCGCCCTCGCCGGCGACCGGGATGCGCGCGGGCCTGCCGCTCACCTTGCCCTGCGGATCGACCAGCGCCCACATCGCGCCGAACCCGCTCGACGAGGGCGTCTCGATGCCGAGCGGCGCCTCCTCGATCCAGGCGACGTACGCGCCGTCGTCGCCCGCGCTCGCGAGCTGGGGGGTGCGCGAGTGCGCCGCGCTCGCGAGGATGCGCGTCTCGTCGACGGCGCGCTTCGCGTCGCGCATCTTCACCGCCGTCACGAACACGTCGGCGAGGCCGTCGCGCGGGCTCTCGCGCGGGTCGGCCCACGCGAGCCAGACGAGATCGCCACGCGCGAGCGCGACGAGATCGCTCGCGTCGCCCGGCGCGCTCGTGATGCGCTCCTCGCGCGCCACGCGGGCGAGGTCGAGGCCGACCTTGGTCGCATACACCTCGCCGTTGCCGTCGCGTCCGTCGACCCAGGCGACGAGCCATCCGTTTCCGGCCCAGGTGATGGTGACGTCGCTCGCGTCGCCCCTCGTGGTCGTGAGCTGCACGTCGTTGGTGCGCTTGCCCTTGCGATCGATGCGCGTGACGTGGACCTCGGGGTCGCCGTTCTCGCGCGCCACCCACGCCACGGCCGCGCCGTCCTCCGGCTTCTCCGCCGCGGCGATCGCGACGCCACCGACCGCGAGCGCACGCGGCGACAGCACGATCGGGGCCGAGGCGTTGCCGTTCGCGTCGAGGACGCGCGTCGCGAGCGTCGCCGGCTGCGCCTTCTCGTGAGACCGCTCGTTCTTCGTCGTGAGCGTCGCGAGGACCGTCGCGTCGCCGAGCTTCGCCGTCGCGAGATCGACGACCGAGTCGCCGGTCGTGAGCGCCGCGAGCTCCTCGAGCCTGGGAGCGTCCTTCGGCGGCGCCGCGCGCGCGACGGGCGGCGCCACGTTCGAGCGCGGTCGGACGAGGGCGGTCCGCACCTTCGCGGGCGCGCCCGACGAGGCCGCGAGCGAGAGGCACGCGTCGCCGTCGCAGCCGAGGCCCCATCCGAGCGTCGAGGGGTCGCCCGGCCAGAAGAACGCCTCCTTCTGGACGACGGCGAGCTCCGTGTCGAACCGCAGCATCGTGGCGACCGCCGGCACGTCCTCGCACACCGCCGTTCCGCTGTCGCAGTCGCGGATCGCGCCGAGCGCGGCGAAGCCCGACGACGTCGCGGCGAGCTCGGGCAGCGCGCGGCCCACGACCTCGAACGACGACGGCTTGCCCGCGAACGCGAGCGACGCGCCGAGCCGGCCGACGTGCACGCGGCGGCGATCGCTCTTCTTGCGCACGGGCGCCTCGAACATGATCGCGGTCCCCGCTCCTCCGTGCACGAGATGGAGGAGCGCCGCGCCACCTCGGCCCTCGACGACGCGGCGCGGAGCCTCCGCGTGCCCCTTGTCGTCCATCGAGGTCGCCATCACCGCGGGCTCGTCGGCGGTGCGATCGGTCCAAGCGAACACGATGCGACCGTCCGCCCGGATCACCTCGACGTCGCCGCTGACGACGGGCTTGTTCGTGACGGCGACCGGCGCACCGACCGCGTGCGCGTCGACATCGAGCTTCTGGAACGCGAGGGTGCCGCTCGTGTCGCCCTTCTTCGACTTGTCGGGCGGCGCGGTCACCGTCGAGACGCCGACGCCGCCCGGGAGCTCGAGCGCGTGCCAGCCGATCACCCCGCGCGCGACCCGCGTCGCCGCGCCGCGCACGGTGCCGTTGCCGTCGAGCGCGGCGGCGACGACGTTCGCGTCGCCGTTGCGCGTCTCCTCCGCCCACAGGCAGACCGCGCCGGCGTCGGTCGGGACGACGTCGACCCAGACCACGTCGTCGTTCGTCCGCGCGAGCTCGATCGCCTTTCCCCGCGGCTTGCCGTCGTCGCCGAGCACCGCGGCCCAGAGCGACTCGCCGCGATCGGTCAGCGACGTCCAGGCGACGACGAAGCCCGGCATCGGTCCGCGCATCGGGCGGACGACGAGCATGGTGGTGTCGTTCGCGACGAGCGCCGCGGTCTTCTCGGCATCCCGAGGCCGGCCGTCGGGCCCCACGGGCACGACGAGGATGCGCCGGCCGCTTCCCTCCGCGCCGGTGACCCACGCGACCATCCCCGCGCTCTTGTCCCCGCTGCCTCGCCGCGCGAGCAGCGGCCCGATCGTTCCACCGCCGACCGCGGCGACCACGTGGCCGGTCACCGGCATCGGCGCGGCCGGCTTCTTCGCCCCCGGCGTGCCGACGCGCTCGTTCGAGACGCCGGTCGGCAGCTGCGAGGACGGCTTGCTCCCCCCGCACGCGGCGACGGCGGCGACGAGCGCCACGACGCCGGCCCTCGGGAGGAGGCCGCGGTTCACTTCACCATCTCCTCGAAGGTGCGCGTGATGGTGATGACGCCCGCGTGACTCCGCGGGAAGCGCGCGTCGCGGAGCTCCTTCTGCACGCACTCGGCGAGCTCCTTGTCCTGCTTGCCCTTGGGCAGGGTCACGCCGATGAGGCGGCCCTCCTGATCGATGCCCATGCTGACCGACACCTTCTCGTGGGCCAGGTGGGTGCGGAAGCGGTACTCCTGCACGCAGCGGGCGATCGCGTCCTGCTTCTTGTCGACCGCCTCGGTGATGAGCTGGGTCGCCTCGGAGGCCGATCCCGCGAACGGCTTGCCCGCGTCCGCCGCGCCGCCGTCGGCCGCGGCCTCGCTCGCCGATCCCGCGTCCGGGGTGGCGCTCTCGGCCTTGGGCGCGGTCGCGTCCTTCTGCCCGCCCCCGCCGCACGCGGCCAGGGTGCAGAAAAGAGTACCGATCACGAGCCGTTCGACGTTCACGCTTCACCTCCTAACCGGCGAGGAGGCTACCACGTTCCCGGCGAGGCTCTGCGCGGGGTCAGGACGCGCGCAGGAGGCGCGTGATGTGCCGCTTCTCCCACGTGATCGCGCGCTCGTAGTTGCGGAACTGACGCTCGCGCTCGAGGAACTCCGGCGGGTGAAGCACGCGCCGCGCGGTCGGTCCGCGCGGTGACGCCATGTTCGAGATCGATCCGCGTGCCGGGTTCCCTCGGGCCGACGGGATCATGTGGTGCAGCATCTCGTGGTAGACGACGTACGCGACGAAGTACCGGGGCACCCACGGCTTGTCGAGCACGGGGTGGATGCGGATGAGGCGCTCGAGGCTCGCGTAGCTGCCGAGACGGATCGCGCGCCTCGGCTCGGTGCGCTTGCGCTTCGTGCGGCGTCCCCACGTGACCAGCGCCGTGCATGCGCCGCCGAAGTAGCGATCGTTCAGGTCGTTGGCGATCGCGAGGAGGTCGTGGTGGTCGCCCTTGGTCTCCAGCGGGATCGCGCGCGCCCGGCGCCGCGCGAGGCGGCCGCCGTTGGCGTCGATGTAGAGCCCGACGAGCTGACTCGCGTCGCGATCGCCCTTCGCGACGTAGCGGACCAGCGCGTCGATGACGCGGGGCGGGGCATCCAGGAACATGTGGTGGATGCGGGCTTGGAGGACGCCGTTGTTCGTCGAGTGCGAGATGATCGAGTGGCGGTTGTCGGTGATCGAGAGGACGACCGGGCGCCCCGGCCCCCACGCCGCCTTCAGCTTCCGCTCGAGCGACTGCCTTGCGCCCTCGTGCACGAACAGCTGCGGCGAGGTCCCGGGGAAGACCATCCCGAGCTGCGCGCTGACCCTCTCCGGGATGCGAATGACGGCCGCCGTCACCCCCGGGCGCGCGACCGTCGCCGCACCGCGAGACCATCGCGGGGCGAGCCAGTTGCCGAGGACGGAGGGGGCGCTGCGGGCTCGCATCGGGGGTGTCTCTTAGGGGGGTAAGGGACGGGTCTTTCGGTGTCAAGGAATGGTCTTTTATGCTGTCATTTCAGCATGTTATCTGCGTAGGCAAATGCCCCCAACCCAATGTGGGTCCGTGTCGGCAACGGCCCCGAAATGACACTACGCGGAACTGCTTGACGCCCCCCCGATCGGGGCACAGGGGGGCCTCACAGCGGGGCATCTTGCGACCCCGCGAGCGCGTCGGCGCGCGTGGTCAGTCGCGCTGCCAGTCGAGCGTCTTGGGGTCGAGGACGAAGCGCAGCTTCGACGTGAAGCCGCGCGCGTCGGACTCGGCTGCCTCGCACCGGATGCCCACGACCATCGCCTTCAGCACCCCCGCCTCGGGCGTGGTGCCCACGAGGCGATGCACGAGCATCGAGAGGTCCGGCTCGTGACCGACCACCATCACGCGCTTGCGCCCTGCCCGGACGAGCTCGCCGACGAGCCCGAGCGCGTCGCCTCCGGGCGCCATCTCCCGCCGGACCTCGACCTTCTCGACGCCGCAGGCCGCGGCGACGATCTCGGCCGTCTGGACGGCGCGGACGAGCGGGCTCGAGAGGATCGCCGCGGGGCCCTCGCCGCCGTCGACCAGCGCGCGCGCGACGCTGCGCGTGCGGTCGCGACCCGGTGTCGTGAGCGCGCGATCGGCGTCGCGGCCGGTGGGCGAGTCGTCCTCGGCGGGACCGTGGCGCATCACGTAGAGCTTCATGCGGCGTCGCTGGCGGTCGAGGTTATCATCCCGGGCGCATGCCCGACACGGCCATCGCTCCCGGCGACGTGCTCGCGGGCAAGTACCGCGTCGAAGGGACGCTCGGTTCCGGAGGCATGGGCTACGTGGTCGGGGCGCGCCACCTGCAGCTCGACGAGCGCGTCGCGATCAAGATCCTGCATCCTGGCGCCGCACGCGACGGCGAGGCCGTCGCGCGGTTCTTTCGCGAGGCGCGCGCGGCCTCGCGGATCAAAGGCGAGCACGTGGTGCGCGTGCTCGACGTCGGATCGCTCGACGATGCGACGCCGTTCATCGTCATGGAGCACCTCGAGGGCTCCGATCTGGCGAACGTCGTCGAGCGGAACGGGCCGCTGCCGGTGGGGCTCGCGATCGACTACGTCCTCCAGGCGTGCGAGGCCCTCGCCGAGGCGCACGCCGTGGGCATCGTGCACCGCGACGTGAAGCCCTCGAACCTGTTCCTCACGACGCGCATCGACGGGACGCCGTGCGTGAAGGTCCTCGACTTCGGGATCTCGAAGGCGATGGGCGCGGTCGATGCGACGCGGCCCGACTTCGGGATGACCCGCACGCAGTCGGTGCTCGGCTCGCCACAGTACATGGCGCCGGAGCAGATGCGCTCCTCGCGGCGCGTCGACGGCCGGACGGACATCTGGGCGATCGGCACGATCGTGCACGAGCTGCTCACCGGCGAAGCGCCGTTCGTGGCGGGGACGATGCCGGAGCTGTTCGCCATGATCCTCACCGATCCGACGCCCTCGCTCCGGCGCGTCCGGCCGGACGCGCCCGAGGAGCTCGATCGCGTGGTCGCGCGGTGCCTGGAGAAGGAGCCGGACCGGCGATACCCGAACGTGCTCGAGGTCGCGACCGCGCTCGCCCCCTTCGCGGCGACGCTCGATCCGCGCCGGATCGACCGGATCGCACGCGTCACGCAGAACGCCGCCGCGACGGCGGCGCGCGGGAGCTCACCCGCGATCGCGGTCGGCCTGCCGCTCCCGCCACCGCCGATCACGTCGTCGGATCCGCTCTCGCTCGCGAAGACCACCGTCGATCCCGAGCTCGCGCCGCCGCGATCCGGCGTCCGCGTCCCGCTCGTCGCGGGCGGCTTCGCGGGCCTCGCGCTGATCGGCGGCACGCTGACGTTCCTCGCGCTCTCGCGTGCGCCCGCGCGTCCCGGCCCGATCGCGCCTGCGCTGGAGGAGCCGTCGATGCACGCGTCCGTCGACTCGGCGCCCGTCGCGCCGCCGCCCAGCGCCGAGCCGGCGGCTCCCCCGAGCGCCGTCGCGGCGCCGGCGGGCGCCTCCGTCGCCGCCACGACGCGTCCGACGGCGTCGAAGACCGTACCGCGTGCGTCGTCACGCGCACCGGCGAGCGCCGCGCCGGCCGCGAGCGCGGCGACGACCGCGACGACGAAGCCCGCCGCGACTGCGACTTCGAGGTACGATTGATCGGATGCGTCGCTCCGCCGCCCTCTGCGCTGCGGTCTTCTTCTTCTCTTCGTCGATCGCCGCCTCCGCTCGCGCGCAGGGAAATCCTCGTGCGGAGTCGCTGTTCCAGGAGGCTCGAACGCTCGTCGAGCAGGGCCACTACGCCGAGGCCTGCCCGAAGCTCGCCGAGAGCCAGCGGCTCGAGCCCGCGGTCGGCACGCAGTTCAACCTCGCCGACTGCTACGAGCACGTCGGCCGGACGGCGAGCGCGCACGCGCTCTTCCTCGAGGTCGCGGCGATCGCGCATGCCGCGGGCAAGTTCGAGCGCGAGAAGAGCGCGCGCGAGCGGGCGCAGGCGCTCGAGCCGACGCTCGCGCGCGTGCGCGTGGTCGTCGCGGCGGACGCGCCCGGCCTCGAGGTTCACATCGACGAGGCGGCGATCGAGCGCGCGAAGTGGTCGACCGCCTTCCCGGTCGATCCCGGCGCGCATCGCATCACCGCGTCCGCGCCGGGCCGGCGCCCATTCGCGGGCTCGTTCGAAGCGACGCCGTCCTCGGCCGTGGACACGGCGGTGCCCGCGCTCGAGGAGCTCGAGCCGCGCGCGCCCGCCGTCGCGCCGGTGGTGATCGCGCCGGAGCGCCCGCGCGGCCCCTCGCCCGTCACGTACGTCGCCGGCGGCGTCGCCATCGCGGCGCTCGCCACGGGTGCGGTCGCCGGGATCCTCTCGCTGGCGAGGCGCTCCGACGCGCAGGAGCAGTGCCCGCAGGAGATCTACGCGTTCCGGTGCCCGACCGAGAGCGGCGCGGACGCGTGGAACGGCGCGACCAGCGCCGGTGACGTCGCGACCGTGGGCTTCGTCGTCGCCGGCGTCGCGCTCGCGGCGACCGCGGTGCTCTGGATCACCACCCATCGCACCCCGCGAGCCCGCACGGCCGCATCGTCGTACCTCCTCGGCGGTTCGTTCCGATGAGGCGCCTCGGCCCTTGGCTCGCCGTCGGCTGGATCGGCGCCGCGACGTGGCTCGGCTGCAACGCCATCCTCGGCAACGAATCGGCCGTGTTCGCGCCCGACTCGGGCACCCTCGACGTCGGCGCTGCCGATGGCGCGGCGCTCGACGATGCGAGCGTCGACGATGCGGCGGACGCTTCGATCGACGCGGAGGACGACAGCGGGCCGTGCGTCGACCTCGACAAGAACCCGCGGCACTGCGGCGCGTGCAAGCACGACTGCCGCGGCGGCGACTGCGTCGACGGCGGCTGCAGGCCCGTCCTCCTCGCGAGCGATCTTCCCGGGCCTTCGACGATCGCGGTCGACGCGACGCACGTCTACTGGATCAACGCGAGCACCGGCGACCTCTTCAGCGTGCCCATCGACGGAGGTGCGAAGACCCTCCTGTTCGACGGGCCGGACGGGCTCTCGGGCACGAGCCTCGCGCTGCACGGCGGCAACGTCTACTTCGGGATCGGCGATCTCGATGCGGGCGTCGTCCGGTGCAGCGCGCCCGCGTGCGACGGCGGACCGAGCTACACGATCACGAACGCCGACGTCCCCGTGTCGGTGTTCGTCACGCCGGCGGGAACCCTCTACTTCGCCGAGACGGTGCCCAATGCCGGCATCGAGCGCTGCCAGCTGCCGTGCACGCTCGGCACCGAGACGTTCATCGGCCCGTCGCAGAACTTCCCCGATCACGTCGTCGTGGATCCGGACGGCGTCGTCTACTGGACGGCAGCGAACCCGTACCCGGGACGGCTGCAAGCGCAGCCGCCGGGTGGCGCGCCGAGGACCGTCGCGAACGGCCCGATCACCGCCGTCGCTCCCGCGGCTGGCGAGGTCTACTACGTCGAAGAAGGCACCGGCCCGTCGGCCGCGCCGCTCGACGGCGGCGGCCCACGCCGCCTGAGGACGGTGATGTCGCACGGACGGCACTTCGCGCTCGCGAACGACGTGATCTACGCGACCGAGTCGCAAGAAGACTTCGTCTACGCGTGCGCACGAAGCGGCTGCGGGGACGGAGGCGTCGTGCTCGCGCGGAAGCAGCCGACGCCCCGGGGCATCGTCTTCGACCAGACGTACATCTACTGGGCGAACGAGGGCAGCATCGGCACCGGCGGCCAGATCATGCGCCTCGCCCGCTGACGCACGCCCTCAGTTCGCCGGCTTGCCTGCCGGACGCTTCTCGTCCGTCGCGCCGTTCTTCGCCGACGCCGTCGGGATGCGCACCACCGGCTTTCCGTCCGGCGCGAGCTCGCCCTTCTTGTCCTTCGGGGCGTCCTTCGGGGCGTCCTTCGCGTCGGCCTTGGTGGGCTCGGCGGCCGCGGCATCGCCGTTCCGCGGCTTGATCCCGTGCTTCGCGAGGATCAACGCCTCGAGCTTGTCCGCGAGCTGCGGATGCTGATCGAGGTAGCTCTTCGCGTTCTCGCGGCCCTGCCCGATGCGCTCGCCGTTGAACGAGTACCAGGCGCCGCTCTTCTCGACGATGCCGAGGTCGCTCGCGAGATCGATCAGGTCGCCCGCCTTCGAGATGCCCTGGCCGTAGAGGATGTCGAACTCCACCTCGCGGAACGGAGGCGCCATCTTGTTCTTCACGACCTTCACGCGCGTGCGGTTGCCGATCGCGACCGGATCCTTCTTGTCCGACGCGGCCGCTTCCTTGATCTGACCGATGCGGCGGATGTCGAGGCGCACCGACGCGTAGAACTTGAGCGCGTTGCCGCCGGTCGTCGTCTCGGGCGAGCCGAACATGACGCCGATCTTCATGCGGATCTGGTTGATGAAGACGAGGATGCAGTTCGAGCGCGCGACCGTCCCGGTGAGCTTCCGGAGCGCCTGGCTCATCAGGCGCGCCTGCACGCCGACGTGGCTGTCGCCCATGTCGCCCTCGATCTCGGCCTTCGGCACGAGCGCGGCGACCGAGTCGACGATCACGATGTCGACCGCGTTCGAGCGGACGAGCATGTCGGCGATCTCGAGCGCCTGCTCGCCGTAGTCCGGCTGCGACACGAGCAGCTCGTCGGTCTTCACGCCCAGCTTCCGCGCGTACGCGGGATCGAGCGCGTGCTCCGCGTCGATGAACGCAGCGACGCCGCCGGCCTTCTGCACGCTCGCGATCGCGTGGAGGGTGAGCGTCGTCTTGCCGCTCGACTCCGGGCCGTAGATCTCGATGATGCGGCCCTTCGGGTAGCCGCCGATGCCGAGGGCGATGTCGAGCCCGATGGAACCCGTCGGGACGACCTGCACGTCCTGCAGCATCGTCTCGCCGTCCTTGAGGCGCATGATCGATCCCT
Organism: Labilithrix sp.; assembly: GCA_039809525.1. Classification (GTDB taxonomy): domain Bacteria; phylum Myxococcota_A; class Polyangia; order Polyangiales; family Polyangiaceae; genus Labilithrix. The sequence goes on along the minus strand of JBDHVD010000067.1, from coordinate 2,325 downwards.
TGCCGTACTCCTTCTCGATGCTGGCAAGGGCGAGCTCGATGGCCTTCGAACGGTTCTTGTCTTCCATGAGGGGGGCTCCTTCGCTCCGAACGATGGAGGAAGGTATACTGGTTTTCTGTTCAGTGTGCAACAGAACGGCTGCGGCTGTTTTCCCCCTCAATACGAGGGCGGGTGCTTGGCGACCCACTGCAGAGCGTCGCGGACGTACTTCATGATGTCGGCCGGCGCGCCGGCGGACGAGTCGAGGATCTCCATCGTCCGGGTGTCGACGAGGATGTCCCAGGGGACGGTGCTGACGCCGACGCTGCTCATGCGCCGGCCGCGGACGTCCACCGCGAGCGTGTACGTCATGCGATGGCGATCGACCCAGCCGTCGACGTCCTCCTGCGACGGGCCCTTCGACGCGTCGTTGCCGCTCGTCATGACCTGGAGGAACACCGCGCCCTCCGCGCGGAGCTGATCGTGCACCTGCACGGTGGCGTCCGTCTCGACCGAGCAGATCGAGCACCACGTCTGGCTGATCTGGATGTCGAGCACCTTGTGCCGCTTCTGCTGCGGATCGTAGAAGTCCGCGAGCGAGATCGTCTGCAGGCCCTTCGAGCGATCGCCGTCGACGTACGCCTGGAAGGTGAAGTTCGGGATCCGCTGGCCGGGGCGCGTCGAGGACCGCTCGATGCCTCCGATCGAATCGGTGGGGTACGGGACGCCGTCGGGGTCGGTGTCGCGGCCGGGGACGTCGGGATCGGCCAGATCGGGCGGACCGTCGTTCGCGCAGCTCGCGAGGACCAGCACGACCGCGCCGGCAGTGAAGAGAAGCGCTCGCATGAGAAAGGTCGCACTATTTTGGCACGTCCCCCCGCGCGCGCATCTACGATGCTCGTCGCATGGGCGCGAGCGAGCTGCCCGCTTGTTGTCGAGCCTGCGAGCTCTACGAGACGGAGGCGGCGCAGTGCCTGCTCCTCGCGCATCCGACCGAGGAGAACCGCCGTCGCCTCCTGACCATGCCCTGCAACGTGCAGGAGCTGCTCGCGCGCCGCTTCCGCTCGCACGGGCCCGACATCGCGCGCGAGGCGCTCGTCTCGTGGCTCGAGCCGGGCTGGGACGCGCACGCGCTCCGGGCCTCGTTCGGGCGTGCGCCGATCGACGCGCGCCTCTGGCTGACCTCGTGGCCGTACCTCTACCTCGGGCGCAACGCGGTGCGCCGGCAGTGGCGGAGCGCCCGCGAGCAGCCCTGGTCCGAGCCGCCCGCCGCGTCCGATCCGGCGGCCGACGATCCGACGCTGCGCGGCCGCGTGCTCCGCGCGCTCGAGCGCCTGCGGGTCGTCGACGCGGTCGGCTACGCGATGATGCTCGAGCTGATGCGCGGGGACTTCGTGCCCGCCGTGTGGAAGCACGAGCTCGGGTGCAGCGACGCGACGGTCACCGATCGCAAGTACCTCGCGATCTGGCGCTACTCGGTCGCGTTCTTCGAGGTGCTCCGCGAGCTCGAGCCGCGCGCGCGCACCGCCGTCGAGGCCCGGCGCTTCTCGCCGGGCGACCCCGACGACGCGTCCGCCCTCGGTCTCGCGCGGACCGCCCTGCGCGATCCCGGGCTCGCGCTCGCCGAGTTCCGCCAGCTGTACCGCGAAGGCGCCGCGGCGACGCTCGGGCTGCTTGCGCGAAGCGACGCGCTGGGGGAGGAATCCATGGAGCGGTTCGACGGCGCGTTCCGGCGCGTCCTCCGGATCGAGGTGCCGCGATGACCGAAGACGCACGCCTCCCGCACTGGCTCGCATCGCAGCGGGCGGCGGTCGGCCATGGTTCGCCCGATGCGCACGTCGACGTCGACACGCTCGTGCGCCACGCGACCGGCCAGCTCCCGGCGGCGAAGGCGCACGCCGTCAGCGAGCACCTCCTCGCCTGCAGCGACGGACGCTGCCTCGCGTTCGTCCGCGCGCAGGCCGCCGACGTCGATGCCGCCGCGGACCTGCTCTATCCGCCGCCCGAGGAGGGCGCGGCGCGGCCGCGGACGTTCCAGTGCAAGGACGTGCTCTGGTCGATGTTCGAGGCGGCGGCGGAGGACACGCAGCTGCCGATCGACGAGCTCGTGAACGAGGCGATGATCGCCTACGCGCGATCGCGCGGCTACTGGGAGGGCCCGACCGAGCGTCGCCGCGAGGCCGAGGCCGCGCTCGAGGTCACGCAGGACGCGCGCTCGGCCGAGTCGTTCACGCTCCGGCGTCCGGCCGCCGGCGCGCCGCCGCCGGAGGACCTCGACGAGTCGGAGCCCTCGCGCCGGAGGCCCCCGTCGCTCGCGCCCGTGACCCTGCGCGCGCCGACGCACAC
>JBDHVD010000066.1:0-26263 GCA_039809525.1 Labilithrix sp. | reverse complement strand
CTTCTCCTTGGAGAGGGTGACAAGTCCGTCGTCGTTCTCGCGGCTCTCGATGTAGACGTCGATCTCGTCTCCCGCCTTGACGGTGACCTCACCGCCGGTGCCGGAGAACTCGTTGAGCGGGATCATGCCCTCGCTCTTGCCGCCGATGTCGATGATGACGTTGTCGCGCTGGACGGCGACGACGGTGCCCTTGACGATCTCGCCTTCCTTGCCGAAGGCCTCGCCAGCGACGGATGCTTCGAACAGAGCGGCAAAGGAGTCCATCCCTCCGCTCTCGGTCTTCACGGTTTCAGTGGCCATCTAGATACGGTTCGCCTCGTTTCGACCTCGAGCTCGGTAGCCGCGAGGTCGCCTTTCTCCCCCCTGCGCACGGCGCACCGCGGTCAACGGGGGACGCGGGCAATAGCCCACGGGACGCGCCGAGTCAAAGGGGGCTGGCTCGACCGTTGCAGCCCGGGAGCCGGGGAGTCCGGGAGCCGGGGAACCGTTCGATCCATCGCCTGGCCCGCCCGTCACCCATCTCACCCGTTCCAGGGGGGAGCCTCGCCGGTGCGGCTCGGATGCGGTGGTCGGTGCGGTTGCCATTGGACTGTCGGGCGACTTGTGGACAGGCGAACGACAGGCAAGGCCCGAAAACCGCGGAAAGAATCCCGATTGGAGTAGGCCCGGAACGTGAATGAGGAGGCGCGAGGAGACCCACCGAGGATGTCGCGTCCACGCCGGCTCACCCCGGTCGAAATCGAGCCCGAAGACCTCCCGCCGCTCGGCGGGCCGCATTCGATCCCCCCTCCGATGGAGCAGAGCGGCGTGCGCCGCCCCGTGCTCCCCCGCGGGCTCGAGTTCGTCGGCCCGCTCGGCGCCGGATCGATCGGCGTCGTGATGGCCGCGCGCGTCGAGAGCACCGGGCAGCTCGTCGCGGTGAAGATGCTGAGCCCGGAGCACGCGACGCATCCCGAGCAGCGCACGCGCATGTTCGCCGAGGCGATCGCCGCCTCGCGGCTCTCGAGCCAGCACGTGGCGAAGGTCCTCGACGTCGGCGAGCTCTCCGACGGCGCGCCGTACATCGTGATGGAGTACCTCGAGGGGCAGACCCTCGACGAGGTCCTGCGCACGCGCGGGCCGCTCCCGGCACCCTTCGCGGTCGAGTGCATCATGCAAGTGCTCGACGCGCTCGGCGAGGCGCACGCGCTCGGGCTCATCCACCGCGACGTGAAGCCCTCGAACCTGTTCCTCGTCGCGCGCCCCGACGGCGCGCCGTTCGTGAAGGTCCTCGACTTCGGTCTGGTGAAGGACGTGATCTCGACGAAGATGTACGGGCGCATCACGACGGACGGCAACGTCCACGGCACGCCCGCGTACATGGCGCCGGAGCAGCTCGACCCGCGCCAGGACGTCGACTCGCGCGTCGACGTCTGGGCGGTGGGCGCGACGCTGTTCGAGCTCCTCACCGGCGACGTGCCGTTCTCCGCGCGGTCGATCCCCCAGATCCTCGCGCGTATCGCGCGCGATCCGGTGCCGCCGATCCGCACGAAGCGTCCCGACGTGAGCCATCGCCTCGAGCGGATCGTCGCGCGCTGCCTCTCGAAGTCGCCCGACGCGCGCTACTCGTCGGCGGCCGAGCTCGCGCTGGCGCTCGGCGCCGAGCTGTTCTGATCGGGACGATCTCGCATACGCTCGGGGGCATGCCTCGCCTGCCCCTGTGCGCCGTGCTCTCGGGTGTCCTCGTCGCCTGCGGATCGGCGCCTGCGCCGTCCCCGTCCGCGCCGGCCGCTGCGGCGCACGAGCCGTCCGCGCCCGCGTCCTCGCCGAAGGACGGCGCGCCCGCCGCCGCCTCGAGCGCCTCGGCGCCGGCCGCGAGCGCGTCTCCAGCGGCGAAGGGCGGAGCGACGCTCGCGCAGCTCTCGAGCGCCGATCCGGACTGCGCGCTCGACACCGAAGGCCGCCCGTGGCGGTGGCCGAACGGCAAGCTCGAACGCGGTCCGGCCGACGTGAAGGGCGCGAAGGCGATCTCCTGCTCGAGCTCGCACACGTGCGTGATCACCGCCGAGGCGACCGTCGCCTGCTGGGGCGACAACGCGCTCGGCGCGCTCGGCGACGGCACCGAGAAGCCCTCGCCCGACGCGCCGGTCGCGGTGAAGGGCGTGACCGGCGCCGCCGAGATCGTCGTCGACGTCTCGCGCAGCTGCGCGCGCACGACGGGCGGAGAGGTCTACTGCTGGGGCGATCGCGAGTTCGCCAAGGCCGGCGACGGGACGCTCATCGACGGCCACAAGGGACGCGAGAAGCCGCTCGCCGGCAAGCCCGTGCTGGGCCTGTCGGGCGCGGCGTCGCTCGGGATCTCGCTCGTGCACGCCTGCGCCGCGACCAATGACGGCAACGTCATGTGTTGGGGCCAGTGCCGGTCGGGAGCCTGCGGGCTGCCTCCGCGTCCGCCGTGGATCGCGCGCGCGACGAAGGCGCCGAAGGTCTCGGGCATCGCGACGCTCTCCGCGGGCGACGCCGCGACGTGCGGCATCGACAAGTCGGGCGCGGTCTCGTGCTGGGGCACGTCGCAGTTCGGCGTGCTCGGCGATGCGGTGTCCGACACCAAGCCGCACGACGCGCCGGCGAAGATCGCCCTGCCCGCCCCGGCGGCGGAGGTCGCGGTGGGGATCGGCGGGCACGCGTGCGCCCGCCTCGCGACGGGCGCGGTGCACTGCTGGGGACACAACGACAAGGGTCAGCTCGGCGACGGCACCACCACCGATCGCAAGACGGCGGTCAAGGTGTCGGGCGTGGAGAAGGCGACGCGGATCGCCGCCGGTCTCGACGGCGCGTGCGCGATCGCCGACGGGCGCCTCTTCTGCTGGGGGCAGAAGCACGGCGGGACGCCCGTCGCGATCAAGTGATCGCGCGCGGTCACCGCGCGACGTACGGCCAGGCGTCGCCGGGGACCTGCCGCGGCGGCACCTCCATGCTCGGACGGTAGTGATCGAGGTCGACGACCACGTCCGAGAGCGGATCGTACAGATCACCGTAGAGACGCTGCGGAGGCGGACTGCGTTGCGGCTCGGTCGGGAGCGGCTCCTCCTGCACGTCTTCGACGTCGGCGGCACAACCCGCGGCCCCGATCGCCAGGGCGAGCGCGAGGACGAGGCGGTTCATGAGGGCACCTCCTTTCGTACGACCGGACGATGCATCGCGTGCGCCACGCGCGATCCCGCAGCCCACGGGCCCGGGCGCATCCATCCGGCGGCACGGCGTGCGCGCGCAGCGCAGCCTTCGCGCGTCAGAGCATGTCGTTGGCCGAGGCGCCGGGCAGCTCCTCGATCAGCCGCGCCGGGACCGGCAGGCGGACGACGACCGTGTTGCCCTCGTACGCGACCTTCGCGTCCTTCATCCAGCCGAAGCGCTTTCCGTCCTTGGAGAGCTCCTCGACCATCTGCTTGGCCTGCATCTCGGCGTAAGCCGTCGCGTCCTGATCGTCGTACTGGAGGGACACCACCACCCCGCCCTTGCCGGGCGCGAGGGCGAGCGAGACGCTGTTCAGTCGCTTGGTGAACGCGCTCCACACCGGGCTCTTCACGTAGCGCGGCTGCTGCACGAAGCCCTGTCCGAAGCGGACGACCGCGAGCGCCTGCGCGTCGACCTTCGGCGCCGGACGCCCGAACGGCGCGTTGAACGCCGCGCGTGCGCGCTGCCGCGCCTCGCCGAACGCGCCGACCCACGTGCGGTCGGGCAGGACGAAGACCGCTCCCGGCTCCGCGGTCCGCCGGTCGAGCAGCTGGTACTCGGGTACCTTCGCGCGCTCGTCGACGAGGCGGAACAGCGGCTGACCCTGCGCGTCGGTCACCTTGTTCGGATCGAGGCTCGCGGGGACGCCGCGGAGGACGATCGCCGCGTCCATGCCGGGGTTCAGGCCGAAGATGATCTCCTCGGAGCCCTCCGCCGCCTCGAGCGTCGACGGGCCGGTGACGAGGTGGCGCGCCTCGGCGACGCGGAGGAGCGTCTTCCAGAAGGATCCGTAGACCGCGTCGCGCTTGATCGCCTGGGGGCGGACGACCGCGTAGATGTCCGGCATCGTGTCGAAGACGTCCTGCCACGACGCCTTCACCTCGCGCTTCGGCGCCGCCGGCGGCGGGCCGTCGTTGCCGCCGCATCCGGCGCCGCTCGTCGCGAGCATCGCGGCCGCGAGCAGCAGCGCCGCGCGCTTCACTTCGCGCCCACCTTCCGCACGCGCTCGAGCATGTTCGCGACCGTCGCCTCGATCGACAGCGCGGTCGAGTCGACGAGCACGGCGTCGTCGGCCTGCTTGAGCGGCGCCACCGCGCGGCCGGAGTCCTGCGCGTCGCGGCGCTTCACGTCCTCGAGCGTCTCCTCGTACGTGACGTTCTGTCCCTTCGCGACGAGCTCGTCGTGGCGGCGCCGCGCGCGCGTCTCCGCGCTCGCGGTGAGGAAGAACTTCACCTCGGCCTGCGGGAAGACCACCGTGCCGATGTCGCGTCCTTCGAGGACAACGCCGCCGACCTCGCCCGCCTGGCGCTGCAGATCGAGGAGCGCGGCGCGCACCTCCGGATGCGACGAGACCGTGCTCGCGCCCTGCGCGATGTCCGGCGTGCGGATCGCGTCGGACACGTCCTCGCCCGCGAGCTTCACGCGGACGCCGAGCTGGGGATCGCGCTCGAAGGTGAGCGCGTGGCGCGCGACCAGACCGCGCGCGAGCCCGCCGAGGCCGACCGCGTCGTTCCACGCGATCCCCGAACGCTGCGCCGCGAGCGCGACGCTGCGGTACATCGCACCCGTGTCCACGAGGATGTAGCCGAGCGCGTCCGCGAGCCGCCGCGCGACGGTGCTCTTGCCCGCACCGGCCGGACCGTCGATCGCGACGATGACACCCTTTCGCTCCGTCACGGCGGAGGATCTACCATCCCCGTCGCGAGGCCCGAACCGTTTTCGCTCGGCTCAGCGCGAGCACCGGCAATCGCCGAGCGGAAGCGGCTCCTCCACCTCGGTCGCCTCGGTCTCGACCTGGACGACGTCGCGCGCGAGGATCTCGCCGGTCATCGGCTGCCTGGCCTCGTCCGCGTCGGGCACGAGCCGGCTGTCGCCCAGCCAGCGGAACCCGACGGCGCTCCTGCTCAGCACCGTGTCCGCGACGACGCCGGTCACCTGACCGAGCGCGATCGCCGTGTCGGGCACGCCGTGGAAGAGCGACTCGCGCACGTCGATCGTGCCGCCCCATGCGACGAGGCCGGCCACGGCGGTCGAGGCCTCGCCCCGCGTCGCGAGGACCGCCGAGCGCTCGATGCGGGCGCTCGCCTCCGCGCCGCCCATCCAGATCGCGGCGCCCGCATTGTCGGCGAGCGTGCTGTCGATCAGCTCGAGCGATGCGTCGCCCGACAGCGAGATCGCCTGGCCGCTCGCGAAGCGCACGTCGAAGGCCGTGCGCTCGAGCTCGAAGGTGCCCTGCACGAGCGAGCGCGTCACCGTGAGGCGGCAGCCCTTCGACGCCAGGATCGCCGACTGCGCCATGCCGACGATGGCGGAGTCCTCGACGGTGAGCGCGACGTCGTCGTTCACCACGATGCCGGCGCCGACCTCGCGGTTCTTCGCGTCGCGCACGTCCACCGGACGGACGACGCTGCGCACGACCGAGATCCGCGTCGCGTCGTTCGACGCGATGGCGACGCGCGCCCGCGACGCCAGCGTGCTGCCCTCGAGCTCGAGGGTCGATCCGGCCTGCACGTCGAACGCGGACGCGTCGGTCGGCAGCACGCGGATCAGCTCCGAGCTCGCGATCCGCAGCCTCGCCGGCGCCTTCTTCTTCGGCTCGCGGTCGTCCTCGGCCTTCGCTCCGCCGACGTACCTCTCGGCGGCCTCGAGCCGGCTCCCGTCGACCTCGACCTCCGCGCCGAGCGACGCCACCACGAGCGCGCTCGCCTCGCGCGACCGCTCGGAGGCGACGATCGCGGCCGCGCTCGCGCGCGTCCCCTCGCCGTACGCGTCGAGCGCGACGTGCATCTCGCGCAGCTCCGTCTCGCGCACGTCCGCGCTCGCGCCGTTCGCCACGACCAGTCCGTCGGCGATCGGGATCGGCGACGGATCGAGGAGATCGCGCCGCGCGTCGACGAGGCTCTTTCGAAGCTCGATGCGCGCCCCGCGCGTGACCCAGACGGCGGCGCGGTTCCCCTGGAAGATCGTCCGCTCGACCGCGATCGACGCGCCGCTCGTCGCGGCCCAGATCCCCCAGTCGAACCCGCGAAGCGTCAGCGATCGGAGGGTGATCGTGCGCGCGCCGTCCACCTCGATGCCGCGATCGTCCGCCGACGCCGCGCGCAGCACGACCTTCGACGCGCAGCGTCCGACGAGGTTCACGTCGCGCGAGACCCGCACGCCGGCGTACGTCCCCTCGTCGAGCGCGACGGTGTCGCCCGGCGCCGCGAGCGCCAGCGCCGCGGCGAGATCGTCGCCGTCCCGGAGGACGACCTTCGCGCCGGGCGGCGGGAACGGCGCCGCGCAGTCGTCCACGGCGACGCACCTCTCGCTCCCGATCGCGACCCGCTGATCGGGCAGGCACTGCACCTTCGGAACGATCGCGCGGAAGCCCCACGCGTCGGGGGCGGCCTCGAAGCCTTCCGGCGGCGCCTGCGGGCCGACGGGCGCGCAGCCCGTCGCGCCGGCCCGCGCCATCGTCCCGACGGGACACGACGGGACGTCGACGCGATCGAGGGGCGTCGTCTTCGCGGTCTCGGTGGTCGGCTCGGAGGCGCGGTCCGAGCAGCCGATCGCCGCCAGCGCCAGCACGGCGACGAACGACGGTCGGAGGCCCCGGAGCAGCGGCACGGGCTGGGGTGTAGCCCGAAACGCCCTTCGTGCAAGAATGCTCCGGTGGCGGCCGGGCCGACGCGCTCCATCCTCGCGATCCTCGCGGTCTCCGCGTCGGCCTGCATCCTCGTGGTCCCGAGCGTGGAGCCGGGCGGACCGCACTGCGCGTTCGCGGGCTCCGAGACCGCGTGCGGCGCGTGCATCCGTACGAGCTGCGCCGACCAGGTCGACCCGTGCTGCAAGGACGACGCCTGCGGCGGCGTGATCGCGGACGTCGAGGCGTGCGCCGCCCGCCGCGACGAGAGCTGCGCCCGCGTCCAGAGCCTCTCCGATCGCGACGGCGCGCATCGCGCGCTCTCCTCGTGCGTCGCCACGCACTGCGCGGAGGCCTGCGCCCCGCCGGCGAAGAACGTGACCCGCTGCAAGCCCGCCTACGTCACGTCGAAGAACGCGTGCACGTGCGACGTCGACGGACCGCCGAACGAGATCGCGTGCACCACCGCCGGCCATCCGATGCTCCGCTGCTGCGCACCCGACGGCTGGCCCGGGCCGGCGCTCGCCTGCGACTGCCTCGCGATCATCTGCGTGCCGATCGGCGACGGATGCCTCTGCCAGCTGTCGGCGATGGACGATCGCGGGCGTCCCACCGAGTGCCGCGGCACTCACTGCTGCGCCGATCCGGGCGGCGCGAGCTGCCAGTGCGGGAGCGAGCCGTGCCTGGCGAAGGACGTCGAGGTCGCCGCGTGCAACCTCGATGCGCTGCGCTGCGGAAACGGGCGCAAGCAGGTCGACGCGTGCTCGCTCGCGGAGCGCTGACGCCGTCAGAACGACCAGCGCGCGGTCAGCTGCGCCTGCCCCGGCTGGACGCTCACGCCCACGGGCTGGCGCGGCCAGAGCACCGCCGCGAGTCCGGCGCCGGCCCCGATCGCCAGCGCGCCGGTGCTGATCCAGGCGAGCGTGCGGGCGCGCGAGACGTCGTCCGCGTACGTGGGATCGGGGCAGTAGTCGCGATCGGCGACGCACTTGTCGCTCGCCGCGCCGTTCGCCGACAGCGCGAGGATGCCGGTGATCGCGCTCGTCGCGAGCGCGCCGACCGCGATCCCGCCGAGCACCCACGACGCGGTCGCGAGGCGGGTCTCGTGCGCGCGCGTCTCGCGGGCGAGCGCGGGCACGTGCACGTCGAGCTGCTGCCCGTCGGCGAGCACGAAGCTCGATCGCCACGGCGCGTGCTCGGCCGCCGACGCGGTGACCACGTGCGCGCCGGGATCGACCGGGAGATCGGCGCCGAGGCTGAGCGCGCTCAGCGTGGTGTCGTCGAGCGCGACGACCAGGCCGGCGGTCGGCTGATCGATCACCACGCGGACGCGCGGGAGGCGATCGCGCAGCGCCTCGATGTGCTCGTGCGCGAACTCGCGCCGGTCTTCGCGCCCGTCGCGCACCGCGAGGGCGAGCGCGTCGTTGTACTCGGCCCAGGCGGTGGCGGTCCTCCCCTGCCGCTCGTGGCAGAGCGCGAGGTTCAGCAGCGTCCCGCCGCCCGGATCGAGCCGCTGGCTCTCGGCGAAGAGCGGACACGCGTGCGCGAGGTCTCCGTCCTCCATCAAGAGCCGCGCGCGCTCGAACAGCGACTGCGCCTGGCGGATGTCGCGCTCGCGTCCGTCTGCGCGCGCTTGCCCCACGACGAGGAGCGGCGCGAGCATCCAGACGCGCGGGCGCATCGTCAGGTCTCGACGTCGATGCGCGCGCCGAGCGCGCGGAGCGTCCCGACGAACCGCGGGAAGCTCGTCGCGATGCAGTCGCAGTCGAGGATGCGGCTCGGAGCCTTCGCCGACAGCGCGAGGACCGCCGCGGTCATCGCGATCCGGTGATCGCCCCGGCTGTCGATCTCGGCCGCCTCGAGCGGACCGTCGCGCCCTTCGACGACGAGCCCGTCCGGCAGCTCCTCGCAGCTCACGCCGAAGGCGCGGAGGACGCTCGCCATCGTCGCGATGCGATCGCTCTCCTTCACGCGCAGCTCCTCGGCATCGCGGATGGTGGTGGTGCCCGACGCCCGCGCGGCGAGCGCGCACGCGATCGGGATCTCGTCGATCGCGCGCGGCACGAGCTCGCCGCCGACGAGACCCCCGCGCATCGGTGTGCTCCACGCGTGGATCGTGGCGACCGGCTCGCCCGCCTCCTCGCCCTGCGGGACGACCTCGATGCCCGCGCCCATGTGCCGTGCGATCTCGAACAGACCGGTGCGCGTGGGGTTCGCGCCCACGCCGCGCACCGTCACGCGCGAGCCGGCGACGGTGTTCGCCGCGACGACGAGGAACGCCGCCGCCGAGGCGTCGCCGGGGATCGTGATCTCGAAGGCGGGCATCTTCCCGCTCCAGCCGGCGGGGTCGAGCTCGATCACCGTGCCCACCGTGCGGAGCGGGACCCCGAGCGCGTGCATCATGCGCTCGGTGTGATCGCGCGAGAGCGTCGGCTCCTTGAACCAGGTCGCGCCGTGCGCGTAGAGGCCGGAGAGGAGGAGCGCGCTCTTCACCTGCGCGCTCGGGACCGGGCTCTCGTACTCGAGCTCCCCGAGCTCCTTGCCCTCGGGCAGCGGGCCGACCAGAAGCGGCGGGAGGAGCTCGCCCGGCTTGGCGGGGTGCGGCGCGCCCTCGATGACCGCGCCTCGCGCGCGGAGCGGGCCGACGACGCGCATCATCGGCCGCTTCGAGAGCGACGCGTCGCCGACGAGCTTCGTGCGGAACGTCTGGCCCGCGAGCAACCCGGTCAGCAGGCGCATCGTCGTGCCGGAGTTCCCGCAGTCGAGCGCCTGGCTCGGCGCCTTCAGCCCGAAGACTCCGGTGCCCTTCACGCGCAGGTGGCCCTTCGCCACGTCGTCGATCATCGCGCCCATCGCGCGCATCGCGCCGGCCGTCGCGACGTTGTCCTCGCCGTACGAGAACCCGCGGATCTCGGAGGTCCCTTCGCACAGCGACGCGAAGAGGAGCGCGCGGTGCCCGATGCTCTTGTCGCTCGGGACCGGCACGCCGCCGGTGAGCGGCTTCTCCTGGGGGTGGACGACGATGACGCTCATGCCGTCCACGTCGCGATCGCGAGGAGGACCCCGGCGATCGCCGTCGACGCGGCGATCGCGAGGTAGCCCAGCTTCTTCGCGCGCGACATCCGCACGAGCCAGAAGCCGACGAAGTTGAGCGCCATCCCCGCGAGCGCGAAGAGCGCGAGGATCGCGTAACCGACGGTGCCGATGCCGTCGCGCCGGATCACCCGTAGCGCGAAGAGCGTGAAGAACGCGACGTGCGCCACGCCCCCGGCGGCCGCGAGCGCCATGGCCGCGCGCTCGACGGCGCCGTTCGTCTTGCGGAAGAAGCCCACGTCAGCCCCCGAGCCACTGCGGGGCGGACGCGAGGAGCGTCTTGAGCGACTGGTCGTCGACCTCGAGCTTCACCTGCACGTCGGACTTCTCGACCGCGATGTCGACGTTCTGGATCTTTACGCCGATCAAGGACAGCCACTTCGCGAGGCCGGCCGCCTGCTCGACGTGCTTCTGCGCCGTCTTCGCCGACTCCTCGTCGGGGTAAGTCCCGCTCGCGGCGAGCTGGATGCCCGTCTCCTTGAAGGTCATCAAAACGCGCAGCGCCTTGATGTTCTGCGCGAGCGGCGTCGGGATCTGCCGGAGGACCTCCTGCGGCGCGGGCTGCGTGGCGAAGTCGCCGGCGACGGTCGCGGCGGCGCCCGGGGTCTCCACGGTGGCGATCATCCAGGGGAGGATGTCGCGCTTCACGCGCTTGTCCTTGATGCGCTCGAGGACGCGGCGGATGCCGCTCTCCGTCCCGACGATCGCGCGCTCCGGCGCGAGCAGGGTGAAGCCGACGTTGCTCACCGTGTAGACGTCGCGGCCTGCGTACTGCGAGACGACGAGCGGCGCGCCCATCTTCGTCGGCGTCTGCGAGGCGGCGACCTGCTTGATCTTCGCCTCGTCGAAGCGGCCGATGACGATCGCCGCCACGTCGATGCCCTGGTACGAGTAGCTGGCCCAGGTCACGCGGTCGACGTCGCGCGACGCCTCGAAGCCCGCCTCCTTGCCGATGGGCACGTACTTCTCGACGAGCCGCGCGAGCTCGGCGCCGAACGTCTTGCTGCCGAAGAACGCGCGCGCATCGACCGAGCCGACGGCGATGGCGTTGCCGGGGAGCAGCGCGAGGGCATCGTCGAGCGCGGCCTCCTTCTCGGGCCCCTTCGCGCCCTCGCCCTCCTTCTTGCCGCCGCAGGCGACGAAGAGGACGAGCACGAACAACGACAAGACGAGCCGAACGCGGGCGTGCATGCGGCGACAACCTTATCAGAGGTCGTGTCAGATGAGCTGGTAGCTGCCGAGGACCTTGAAGAACTTGGCCTGCTTCCGCACGTCCTCGATGGCGCCGACGATGTTGCGATCGGTCGCGTGCCCCTGCACCTCGATGAAGAAGAGGTACTGCCAGGTGTCGCCCGGCGTCGGCCGCGACTGGATCTTCGTGAGGTTCACGCCGCGCTCGGCGAACAGACGGAGCACCTCGTGGAGCGCGCCCGGCGTGTCCGAGACGCTGAGCACCATGCCCGTGTAGTCGCTGCCCGTGCGGCCGCCGGGGCGCGTGCCGACGATCGCGTAGCGGACGCGCTCATCGCCGTCGTCGCGCACGTTGTTGCGGATGATCTCGAGCTGGTACTCGGCGGTGAATCCCTCGTGGACGAGGGCCGCCGCGCGCGGGTCGGCCGCCGCGAGCTGGCAGGCGGCGAGCGGCGTCTTCACGTCGAGCACCTGCGCGCCCGGCAGCTCCGTCGCGAGGAAGCGCTGGCAGTGCGCGCGGTCCTTGGCGATCGCATAGACCTTCTCGATCTCGGCGACCGACGAGGCCTTCGTCGCGAGCTGCAGGTTCATCACCATCTCGTACGCGGCGACGATCTTCACGTCCGAGCTGGTGAGCGCGGCGATGGTGGAGCTGAGCAGGCCGTCGGCGCGGGTCTCGAACGGGACGACCGCGTAGCCTGCGCGCTGACGGGTCACCTCGTCGAGCGCCTGCTGCACCGACTCGGTGCAGAGGTACTCGGCGGCCACGCCGAAGCGGCTCCGCGCGGCGGCATGGGAGAAGCCGCCGTCGAGCCCGGAGAACGCGATCACCACGGGCTGCTCGAGGGCGAAGCTCGTCGCGAAGATCTCGCGGAAGATCTCGCGCAGCGCGGCCGGCGGCACGTCGCCGCTCGCCTTCGCGAGCAGCGCCTCCATCTGCGCGGCATCGGGCAGCGCGGGCGGCGCGGTCATCTGACGACGCGCATCGCCGATCCTCTTCGACAGCTTCGCGCGCTTCTCGAGCGTCGAGAGCAGCTGCCCGTCGAGCTTCGCGATCTCTCCTCGAAGCTCCTCGACCTCGCGGCGCTTGTCCGTCATGGCTGACTCCTAGGATAGCATCCGTCCGTGACGCGTCGCCGGGCGGAGCCGGATCTCGGAGGGCTGCTCGCGAAATACGAGCGTATCGTCGCGCTGCGTGTGCTCCACGACCGCGCCAAGCGCGATCCCTCGTTCGAGGAGCCGGACCCGCGCGCCGAGATGGCCGCCCTGTCGCGCGCGTGGCCCGGTGCGCTTCGCGAGCTCGACGAGATGCCGTTCGACGATCTCCGCGCCCGCATCGAACGGCTCGAAGACGCGCGGCGCGATCCGGCGCGCATCGAGCGCTGGATGATCGCGCAGGACGCCTTCCACCGGCATGCGCGCGGCGCGCTCGCGGCCAAGCGCTGGCTCCGCAAGCGCAAGCGCGTGACCGCCGAGGAGGCCGCCGCGTTCCGGCGCTCGGCGTCGCCCGACGCGCGATCATGGGCCGACGCGCTCGCCCTGGTCGCGTCACCGCCGCGCGGCCGGCTGATGGACCTCGTCCACGCGCGCGTCGCCGAGGAGATCGGGACGTCGGTCGCCGAGGCGCGCCGGCTCGTCTTCGGTCGCTGAACGGCTCAGGTCTTCGAGGGCGCCGCCGGAGCGGAGGCGGCCGGCGCCGCCGACTCGGACTTCGAGGAGGACGTGCTCGACGACGAGGCCGTAGAAGAAGAAGAGGAGGAGGCCGCGTCCGACTTGGACGACGATCCGCCCTTGTTCCCCGTCGACGAATAGAGGTCGGCGTACCAGCCGCCGCCCTTCAGGATGAAGTTGCCCCCGCTGATCTGCCGTTTCGCGGTCTTTTGCGCGCACTTGGGGCAGGTGTCGAGCGGGGACTCGGAGATCTTCTGGATCTCTTCCCACTGATTTCCGCAACCGGTGCAGGCGTATTCGTAGGTGGGCATGGACTTCTACGACTTCTCTTGGCTTTCCGCCCCGGCGCTGTCAAGGCCGCACTTGGCCCGCGCCGTGCTCGGCCCGCCGGCGCACCGGCCGCCCGGCTTCGCGAATTTCTTCGTTAAGTCACGCGCAACCCCGCGTTTTCACGTGAAAATTTACTGAACACAAACGCGGTGCTTGCGTGCGCGGGCGTTCAGGCGTATGCACTGAACAGTGACCGTACGTGCAGTGGCATTACATCGGGTCGCCCTATGGGGAAAACCCTGGGGACAAGGTGTGGCGTCGACCTGCGCCGCGGGCTAGGCCCTCAAAGCCGGATGCGAGCCCGGAGATTCGGGCGGAGGAACAGTGAAGATCAAGCGCCTCGAGCTGTGCGGCTTCAAGTCGTTCGTCGACCGCACGGTGGTCAACTTCGACCACGAGATCATGGGCATCGTCGGGCCGAACGGCTGCGGCAAGTCCAACATCGTCGACGCCATCCGATGGTCGATGGGCGAGCAGAGCGCGAAGCACCTCCGTGGCCGAAGCATGGAGGACGTGATCTTCAACGGCTCCGAGTCGCGCGCGCCCGCGGACTTCGCCGAGGTCACGCTCACGTTCGAGAACGACGATCCGACGGACATCCCGCTCGAGTACAAGGACTACGCCGAGATCGCGGTGACGCGCCGCCTGCACCGCACGGGCGACAGCGAGTACCTGATCAACAAGACGCACGTCCGGCTGAAGGACATCACCGATCTGTTCCTCGGCACCGGCGTCGGCACGAAGGCCTACTCGATCGTCGAGCAGGGAAAGATCGGCCTGATCGTCAGCGCGAAGCCCGAGGACCGGCGCCTGCTCATCGAGGAGGCCGCGGGCATCACGAAGTTCAAGAGCCGCAAGAAGCAGGCGGAGCGCAAGATGGAGCTGACGCAGCAGAACCTGCTGCGCGTCGGCGACATCATCGCGGAGATCGAGCGCAACCTCGGATCGCTCAAGCGCCAGGCCGCGAAGGCGGAGCGTTACATCGCGTACCGCAACGAGCTCGAGGACCTGCAGCTCCACGAGGCGTCGCACAAGTTCCTCGAGCTGCGCGGCTGGATCATGCTCGAGATGGGCGAGGTCGAGCGCTTGACGGTCGAGGCCGACGAGGCCCGCACCTCGCTCGCCGCGCGCGAGTCCGAGCTCGAGACCGCGCGCCTCGACGCGCACACCGCCGAGGAGAACCTCGAGGCGGCGAACAACGCGGTCTTCGCGGCGGACAACGAGGCCCGCGGCGAGGAAGCGGCGATCGAGCGCGCGAAGGACCGCATCGACGCGCTCCGCCGGCGCGAGCAGCAGGCCGAGGCCGAGGTCGCGGAGATCGCGGCGCAGAACGAGGCGCTGGCGACCGAGCGAGACGCGGTCGCGGCCGACGTCGCCATCCTCGAGGAGGGCGAGACGGGCGTCGCCGCGGCCGTCGCGGGCGAGGAGTCGAAGCTCGCGGAGCTGTCGGCCTCGCACGAGGCGGCCGAGCGCGAGGTCGTCGCGTTCCGCCAGGGCGTGAGCCAGGCGCAGCAGGCGATCGCCGCGTGCATGGCGAAGCTCGAGGGCTTCGAGCGCCGCCGGGACGACATGCTCTCGCGTCAGGACAAGCTGACGTCCGAGAAGGAGCAGCGAGAGGGCTCGGTCCTCGAGCTCGCCGCGCGCATCAAGGAGCTCGCCGGCGCGATCGACGACCTGAAGACCGGCAAGGTCACGAGCGCCGAGGAAAAAGCGCAGATGGAGGAGCGCCTCGGCGAGCTCCGTCGCGCGATCGGCGAGAGCGAGAGCGCGCTCGAGGACGCGAAGCAGGAGGCGTCGAAGAAGCGCTCGCGCCTGCATGCGCTCTCCGAGATGGCCGCGCGGCGCGAGGGCGTCGGCGCCGGCGCGAAGGCGCTCGTCGACACGAAGGACCAGACGCTCGTCGGCCTCGTCGCCGATCGGATCGAGGCGCCCGCGGAGCTGACGGCGGCGCTCGCCGGCCTGCTCGGCGCGCAGCTCGAGGACGTGGTGGTCGAAGATCTCGGTCGCGGCGTCGAGCTGCTCGCGGATCTCGCCTCGGGCCGGCGCGGCCGTGCGACCGTCGTCCCGCGCCATCCGCGCTACGTCGCGGGTCGCGGGGCTCCCCTCCCCCGCGTCATCACCGCCGACGGCGATCGCGTCGTCGGGCGGCTCGCCGACGGCCTCCGCTACGCGCCGGAGGACGAGGCGCTCGTGCGGGCGATCGTCGGAGACACGGTCCTCGTCGAGGACACCGCGACCGCGCTCGCGATCCGCGCCGAGGTCGAGGCGAACATCGTCACGCGCGACGGCACCGTCTTCCACGTCGACGGACGCGTCTCGGGCGGCACCGGCGAAGAGGCCGGCGCGCACATGCTCGACGTGCGCCGCGAGCTCCGCGAGCTCGGGACCGAGGTGGCGCGCCTCGAGGCGCTCGTGAGCGAGAGGCTGGCGCACCACCAGTCGCTGCGCACGCAGATCGGCGAGACGCAGGGCGCCCTCGAGCGCGCGCGTCAGGCGGCGCACCAGAGCGAGCTCGCGCTCGTCCACGCGGAGAAGGACCTCCGCGCGGCGGAGGGCGAGCTCGAGGGGCACCGCCACCGTCTCGAGGCGCTCGCGACGGAGATGGAGGAGGTCGCGAGGCACCTCGCCGAGGCCGAGGCCGAGCGCGCCGCGTCGCAGGAGACGCTCGAGCGCTCGCGCGAGGAGCTCGCGCAGCTCGAGGGGCTGATCGTCGAGGCGGAGGCGCGCGCGACCGAGTGGCGCGAGCAGGTGCGCGCGCAGCAGCAGGCGGTCATGGACCGCAAGGTCGCCCTCGCCGGCGCCCGCGAGAAGCTCACGGCGGCCCGCGGGACGCTCCAGCGCCTCGCCCGCAGCGAAGCGGAGCTCGCCGAGCGCGCGCGCCGCCTCGACGGCGAGCTCGAAGCCGGCGCTCGCGAGCTCGGCGAGACCGCGGCGACGCTCGTTCGCCACAAGGAGCGGCTCGCCGAGGCGCTCGCGGCCGCGCGCGCCGCGCACGAGGCGCTCGCGGAGGCGCGCACCGTCTTCGAGGCGTTCCGTACCGATCTCCAGGAGCGCGAGGCCGGCCTCAAGGACCTGCGCACCCGCGCGAGCGAGACGCGCGAGGCGCTCGGCCAGCACGAGATGGCGCTCCGCGAGCGGCAGCTCGCGATGGATCACCTGCTCGCCGGCGTGCGCGAGAAGTTCCGCGGCCTCGAGCTCGGACGCGTCGTCGGCGACTTCCACCTCCGCCCCCCGCCGGACGGCGAGAGCCGCCAGCGCATCGGCGAGCTCTCGGGTCTCATCGACCGCATGGGCAGCGTGAACCTCGACGCCATGCGCGAGCACGCCGAAGCCGAGGAGCGTTACAGCTTCTACACGACGCAGAAGGCCGACCTCGACAAGGCCCTCGCGGATCTCGAGCGCGCCATCCAGCAGATGAACCGCGAGAGCAAGAAGCTGTTCCACGACACCTTCGTGGCGGTGAACACGAAGTTCCAGGAGCTCTTCCCGCGCATGTTCCGCGGCGGACGCGCCGAGCTGCGGCTCACGAACCCCGAGGACATGCTCGAGACGGGCATCGACATCGTCGCGCAGCCCCCGGGCAAGAAGCTCTCGAGCATCGAGCTCATGAGCGGCGGCGAGAAGGCGCTCACCGCCGTGTCGCTCATCTTCGCGATCTTCACCACCAAGCCCTCGCCGTTCTGCATCCTCGACGAGGTCGACGCCCCGCTCGACGAGGCGAACGTCGGCCGCTACTGCGAGGCGATCCGCGCGATGACCGATCGCTCGCAGTTCATCCTCATCACGCACATCAAGAAGACGATGCAGATGGTCGACATCCTGCACGGCGTCACGATGGGCGAGCCGGGCGTCTCGCGCCTCGTCAGCGTGAAGGTCAGCGAGGCGGCGAAGGCCGGCAAGACCGTCACCGGCCAGCCGAAGAAGGAAGGCACCGGCGAGGGCGGCTCGAACGAAGCCGCCGTCGCGTAACGCACGGTCGGACGATCGTTCCGCGATCGCGGGCGCGCCGGTGGCCCAATCCGGCACGCGCGCGCGCGTGGAGTTTCGCGAGCTTGGCGCGCGCACGCGGTTTGCTTTTCCGCGGCGCGCATGCGCTCTCCTTCGCTTTCTCTCCGCTCGAGGTTCCTCGCCGCGATCGCCGCCGGCTCCGCGCTCGCGGGCGCGACCGCCGGTGGCTGCGGTGGCGCGGTGGAAGGCGTGCCCGGCGCGGGCACCACGTCGAGCTCGTCGTCGGGCGGTTCGTCGAGCGGCGGCTCGAGCAGCGGAGGCTCGTCGAGCGGCGGACAGACGTCGCCGCCCGCGTACGTCGATGCGTCCGTCCCGCCGTCGAAGCCGGACGCGTCCACGGCGTGCGAGTGGGGCAAGCCGCAGGAGGCCTGTTACACGCACGCGCAGCTCGAGGCGCAGTACGACAGCCCGTGGCGCGGCGGCGACGCGACCGACGCCTCCCCGCCCCCGTGGGACGACAGCGGCTGCCTCCCGCCGGAGCACGTCCGCGACGACTGCTGCAACGTCGCGGTGTCCGGACCGACGCTCACCGCCTCGGGCTCGTGCTGCTACGTGCACTGCACCGGCGCGTGCTGCGGCCGTCCGTTCGTCGTCGACGGGACCGCGCGTGTCGCCACCGTCGTCGAGCGCGGCGACTGGCGCGCGCCTGCCGGCGGTCCCGCGCACAAGCTCGCGATCGAGGCGCTCGACCCGGGCGTGCGCGCGCGGATCGGGCGCGCATGGAGCAACGACGCGGCCATGGAGCATGCGTCGATCGCCGCGTTCGCGCGGTTCGTGCTCGATCTGCTCTCGGTGGGCGCGCCGGCCGATCTCGTCCTCGACGCGCAGGCCGCGATGCGGGACGAGATCGAGCATGCGCGCGGCTGCTTCGCGCTGGCGTCGCGCTATGCCGGCCGTCCGGTGGGGCCTGCCGCGCTCGACGTCGCCGGCGAAGGCGGGCCGCGCTCGCTCGCGGACGTCGCGGCGGCGGCGGTCATCGAGGGCTGCATCGGCGAGACGCTCTCGTCCGCCCTCGCCGAGGCGCGCGCGACGGGCGCGGCGCATTCGTCGACGCGCACGCTGCTCGCCACCATCGCGGAGGAGGAGGCGAGCCACGCCGAGCTCGCGTGGCGCTTCGTCGGCTGGGCGATCGCCACGGGCGGCGAGCCGGTCCGTGCGGCGGTCGCGCGCGCGCTCGACGCGTCGTTCCGCCGTCCGGCGCGCGTGTCGGACGAGGCGCTCGCCGGCATCGATCCCGCGACGCTGCGCGCTCACGGTCTCCTCGACGAGCAGGCCGCTCGCGCGGTGGCCGAGCGGACGCTCCGCGAGATCGTGGTGCCCTGCGCGGCGCGGATCGTCGGCACGCGCCGCGCGGCGTGATCAGCGGCAGATGCCGAGCGGGAGATCGCCCGCCGGCGTCGCGACGACGATCGCCTCGCAGGTCTTCCCCGACGGACAGTCCGCCGTCCGGTGACACGCGCGGTACTGGATCTGCGTGCACTCGGTCGGCGTGCATCCGGTCCCGCCGAAGCCCGAGCGCGGGAGGCGTGCGGGGCAACCGGTCTCGAACGGCGCGCGCACGTCGACGCAGCACTTCGCCGACGCGCAGAGCTCGGGCCCGTCGCACGTGTGCCGGGCGGCCGACTCCGGGCACTGCGTCGCCTCCTGCACGCAGCTCGACTGGCCGTCGTCGACGCAACAGAGCTGCGCGCCGTCGAAGCAGTACGTCGGCGGGCATCCGAGCGGCGCCGGCGGTGCGCTCTGCTCGAACAGACAGCGCGCGTCGGTCGCGTCCGAAGCGTCGAGCGCATCGGCCGTCGCGTCATACGCATCGACGCCGGCATCGCTTCCCTGGGTCGACGCATCGGCGGTCGACGCCGCATCGGGAAGCTCCGCGGCGCCGTAGCGCGAGCTGCCCCCGGCGATCACGACCGCGACGATGGCCCATCCCCGCCCGTTCACGTCTCGATCTTAGCTTGCGCGGCGGCGCCGGGTGGGCCAAACCCTGCGCGTGCGCAAGCTCCTTCCGCTTCTCTTGCTCGCCGCGTGCGCGGATCTGAAGACCGCGCCCTCGGACGCCGATGGGGGCGCGCCCTCGTCGACTTCGTCGTCCTCGTCGTCGTCGAGCGGCGGCTCCTCCGGCACGACCCCCGGAGGCGGCTCGTCGTCGTCGGGCGCGACCGGCGGATCGAGCGGCACGCTCTCCGGCGGCACCGGCCCAGGTCCGCACGGATCGCTCCCGAACGGCTACTGCTGCACGAAGAACGAGGAGTGCCGCTGGCGCAACTGCGCCGACGTCGGCGGCGTGAAGATGTGCCTCGACACGTGCCGCCACCAGGAGACGTGCACCGGCAAGGGGCTGCCGAGCGGGTTCACCTGCGACGCGGCCTCGGTCTACGACGACGGATCGTGCCGCCCGCCCGCAGGGTTCGCCTGCCTCGATCCGGGCACGTTCAGCCGTGGCGGCAAGCTCACGGGCGAGTGCTGCACCGCGACGGGCGACGGCAGCGCGGGGCTCGAGTGCGAGGGCGCGCTGTGCATCACGTACTCTCGTTCGAGCAACGATAACCCGTTCGTGTGCTCGAACGCCTGCGAGTCCGGCAGCGACTGCGCGAAGGGGTTCACCTGCGAGGTCACCCTCGGCATGTGCGTGCCGGGCAACGATCCGTACGTCTGCGAGTGATCCGCTACACGTCGAGCTCTTCGGCCGACGTCTCGCGCGCGCGATCCATGATGAAGCGGAAGCGCGCCTGGGTGTCCTTGCCCATCAGCTCGTTCAGGACCTTGTCCGTCTCGAGCTCGCTGTCGATCATCACGCGGAGCGCGCGGCGGCGATCCTTGTCGAGGGTCGTCGACTTGAGCTCGTCGGGGTTCATTTCGCCGAGCCCCTTGAACCGGGCGATCTCGACCTTCGCGTTCTTCGGCAGCTTCGCGACGATCTGATCGCGCTCCTTCTCGTCGAGCGCCCAGTGGTGCTCCTTGCCGTGATCGATGCGGAACAGCGGCGGCATCGCGAGGTAGACGTGGCCGCCGCGGATGAGGCCGGGCATCTGGCGGTAGAAGAACGTGAGCAGCAAGGTCGAGATGTGGTGCCCGTCGCTGTCCGCATCCATGAGGAGGAAGATGCGGCCGTAGCGGAGCTTCGACTCGTCGTACGCGGGGCCCATCCCGCAGCCGAGCGCCTGCACGAGGTCCTGCAGCTCCTTGTTGTTCAGGACCTTCGACGAAGACGCCTGCTCCGCGTTGAGGACCTTGCCGCGGAGCGGGAGGATCGCCTGGGTCTTGCGGTCGCGGCCCTGCTTGGCCGATCCGCCTGCGCTGTCGCCCTCGACGATGAACAGCTCGCTGTCGTTCGGATCGGTCGACGCGCAGTCGGCGAGCTTGCCCGGCAGGTTGAGGCGGTGCGAGACCGCGCTCTTGCGCGTCACCTGCTGCGTCGCCTCGCGACGGGCCTCGCGCGCGCGCGCCGCGAGCACGCCGCGCATCACGATCTGCTCGCCGGTCGAGCCGTTCTCGAGGAGCCACTGCTCGAGCGCCGGGCGGAGGATGCTCTCGACCTGCCCCGCGACCTCGGGGTTGTTGAGGCGGTCCTTCGTCTGGCCCTGGAACTGCGGGTTCGTGACGTAGACGCTGATGAGGGCGACGATGCCCTCGCGGATGTCCTCGGCCGTGAGCGTGACGCCGCGCGGCGTGAGGTTCTTCGTCTCGATGAACCCGCGCACCGCCTTGACGATGCTCGACGAGAGTCCGCTGACGTGCGTGCCGCCCGATCCGGTGGGGATCCCGTTGACGTAGGATCGGATGTGCTCGTCGGGCGACTCGGTCCACTGGAGCGCCACCTCGATCTTGAACGGCGTCTCGCCCTCCACCTCGCGCGAGACGAAGAACGGCTGTGCGTGGCTGACGGCCTTGCCGCGGCGATTGACGAGGATCGGCAAGTAGTCCGCGAGGCCGCGGGGATGGAGGAACGTGTGCTCCTCCTTCGTCGCCGGATCGACGAAGCGGATCGTCAGGCCGGCATGGAGGTACGCCTTCGTCTCGAGGCGCTCGCGGATGGTGTCGCTGTCGAACTTCGCCTTCTCCCCGAAGATCTGCGGGTCGGGACGGAAGTGGACGAGCGTGCCCTTCTTGCGGACCTTGGCGCCCTTCTTCAGCTTCGTCTTCGTCTGACCGCGCGAGAACGACTGCGTGTACTCGACACCTTCACGCCAGACGGTGACGTCGAGCGACTCGGAGAGCGCGTTGACGACGCTCGACCCGACGCCGTGGAGGCCGCCCGACACCTTGTAGTTGCCGCTCGAGAACTTTCCGCCGGCGTGCAGCGTCCCGAGGATGATCTCGAGCGCGGGCTTCTTGAACTTCGGGTGCATGTCGACGGGGAAGCCGCGCCCGTCGTCCTGGACGCTCACGCCCTTCGCGTCCTTGTCGAGGACCACCTCGATGGACTTCGCGTGCCCGTTGATCGCCTCGTCGATCGAGTTGTCGACGATCTCCCAGAGGAGGTGGTGGTAGCCGTGCGAATCGGTCCCGCCGATGTACATCGCCGGCCGCTTGCGGACCGGCTCGAGCCCCTCGAGGACCTCGATGTCTTTCGCGGTGTAGCTCGCGGCCATGTCAGTTCACCTCCAGCGGCGGAATCGTGGGCAGTTGCGGGACGACCTTGGCGAAGCCGCTGCGTTTGACGAGCGCGCTGCCGACCTGTCCGCGCTTGCCGAGCACGGAGCGGTACGTGATGCTCATCTCCTTGCCTCCGGTCGTCTCGACGACGAGGGAGTCGTTCGCGCCGAGGGCGAGCGTCGCGCCGATCACGCGGGCATCGTCGTCGACCTTCATCAGCATCGAGCCCTTGCCGAC
The DNA here is from genome assembly GCA_039809525.1 of Labilithrix sp. Lineage (GTDB taxonomy): Bacteria > Myxococcota_A > Polyangia > Polyangiales > Polyangiaceae > Labilithrix. The sequence goes on along the minus strand of JBDHVD010000066.1, from coordinate 4,299 downwards.
GCCGCTGAGGAGCGCGAGCTCGGAGGCGGGAACGGCGAGCGCATGCCCGTCGCTCGTCGCGGCGATGACGCCGTCCTTGTCGCCGCTGGTGACGGCCACGAAGACGATCTCGTCGTTCGCGTTCAGCTTGCCGTACTTGCGGCCCGCGCGCGTCGAAGCCTCGCGGTGCGCGCTGAGCGAGAAGCGGAACGACAGGCCCTGCTTCGTGACGGCGACGGCGTACGGAGGCTGCGGCTCGCCGCTCTCCGCCGGAGGCGGCACGTCGAGGACGCGCGGATCGAACGAGAGCATCGCGACGATGCGCTCGCCGTCCTCCATCTTGAAGTACTTCTGTACCGGCTCGCCGTAACCGGTCGTCGCCGGCACGTCGTGGATGCGCATGACGTAGCAGGCGCCGAGGTTCGAGAAGAACGCGACGGTGGACTTCGTCGAGCCGGCCGTCGCCGCCAGCACGCTGTCGCCCTCGCGCACGCGCGTCGAGGCGAGGTCCTTCACCTCGCGCACGCGCTTCAGCCAGCCCTGCGTGGTGAGGATGATCGTCGCGTCCTCGGCGACGATGAAGTCCTCGGCGCTGTACTCCTGCTCCTCGGCGGCGCCGGCGATCTTGGTGCGGCGCTTGTCGGTGTAACGGCTCTTGATCTCGACGAGCTCGCTCTTCACGAGGTCCCAGCGCTTCGCCTCGCTCTTGAGGAGCGTCTCGAGCGCCTTCGCTTCCTTCCGCTTCTGCTCGAGCTCCTCCATGATGACGAGGATCTCGAGCTTCGCGAGCCGATAGAGCTTCAGCTCGAGGATCGCGTCGACCTGCTCCTCGGAGAGCTTGAAGCGCGCGATCAGCTTCTGCGCAGCGTCCGCCTTGCCCTCGCTCTTGCGGATGATGCGGATCGTCTCGTCGAGCGCGTCGAAGACCTTCGCGAAGCCCTCGAGCACGTGGATCCGCTTCTTCAGCCTTCCGAGATCGAAGCGCAGGCGGCGCTCGACGGTGAGCATGCGGAAGTCGAGCCAGTGGCGGATCATCTGTCCGAGCGAGAGGCGCTCGGGCACCGCGGGCGTGTTCTCCTCCGGCGGCAGCGGCTCGCCGTCCGGTCCGTTCACCGTGATCGGCGGCGCGCCGGGCACGAGGCAGGTGAGGTTCACGCCGACCGACGTCTGGAACGGCGTGTTCTTGTAGAGGTACGCCATCACCAGGTTCGGATCGGTCCCCTTCTTGATCTCGAGGACGACCCGCACCTCTTCGGTCGACTCGTCACGCACGTCGAGGAGCGGCGCGAGCTTCCGGCCGGTGATGATCTCCGCGATGCGCTCGACCAGCGTCGCGCGCACGACCGCGTACGGAAGCGACGTGAGGACGATGAACGGGTTCCCGCCCTTCTTCTCCTCGAGCTTCCACTCGCCGCGAACGCGCACGCTGCCCGAGCCGGTCTCGTAAATGGTCTTCAGCTCGGCCTTCGACGCCATGAGCTGACCGCCCGTCGGGAAGTCGGGGCCCTTGATGTGCGTTTGCAGTCGATGCGTCGGCAGGATCTCCTTGCCATGCTCGATCTGCGCGATGCACGCGTCGATCACCTCGGTCGGGTTGTGCGGCGGGATGCTGGTCGCCATGCCGACCGCGATCCCCTGCGAACCGTTGATGAGGAGGTGCGGGATCTTCGCCGGCAGGACGACCGGCTCGCTGAGGCGACCGTCGTAGTTCGGGCGCCAGGCGACGGTGTTCTTGCCGATCTCGTCGAGGAGCTCGAGCGCGGCGGCGCGGAGCTTCGCCTCCGTGTATCGGTAGGCCGCGGCGTCGTCGCCGTCGGGCGAACCGAAGTTGCCCTGCCCGTCGACCAGCGGCAGGCGCATGACCCACGGCTGCGCGAGGCGGACCATCGCGTCATAGACGCTCGAGTCGCCGTGCGGGTGGTACTTGCCGAGCACGTCGCCGACGATGTTCGCGCACTTGCGGTAGCGCGAGTCCGGCGTCAGCCCGAGGTCGCGCCACATCGTGAGGAGGATGCGGCGCTGGACCGGCTTGAGCCCGTCGCGGACGTCCGGCAGCGCGCGCGCCGTGATGACACTGAGCGCGTAGTTGAGGTAGCGAACGCGTGCCTCGCTCGCGAGCGACGTGGCCGGGTCACCGGGCGGCGGCGGCCAGGAGGGCGCACCGGCTCCGCCCGAGGGCGGAGGCGTCTTGCCGTTCCCGCCGTCGGCGGCCTTTCCCTTGCCCTTCCCCCTCGCCTTCTCCTTCTTCTTCGATGCGCTCGAAGCCTTCGAAGGCTTGTTGCTCACGGAACCAGCTGCACGGGCCACTTCGCCTCCATCCCAGGTTGGCGGGTTATCCGAGCCACGTGAACACCTGTCAAGCGCGGGCGCCGTGGGCCCTCGGTCGGTCACCGAGAAGAACGCGAAGCCGAGCTGGCGTGGATCGGGGACGGGTCTCGGCGCCGGCCTGCCCCTGCTTCTCGTGGAAATCCGGGGCAGATCCAGCGCCACGATCCCTTCATCACCGGTCCATCGCAACCGGTCCAGTTTTCGGCGAGGCGCTACGGCTGGGCTGATCCGTCAGGGCGCGAAAATTCTAGACGCTTGCGCGTCAAATCCCCGTCTCCATTGTGATTTGCGCAAGTTGTCCGCTGGCGCGCGAGGCCGCGATCAGTAGTCTGTTCGGCGCCAACATGCCCACTGCGGACGCGACCCTGCTACCGCCCGTTCCGGAAGACCCAGGTTCGGGGCGGAGCCTCGATGCCGTCGGGCCCCTCGCGGTCCTCGGCGCCATGGTCGAACAGAGGCGCGCCTCCCGGCCCGCGGCCGAGGAGATCCACGGGCTCGTCGAGGAGCGGTTCGACGACGGCGACGCGGACGCCACGCGGCCCCGGCGCGTGCCGCAGCACTCGGACGCGTTCCTGAAGGCGCGCTGAGCTACGCTCGACGCGTGCTCGTCAAGTCAGCCCTGGACTGGGCCGCGGTCTGGCACAAGGACCAGAAGCGGAAGTACCCGAACGCCGAGGTCCCGTACGTGAGCCACGTCGCCGGGGTCGTCGCGATCCTCTCGCGCCACGGCTTCGGCGAGGAGGTCGTCGCCGCGGGCGCGCTGCACGACGTGCTCGAGGACTGCGGCGTCGGCTACGACGAGCTCGCCGCGAAGTTCGGCGCCAAGGTCGCCGATCTCGTGCGCCACGTGAGCGAGGAGGACAAGTCGCTCTCGTGGGAGGAGCGCAAGAAGCGGTACCTCGAGCACTTCGCCGAGAAGCCGTGGGAGGCGCAGGCCATCACGCTCGCGGACAAGATCGACAACTTTCAGTCGATCATCGTCTGCGCGAAGGTGTTCGGCGATCCGTGGGCGATGTTCAAGCGGGGGAAGGACGCGCAGGTCGAGCGCTTCCGGGCGCTCCACGCGGCCGCCGAGCGGCTCGCGCCCCATCCGCTGATCGACGAGTACGCGCGTGTGCTTTCCGAGGTGGAGCGCGTCTGAATTCGGGTAACGTCGCGCGCGGATGATCCGCTCGCCGGCGACGATCCTGATCCTGCTGACGGCGCTGAACCTCCTCAACTACATCGATCGGTTCATCGTCTCGGCGGTGCTCCCCTCGATCACGCGGGAGCTGCTCATCTCGAAGACCGTCGGCGGCCTCACGGCCACGGTGTTCCTCGTCGGCTACTCGATCACGAGCCCGTACTTCGGATCGCTCGGGGATCGGAAGCCCCGCAAGATGCTGATCGCGATGGGCGTGGCGCTCTGGAGCCTCGCGACGGTCGCGTCGGGCTTCGTGACCGGCGGGACGTCGCTGCTCCTCGCGCGCGCGATGGTCGGCGTCGGCGAGGCGAGCTACGCGACGCTCGCGCCCACGATCATCGACGACATCGCGCCGCCCGAGAAGAAGGGCCGCTGGCTCGCGGTGTTCTACGTCGCGACCCCGGTCGGCGCCGCGCTCGGGTTCGTGCTCGGCGGTCTCCTCCAGGCGAAGTTCGGCTGGCGGAGCGCGTTCATGTTCGCCGGCGGCCCGGGCCTCCTCCTCGCGGGGCTCTGCATGCTGATCCAGGAGCCCGCGCGCAAGCCCGCGGTCGACAAGCCGGACCTCCGGCGCGACGTCGGCGCGCTCGCGCGCATCCCCCTCTATCGCAAGGGGGTGATGGGCTACTGCGCGTACACCGCGGCGGTCGGCGCGTTCTCGCACTGGGCGCCGACGTTCCTCGTCGAGCGCTATTCGCCCGAGACGCTGAAGGTCGAGGAGCTCCTGAAGGAGGCGCTCAAGCAGGCGAACCTCCGCTTCGGCACGATCACCGTCCTCGGCGGCATCCTCGGGACGCTCATCGGCGGTCGCG
>JBDHVD010000065.1:0-26310 GCA_039809525.1 Labilithrix sp. | reverse complement strand
GGCCAGCACGGCAAGCCCTCGAACTCGCTCTTCAGCATCAAGGAGGTCGAGCCGAACGTGATGATCGCGATCGCGACGACGCGCGAGCGCACCATCCACGCGGGCGCGCTCGTGAAGATCGACGCGCGCAACCAGAGCGACCCGGTCTGCATGGACCCCAAGATCCTGAACAAGGAAGGGCGCCCCTGCACCGACGAGGAGAACGTGAGGTACGAGATCCTCACGCCCGACGTCCCGACCTCGATGGGCCCCTCGCCGGTCGGCCGCTACCGCGAGCCGAGCGCGCTGCCCGACGGGCGCATCCTCGTGTCGTGGGCGGACGGTCCGGTCAACGACCTCGCCGAGCTGTCGATCTCGCCGCCGGACTTCGGCGTCTACATCTTCGACCCGGCCACGAAGAAGAACCAGCTCGTCTACAACGACCGCGCGACGTGGGAGCTCAACGCGATCGCCGTGGCCCCGCGCGCGGAGCCGCCGGTGATCGGCGACCTCGTGAGCCGCAACGTCGACCCGGGCACGCCGGTCCGCATCGGCTCGGTCGACATCACCCGGACGAGCCTCACCGACACGGTGAAGGGCGCGCAGTTCGGCGATCAGGGCGTCCCGCTCGGCGAGGCGCTCAAGCAGGCGGTGAAGGTCCGCATCATCGAGGGCTTCTCGAGCGAGGCCGCGCGCGGCGTGACGATGTTCGGCCTCACGATGGACGAAGGCGCCGCGATCCTCGGCGAGGCGGACATCAACGCCGACGGGAGCTGGCTCGCGGAGATCCCGCCGTTCATCCCCGTGCACCTCCAGCCGATCGACAAGTACGGCCTGTCGATCCGCAACCAGCGGCTCTGGATCCAGGGCATGCCCGGCGAGGACCGCCGCTGCGTCGGCTGCCACGAGCAGCGCTCCGGCGCGGGCGCGCCGCGCCTCGGCCAGAACCCGACGGTCGCCGAGCAGCGCCAGGCGCAGCAGTTCCTCATGCCGGTGCAGGACCGCCGCGAGCTGCCGTGGACCGTCGACCTCACGAAGTACCCCGACGCGCAGCCGAAGGTCGTCATCCAGAACCTGCTCAACCAGAAGTGCGTGCAGTGCCACGACGGCGGAGCGAATGATCCCTTCGCCGGACGCACCTACACGTTCACTGCGACGAACCCGGGCACCGGCACCGCGCAGAGCTTCGTGATCCCCTACCTCGATCTCTCGGAGAAGCCGATCACCGTCGTCTACGACCGCAAGGTCGAGACGTACCCGGCGTCGTACGTCTCGCTCTTCTTCCCGTCGACGATGGAGATGGGGATGGGCAACGCCGAGCGCACGGGCGACGTCCCGCCGATGTGGGCCATCCCGGGCAGCGCGCGCGAGTCGGCGATGATCAAGAAGCTGAACGTGAAGGCCGCCGACGGCACCTTCGCGTGGGGCGTGCCGGCGATGCACCCCGAGGACAAGGGCGTGACGCTCACCGACGAGGAGCGCGCGCAGCTCGTGCAGTCGATCGACGTCGGCGGTCAGTTCTACGCCCGCCAGAACACCGGGTTCGTCCCCTTCAACGGCGATCCCGTCGCCCCCGGCACCCGTTACTGAGAAAGGAGGTTCGGACCATGATCACGAAGAAGACCAAGCTCCAGAGCTCCGGCCTCCTCGCAGCGGTGATCCTCGCGGGCGCGTCGCTCCTGATGGGCAACGACGCGGGCGCGAACGCATCGGAGAACATCGCGGGCACGCAGAAGGTCTACGGCAACATCCCGCCGGACCAGATCGAGCGAATCTCCACCGGCGACCGCATCAAGAGCGCCGCCGCGTCGGGCTCGATGATGGCGATCTGGGAGACGCTCGAGCACGGCGAGCGCGTCGAGTGCATCGACTGCATCCCGTCGGTCGAGCCGCTCATCTACGACCCGACCCCGCGCACGCGCGAGATCGCCGCGTGGTGGCTCCGCCGCCGCGTGTTCGGCGTGTGGGGACCGGGCCAGGTCTACGAGCGCACGCTGCAGACGCTCGCCGGCGATCCCAACCCGCAGCGCCGCGCCTACGCGGCCGAGGCGCTCGGCGAGTTCCTCGCCGCGCCCGGCATCGACGCGGTCGCGACGGCGATCGACAAGGACGGCGATCCGAACGTCCGCGCCGCCGCGGCGAAGGCGCTCGGCCGGCTCAACAGCGACGGCAAGGGCGCGCTCAGCCGTGCGCTCGCCGACGCCGACGGCCGGGTGAAGGTCGCGGCCCTCAAGTCGGCCAGCCGCATCAACGCGTTCACCGACGTCCCCGCGGTGACGCGGCTCACGTCCGACGGCGACGCGAGCGTCCGGCGCAACGCGGCCGAGCTCCTCGGCGCGCTGCGCGCGAAGGACGGCGCGCCCGGCCTGATGACGCTCGCCAAGAGCGACCCCGACGCGAACGTCCGCAACGCCGCCTGCCACGCGCTCGGCGCGCTGCACGATCCGAGCGCGCGCGGCGTCCTCGAGGACGTGGCGAAGAACGACGCCGACCGCCTCGTCCGCGACCAGGCGGCGATCGCGCTGCGACGGCTGTAGCGTTGCGCATTTGCTGAAGAGGCGGACGGCGCCGAGCTTTCGGATGACGCTCGCGCGGCGTTCTACGCAGCGGAAGGGCGCTGGTCCGCGCACGTCCGCGATCTGGGCCCGCGTCGCGTCGATGCACTTCGAGTGCTACGTGGGCTGCGGAACGCAGCCTCCTGCAGAGCTCTCCCGGATGGTGAGGGACGGCGAAGCGATCGTCGAGGGAGCGCTCGCCGAAGTGGAACGAGTCGAAGCCCTCCTGAGAGCGACGGGGGCCGAGGTTGTCTTGTCGCGGGTCGGAGATGCGTAGCCCGCGCGCACGATCACCTCGCCGTGGATTGCTGGGCGCGGTCATTCGGTGTGACCGCGTCATGCAGCGCTGGCACGCCGGACGACCGTCGGGTGTACGATGTCTGGCGTGAAGCGCTTTCTTTCCGTCCTCGCAGCCGCGGCCGTCGCGGCGCTCGCGGCGTCGTGCGAGACGAAGGAGCCGACGAAGACGACGTACTTCGAGCGGACGATCTCGCCGATCCTCACGACGTCGTGCACGCGCACGAACACCGGCGCGGGCTGCCACGTCGCGGACGCGAAGGGCAACGCGCTCGGCAACCTCGACACGACGACCTACGAGGGCGTCGCGCGCCGCCGCGATCTGCTCCAGGACTACGGCCCGTACGGGCAGCCGGCGTTCCTCGTGAAGAACGTCGAGCCGTCGCAGGTCGAGGTGCAGGGCTTCGACGGGAGCAAGGTCACCGTCACCACCGACATCAAGCACGCCGGCGGCTCGATCCTCGATCCGACGGGCACCGCGTACCAGACCCTTCGCCGCTGGATCCAGGCCGGCGCCACCGAGAACAACACCGGCGCGCCGCCGGCGACGCTCGAGCGCCTCCCGTGCAGCACGTACATCCCCGCGCGCGCGGACTTCGACCTCACGAAGGACCCGCCCGGCCGCGACTTCGGCACGTTCAAGGACCGCGTGAACCCGGTCCTGAGCGGACGCGGCTCGGAGAAGTCGTGCGCGGCGGGCAACTGCCACGGCACCGTCGCCAACTCGCTGTACTTTACATGCGGCGAGACCCCCGAGCAGTTGCGCTGGAACTACCTCGCGGCCGAGGAGTACCTCGCGCAGACGCCGGAGCAGAGCGAGCTGCTCCGCCGTCCCCTCGCGCCCGCGCAGGGCGGCGCGTTCCACGAGGGCGGCGTCGTGTTCGCGTCACCGAGCGAGGACGGCTGGATCGCGCTCGACGCGTGGGCGCGCGAGCACGGACCGCTCGTGGTGCCGGAGCAGGACCCCGGCTTCCTCTTCTTCGCGCACAAGGTGCAGCCCATGCTGGTGAAGAAGGGCTGCATGATGATCCAGTGCCACTCCGGCTCGATGTTCCACGACTACCGCCTCCGCGGCGGATCGGGCGGGAGCTTCTCGCTGTCGGCGACGCGCAAGAACTACGAGCTGTCGCTCGTGCAGCTCGCGGTCGAGAGCGACGATCCGAACGCGAGCCGCATGGTGCGGAAGAACCTCTATCGCCCGGAGGTCTGCTCGGTGAGCGGCTGCGAGAAGCCGAGCGGCATCGCCCACCGCGGCGGCCCGCTGTTCGAGGACTTCCGCGGCCAGGCGGCGAGCGCGAAGCTCTGCGCCGACGCGAAGTACGACTACGACAACGGCAAGCTCGACGAGATCCCCGCGTACTGCGTGGTCGCCGAGTGGCTGAAGCGCGAGCGCGACATCTTCAAGCTCGCGCCGATGTCGGCCATCGTCTACGTGAAGCGGCCCGTCGGCTCGGTCACCAGGGCGAAGGACTTCGACGTCTACTCGCCGGGCGCCGATCTCCGGCGCGTGCGCGCGACGCTCGCGAGCGGCGTGGTGGGCGTGACGGGCGAGGACACCTCGCTCACCGCCGGCTGCGGGCTGAACGTGCAGACGGCGGACATCCGCCGCCCGCAGGTCTCGTGGGACGGGACGAAGATCGCGTTCGCCGCGCGCTCCTCGGCGAGCGAGCCGCTCGCGGTCTACGAGATGAACGCCGACGGCACCGGCTGCGCGAAGCACCCGCAGATCAACGCGCACCCGCCGACGCAGAACGGCCTCCTCGTCCACGACTTCGATCCGACGTACGTGCCGGAGAACGGCACGCAGCGCATCGTGTTCGCCTCCACGCGCGGCAACCTCGACGGCCGGAACTACGACTACACCGGGCCGCAGCGCACGCCCGCCGATCCGACCAAGCCGAACGCGAACCTCTACGTGATCGAGAGCGGCGCCGTCCGCCAGCTCACGTTCCAGCTCAACCTCGAGCGGCATCCGAGCTTCATGGCCGACGGCCGCCTGATCTTCGCCGCCGAGAAGCGCGCGCCGGGCTTCTACCAGCTCGCGCTCCGCCGCCAGAACCTCGACTCGGGCGACTACCACCCGCTCTACGCCCAGCGCGGCAGCATCGGCTACCCCGAGGCGACGTCGCCCATCGAGCTCGCGAGCAAGGACTTCGCGACCATCTTCAGCGCCCCCGACACGCCGCACGGCGGCGGCGTCATCGCGTTCTTCAATCGCTCGATCGGCATCGACTTCAAGAGCACGAACCCCGCAGACTACGTGGACGATGCGAGCGTCATCGATCCGGCGTCGCCGAGCTCGCCCGACCCGAGCTTCTTCCTCCACTCGCTGCGCATCCCCGATCCGACGGTGCCGGCGAACGGGCTCTACACGTCCCCCTCGCCGCTCCCCGACGGGCAGATCCTCGTCTCGTTCGGACCGACCACCGGCGACTACGACGTCTACGCGATGGACTCGGCGACCGGCGGACGCGTGAAGCTCTTCGGCGACGCCGGGAGCGCCGAGGTCGACGCCGTCGCGGTGTACGCGCGGCCGCCGCGCCCGATCTTCCGCTCGACGCTCGACGAGCCGAACGGGCACGTGAACATGCTGCCGAACCGCACCGACGCCGAGGTCCACGTCCTCGACATGCCGGTGCTCGCGTCGCTCCTCTTCCAGAACACGCCCACCGGGCGTCTCGTCGATCCCGACATCAAGCAGGTCGCGATCTACGAGGACCTGCCGCCTCCGCCGGAGGTCGCGTCCTTCGATCAGGGCGGCGCGAACGTCGCGAACGACGCCTACGGCCGGGTCTACGTGCGCCGGCGCCTCCTCGGCACCGCGCCGGTGCGCGGCGACGGCTCGACGAAGTTCGCGATCCCGGGCGGCGTGCCGATCGTGCTCAAGCTGCCGGACACGCCGATGTCGATCGAGAAGAAGCTCCCGCGCTGGCAGCGCGAGGCGATGACGTTCTCGCCCGGCGAGCAGGCCCACCAGTCCTTCAAGCGCGAGTTCTTCGACGGGCTCTGCGGATCGTGCCACGGCTCGGTCAGCGGCAAGCCGATCGACGCGGCGCTCAACGTCGACTTCGTCACGAGCGCGTCGCAGACCGTCTCGCGCACCGAGGCGCCGTTCGTCTTCGTGCAGCCGCCGAACCAGCGCGGCGCGCCCGAAGGTCCTCCGACGTCGCCCTGACGCGAGGCTCAGTTGCAGCGGACGACGCCGGCGACCTTGCCGCCGGCGCCCTGCGCCTTCTTGCAGGCGTCGCCGAAGAGGGCGAGCGTGCCGTAGGCCTGGTCGACCCAGTCCCAGCCCTCGGTGCGCGTCGTGTCGCGAGCGACGCTCTGGCCGTCGATCTGCACGACGATCGCGTTCGGATCCGTCGGCGCCGACGGCGTGAGGAACGTGCAGCTGCCGACGCTGTCGCGCACCGATCCGAGCGCGCTCGTCAGCTCCGCGGGCGTCGTCGCGCTGTAGTACCGGGGCGCGGTCGGCTTGGCGCGGCCACCGGCGACGGCCATGTCGTCGAGCACCTTGCGGAACGCCGCGCTCTCGAGGCTGCCGATGCCGATGACGTAGACGGGGACCTTCTGGTTGTCGGCGATATCGCGGATCGTGGAGATGGTGCGCGTGTCGTCGAGGCAGTTCGACACGTCGTTGTCGCACGCGTTCGGATCGTTCGAGGTGCAGATGCACGGCGACGTCGGGTGATCGCCGTTGCAGTTCGGTGCGCCGTCCGTGGCGAGGACGAGCGTGCGGGCGACGCCGCGGATCTTCGAGACGTGCTCGGCGGCGATCCGGAGCGCGTCGGCGGTCGGCGTGCCTCCGTGCGGGAACGTGTTGTCGAAGACGTCGATGATCTTCGACGCGTTGCCGAGCGTGGGCTCGAGCTCGACGCTGCTCTCGGCGACGCACGCGAACTGCGTGATGAACTTCTCGCTCGGATAGAACTTCGCGCCCATCGCGATCTGCTGATCGAAGCCGGAGAGCGTCTGCGCGAGGCCGTTGCGCAGCACCTCCCAGCGCGAGGTGCCGGGGAGCGGATCCTCCTGACCGTCGAGCGTCGTGTTCATCGAGCCCGAGCGGTCGACCACGAACATGAGCTGCGCGGTCGCCGCCTGGAAGTCGAACCGTCCGGGCACGCAGGGCACCGGGCCGTCGGGCGGTGCGTCCGGGCCGCGCGCATCGACGATGCCGGCCTCGGGCTGCGACTGCGGCGTGCTGTTGCCCTGGTCGGGTCCGAAGAGACCCGTCTTCGAGCCGCACGCGGCGAGCGCGACGGCCGCGAACAGCGCGCCCCCGAGGACGGAGGCGGAGAAGGAAGATGAGCGTCGCTTCATGAAGGAAGGTCCCCGGCCTCAAGAGTAGTGGCCGGTCGAGCTCCGCGCGAGCGTCTCGCCGAGGTCTCCTCGCGTCCTGGCGCGACCGCGGAGACGCGCTAGACCACGGTCCTTCGCCGTGCGCCCGGGCCGTCTCCTTCCTTTCGTCTTGTTCGCGCTCGTCAGCGCGTGCCGCGCGGGCGGCTGCGCGGCGAACGTGCTGGGCGACGTCGTCGGCGAGACGGGCGATGCGCACTGCGATCGGCGCTTCGTCTCCGCGCCGGACAAGAAGCCCGCGTCGTTCTGCCAGGAGATCATCGACACCGTCGCCCTGAGCGAGTTCCAGGACGACTGCCGCGAGAAGCACGCCGCCGGCACCGGCGAGGGCCGCTGCGCGCGCGAGAAGGTGATCGGCGGCTGCAAGCTCCTGAAGGAGAACGACGACGGCTCGGAGGTCTACGACTGGTACTACGACGTCAGCGATCTCGAAGCGGACGGCGGCACGTTCGAGGATCCGGTGCGGAGCGTCGAGGACGTGAAGAAGCTCTGCGCGGACCGCCAGCGCTACGAAGAGGGCGCGACGTTCGAGGCGCCCTGAGGGCGGCCGGTCACGGACAGATGTAGCCGCGCACGTTGAGCGCGGCGGGCGTGCCCGAGCGCTGCCCGCAGCGGCCGCTCGGCCAGTTGCCCTCGTCGATCGAGATGCGGCCGCCGCTGACGCCGTTCACGTAGGCGACGTGGCCGTAGACGCTGCTCGTGCGGATGACCGCGACGCAGCCCCGGCGCGGGGTGCGGCTGTTGATGCGCGCGACCTTGTCCGAGTAGGTCGTGAGCCCGTACGGAAGGCGCGGCTGCCGACAACGTGCATACTTCACGCAGTTCGTGCACTGGTTGCAGCCGCCGAGCTCGCTCGAGACGCTGCTCGCCGTGCCGTCGTCGACGTCGGGATCCTGCGAGCCGTCGTCGACGAGCTCCTCGTCCTCGTCCCCGGGCTCCACCGAGCAGCCCACGGCGGCGAGCATGACGGAGACGGAGAAGAAGACCGCGAGGCGCCCGGGACGGAGGGAGAGCTTCATCGTGGACGCTCTGGTGCAACCGCGGTGCCGGGCACGACCGGTGCGGACAGGCCGGCGCGGGCGGCGATCGGCGTCGCGAGAATGCCGGGATTTCCCGGGCGCGGAGCGCGCGTTGCGCGTCCGCCTGCGCAAGGGTCAGTAGCGGAGGCCGAGCAAAATGGACGGTCCCCAGAGATCCGCGCTGCCGAAGTGGATGTGCCCCTCGATGCGCCCTTCGACGAAGAGCGCATGGTCGTCGCGCTCGCCCCAGGTGAAGGCGTCGACGCCGACGTGCGCGCCGGCGCCGATGCCGAGCGCGTACATGCGCTCGTCGATCGTCGCGCGGCGGAAGAACAGGTAACCGACCTCGGCGTCGAGCCCGAGCCGAAGGATCGACACGACGCGGAAGTCTCCGCTCCACCCGACGCGCATGTCCCAGGCGCGACGGCCGGCGTCGGTCTCGCCCACCATGATCGACAGCATGAGGTAGTGGGCCATCCAGTCGTTCTGTCCGCCGACCCCGAGGCGCAGCCGGCCCGCTTCGATCGGCACGCCGAACGTGTGCGCGTACTGGTAGCCGAGCGCGCCCTTGAACGAGGGCCGGAACGCGCGCGCCTTGGCCTCGTCCTCGGCGGGCGTCGGCGCGGGCGCGGGCGTCACGACGACCGCCGCGGGCGCAGCTGCCGGTGCTTGGGTCGGAGCGGGCGCGGGCGCGGCGCCGAAGTCGGCAGGCGTCGCGGGGCCCGTCGTGCTCGGAGCGGGCGGAGGGAGCGGCTGGAGCGGCTCGGTGCCCTGCGCGTGCGCGACGGCGACGAGCGCAGGCAGGGCGAGCACGGCGAGGCCGGCCGCATGGAGCATGCGCGTCATCGGCACGCCTCCTTCTCGAACGCGCCGCGCTCCTGGAACGGATACGGCTGATAGGAGAGCTGCCGGATGCCGTCGCAGATCCCGCGCGCCTGGAGATCGGCGCAGGAGCGCTCGTGCAGGCAGTCGGAGGCCTTCTCCGTCAGCACCGGGACGAGCTGCGTCCCGCAGCCCTCCTGGTAGACGCAGTTCAGGCGGCGCGGATCGATCTTCGGGCAGCAGTCCTCGAGGCGCGAGACGTTCTCCTCGCACAGCATCTCGTCCTCGCGGATCTCTCCGCACGAGAGGACGACCGCGACGACTGCCGCGAACGCCAGCGGTCCTCGTCTCGAGCGGCGCGGTCGCATGGTACGTTCCATCCCATTCGTACCATGAAGCGCGCGTGGACGTCCTCGTTGCTCGGAGCAGTCACCGTCGCCGCCGGCGCATGGGGCCTCGGTTCGCCCCGCAACGCGCAGGCCTGCGGCGGCGTCTTCGAGGAGGCGCCGGTGATCGAGGCGCCCGCGAGCTCGTCGATCGTGCGCGACCATCGCATGGCGATCGCGATCGGACGCGAGCGCACGGTGATCTGGGACGAGGTCCGCCTCGCCGGTGAGCCGCGCGCCTTCGTGTGGATCACGCCGGTGAAGCCGGGCACGAAGATCGAGCTCGCCGACGACGAGTGGATGACGGCGCTCGACGTGAGCACGCAGCCCGTCGTCTACGGACCGCGCTACGCCAGCAACGGCTGCGCGCTCGCCGGATGCGCGGCGGACGAGGACACCTCGACGGCGGTGCCCGGAGACAGCGTCTTCGTGGTGAAGGAGGAGGTCCTCGGGCCGTACGACTCGGTGACCGTCCGCGCCGCGGGCGATCCCGACGCGCCGTACCGCTGGCTCGTCGACAACGGCTACGAGATCCGCGACGACGGGGTCCGCGCCGTCCTCGCGTCGTATGCCCAGGCGGGCTTCGACTTCGCCGCGCTGAAGCTGCGTGCAACCTGCAACCAGACGGCGATGCAGCCGGTGCGCATCGTCGTGCCGGGCCCCGATCCGCGCATCTTGATCCGCATGGCGCTCGCGGGCGCGAGGGCCGACGTCGTACCGATCACGCTCTTCGTCCTGGCCGAGGCGCCGTACCGCCCGGCGAACTACCCGGCCACGCTCTTCGACGACGACCTCCTCAGGTGGGGTTACTCGTCGTCGTCGTACGGGGGCTCCCCGACGTACGCGCCGCGCTCGAACTACGACGCGCTCGCGAACGACGCGATGGCGCGCGAGGGAAAGACCTGGCTCGTCGAGTCGACGTTCCGCGCGCAGCTCGCGGGCGAGACCTCGCAGACGCCGACGCCGGGGCTCCACGAGGCGTACGAGGCGCTCTGCGCGGGGAGGGCGCCGCGCGAGGCGACCTATCGTCCGAGCGCGTCGCCTTCGGGGTCGGTGACCGCGACGCCGACGGTGACGCCGTGCCCGCCGGTGAAGGACGCGGGGACGCGCGCCGACGCCAGTGCCGATGCCGGCGCGGACGCCGATGCCGATGCCGGCGCGGATGCCGATGCCGATGCCGCGCCGTCACCCTCGCCGTCGCCGTCGCCGTCGCCGTCGCCGAACCCGCCGGCGGGGTGCAAGAGCGGGAGCGACAGCGACTACGAGGTCGCGACCCGCGGCGTCGTCGCCGCGCCGCGGATCTACGTGACGCGCCTCCGCGCGCGCATCCAGCCGACCGCGCTCGCCGCGGACCTCGAGCTGACGCCGATGACCGGCGCCGAGGCGCGCGACGTCTCGAACCTCCACCAGGTCGCGCGCTACGGCGACGACGACGAGCGTCCGAACAAGCGCGCGTGCGCGGCGAGCAACGTGCGCGGCGATCGCGCGCCGGCGGCGACCTGGGCGCTCGGCGGGGCGGCGGCCCTCGCGCTCACCGCGTGGCTGCGCCGCAAGAAGCGCCGCTGACGATCACCAGACGACGAGCTCGTCGCGGTGGATGAGGACCGCGTCCTCCTCGCGCGCGTCCTTCCGTCCGGCGACGCGCACCGCATCGGCGGCGGAGATGCGGGCGAGGCCGCGCCCGATCTCGGCGCCGTCGGGCGCGAGCACACGGACCGAGTCGCCGACGCGGAAGTCGCCGCGGACGCCCGCGACGCCGACCGACAGCAGGCTCTTCTCCTTCGAGCGGATCGCCGCGGCCGCGCCGGCGTCGAGCCACACGTCGCCGCGGGGGCGCAGGGTGAAGGCGATCCAGTGCTTCTTCGCGGGCAGCCGCAGGTGGTGCGCGAGGAACATCGTGCCCTCGTCCTCGCCGGCGAAGATCCGCTCGAGCACGTCCGCCTTGCGTGCATCGGCGATCACCACGTGCGCGCCCGCGAGCGTCGCCTGGCGCGCCGCCTCGAGCTTGCTCGCCATCCCTCCGGTGCCGACGTCGCTCTTCTTCGCGCGCACGAGCGGCAGCGCATCGGCGGCGACGTCCTTCACCACCGGGACGCGCTCGCCCTCGGCGTCGAGGAGGCCCGCGACGTCCGACAGCAGCACGAGCACGTCGGCGGCGACGAGCGGCGTGACCATCGCGGAGAGCTGATCGTTGTCGCCGAACTTGATCTCGTCGACCGCGACCGAGTCGTTCTCGTTGAGGATGGGCACCGCGCCCGCGTCGAGCAGCGCGGAGAGCGCCTCGCGCGCGTTGTTCGCGCGCACGCGATCGGCGAGGTCGGCATGCGTGAGGAGCACCTGCGCGACGGCGAGCCCCTCCTTGCCGAACGCTTCCTCGTACGCGCGCATGAGGACGCTCTGTCCGGCCGCGGCGGCCGCCTGGAGGCGCGCCATCTCCTTCGGCCGCGCGCGGTAGCCGAGCTTCTTCGTCCCGAGGGCGATCGCGCCGCTCGAGACGAGCACCACGAGCTTGCCCGCGTCGCGCAGCTCGCGCACCGCGCGCGCGAGCCGGGCATACGCCTCGGGGTCGCGCGCGAGCGAGCTCGAACCGATCTTGACGACGACGCGTTTCGCCTTGCGGAGCGCGGTTCGGCTCATGCGCGGACGTTCGCGAGCACCTCGTCGAACGCAGCGTCGAGGCGCCGGAGGAACCAGCCCGGCAGGCTGGCCATCGAGATGATCACCCCGTCGATGATCTGCGTGCTCTGGTCGCGCAGATCCTCCGGCGGGATCGGCGCGTCCTCGCGCGAGCCGCGCGCCTCGGTCGTGAGCGCGTAGATCAGCGCCTGGTCGATCGCCCGGCGGACCTTGCGCGCCTCCTCGACGTCGATGCGGACCGCACGCGCGCTACGCGCGCCGTCGAGGTAGCGCTGGAGGAGGTGGCCGAGCACGAACGTGCCGAGCGCCGAGCGCACCGGCGCGACCGCCGCGAGCGGACCGAAGCGCCCGAGCACGCGCGTCACCGCGAAGGTCACGCCCTGCGAGATCACCCCGCGCGGTCCGTCACCGCCGCCCGGCTCGACGAGCACCTGGCGCGCTTCCGGCGTGAGCGAGAGCCCGAAGCGCGAGGTGAGATCGTGGACGAGCGCACCGCGGACGCGCCGCGCGATCGCGTCGGGGACCCACGGGAGCGGGACGATGCCCGTCGCTCCGCCGAGGATGGTGTACGTGCCGAGGCGGCCTCCGCCGAGCTGCCGTCGCCCGAGCGCGTCGATGCGCCGCGACTGGATCTCCGCCTCGTCCCTCGCTTCGTCGGCCATGGCCCGCGAGCCTATCACGCAAGCGCTCGCGCCACCGGCACGAGCTCGACGATCGCGACCTGGGACGCGGCGCACATCGCCATGAGCTCGGCCGTCGTGATCGCACCCTTCAGGTCGAAGACGACCTGCCCGCCATGCACCTCGACCGACACGCCGCGCTCGGCCAGGCGCGCCGCGAGGCCATCCATGGCGCCGTGGACGCGCGCGACGAACCTCCGCTCGGCGGCGGCGAGCTCCGCGGGCGGCCCCTGCGCCTCGACGCGCGTGGCCGAGGCGACGACGGCCTCGTCGGCGTGGAGCGCGAGCGGCGACGTGAGCGGCACGCGTCCGGCGAGCACGATCCACGAACGGTCCTCGAGCGCCTCGATCACGATGTGCGCGTACGCGCGCGCGGCGTCCTCCGAGAGGCCGGTGAGCGGATCCTCGATGACGAGCACCGGCGCTCCCGTGGCGACCGCCGCGGCGAGCACGACGGCGCGGCGCGCGTGCGGAGGCAGACCGCCGAGGAGCGAGCGCTCCATCGGCCCGAGCTTCAGCCGCGCCATCGCATCGCTCGCGCCGGCCGCGGCCTCTCCCTTCGCGAGCCCCGACAGCCGTGCGCTCCAGCGGACGTACTCGGCGACGGTCCACTTCGGCGGCAGCGGCGGATCGAGCGCGCAGCCCGCGGCCGCCCGCTCGCGCGCCGCGGTCGTCGCCGCGAGGCCGCGGATCGTCAGGCGCCCGCGCGCGACCGGGAGCACGCCCGACGCCGCCAGGGCGAGCGCGCGCGGCGCGCCGAGGACGAGCACGCGATCGCCCGTCGTCCGGAACGTGAGGCCGTCGCAGGCCGGCACCGCGTCGACGTCGATGCGTACGTGTTCGGCGTTGAGCAGCGGGGCCGGCGGGGGCGAGGACACCGCCCGCACTCTACCACTTCGTCATCGTCGAGCCGAGCACGCGCCGGCTCTTCACGTCCTGCACGAACGCGACGATGCGCAGGTCGCTCGGGGCGACGCCGTTCGGGGGAACGAACGTCGCGCGCGGCCCGGTCTTCGTCTCGCGCACGATCGCCGAGTGATCGAGCGTCCGCCCCGCGTTCTCGCCGCGCGGCACGGCGACCCGCGCCCGGGCCTGCACCAGCGCGACGGTCACCTCCGATCCGGCGATCGCCGGCGCGGTCACCAGCACGTCGCCGGGCGCGTTCGTCGTGATCGTCACCTTCACGTGCGGCCGCTTCGCCGCCTCCGCGATCGCGCGCTCGAGCGCGGCGCCCTTGCTGCCCACCATCTCGTCGGCGCCGTCGACGATCGCCTGCGGGGTGTAGTTGCCGCCGTAGGACCGCTGCCGCGCGCTCGCCTTCGCGCTCGCGAAGGGATCGGGCCAGCCGAGCGAGTCCCAGTAGTCGACGTGATGGGCGAGCGGGATCACGAGCGCGCCCGGCACCGGCTGCTTCTCCTCCAGCCGTGCGAGCACCGCGTCCGCCGGCGGACAGCTCGAGCAACCCTCGGAGGTGAACAGCTCGACGAGCACCGGGACGTCGCCCCGGCGATCGCCGGCGTCCGCGGGCGCCGCCCGCGCCTCGCACGTCGAGCCGAGCGCCACGAAGCCCGCGAGGATCCACCGAGCCATGAAGGGCGGTACGCGTCGCGCGCCGATCGGTTTCGTGTCACATTTTCGGACACTCGCATGGCCGCCCGGAAATCCCTGCTCTCCCAGGCCCAGGACGCGCTCGACGCCGGCGACTTCGCGACCGCGCGCGAGCTCGCGGAGGACGCGCTCCGCGAGGCCGACGGCCCGCGCGGGAAGAAGAAGGCCGGCCCCCGGGACGACTCCTCGCGGGCGGAGGCGCGCCGCCTCCTCGCGCTCGCGCTCCTCTATTCGGACAAGGCCGAGGACGCCGAGCGCCTCGCGCACGAGGCGATCCGGATCGCCCGCGCGGCCGGTGCACGCAAGGAGACCGCGCTCGCGGAGCTCGCCCTCGCGGACGTCCTCCGATCGCGCGGCGACTACGTCGCCGGCCTCGCCCATGCCGGACGCGCGCGGCAGCTCGCGGAGAAGGCCGGCGATGCGCGCACGGTGGCCGCCGTGCTCAGCGACTACGCGCTCCTCCTCTCGCGC
The DNA here is from genome assembly GCA_039809525.1 of Labilithrix sp. Classification (GTDB taxonomy): domain Bacteria; phylum Myxococcota_A; class Polyangia; order Polyangiales; family Polyangiaceae; genus Labilithrix. Next base: position 11,500 of record JBDHVD010000065.1, on the reverse strand, counting down.
CTCGGCGACGACGAGCGTGCGCGCGAGGCGTTCGACCGCGTGCTCGCGACGCCGCTCACCGCGCTGCCCCGGGCGCACGCATTACGTGTACTCTACAACGCCGCGACCGCGCATCGTGCCGCCGGCCGCTTCGAGCTCGCGCTGCGGACGCTCGCCCGCGCGCAGGACCTCCCGCGCACGCCCGCGGCGCCGTCGGCGGAGTGGCTCGTGACGTCCGCGCACGTCCTCACGCTCGTCGACATGGGCTGCTACGACGAGGCGCGTGCGGTGCTCGACGCCGTCGACGAGTCGCGGCTCGAGGCCGGCTGGCAGCGCGCGCAGATGCTCGCCCTCCGCGCGGGGCTCGCGCTCGCCGGCGGCGCGAAGCCGGAGCACGTCGACGCGCTCGTCGAGGAGGGCCTGGCGATCGACGGGCTCGAGCCGCCCGCGCGGTTCGGCCTCGAGCGCGTCCGCGCGCTCGCGCTCCTCCAGCGCCATCGCTTCTTCGATGCCGAGCGCGTCGCGATCGGGCTCACCGCGAGCGCGGCCAAGACCGGCACGCGCCAGCATGCGGCGCAGGCGCTCGCGCTCGCCGCGCGGGCGGGCGCGCCCGATGCGTGGCTCCTCCGCTGGCTCGGTGCGATGGGCTGCGCGACCGGCGGCACCGCCGCCCGCATCGAGCACGAGGCCTACGCCGCGCTCGTGAACGAGCCGGAGCCGATCGGCCAGCTCGCACGCAACGCCCTCGCGACGCTGCGCGCGCGTCTCGTCGATCGCACGCCCGCGGTCTACAAGAAGACGATGCTGAAGACGCTGCGCCACGTCGAGCAGCGCACGGTCGCGCTCCGGCAGACGAAGAACGAGGAGGCGCAGCTCGCGATCGGCGACGAGGTGGTGAGCGCGAAGGAGGAGGTCGGCCTCGCGGGATCGTCGCCCTCGCTCATGCGGGCGGTCGCGACCGTCGCCCGTGCGTCGCGCTCGAACGCGAGCCTCGTCTTCACCGGCGAGACCGGCTCGGGCAAGGAGCTGTTCGCGCGCCTCGCGCATCGCCTGAGCACCCGCTCCCGGGCGAAGTTCGTGGCGGTCAACTGCGCGGCGATCCCCGAGCCGCTCCTCGAGGCCGAGCTCTTCGGTCACGAGCGCGGCGCCTTCACCGGCGCGGAGCGCGCGCGCGGCGGCCTCTTCGTCGAGGCCGACGGCGGCACGCTCTTCCTCGACGAGGTCGGCGAGATGAGCCCGGCGATGCAGGCGAAGCTCCTGCGCGTGCTCGAGGACCGCGAGGTGCGCGCGGTCGGCGGCACGAGCTCGCGCAAGGTCGACGTGCGCGTGATCGCCGCGACCCACCGCGACCTCGCCGCGCTCGTCACGGAGGGCGCGTTCCGCGAGGACCTCTACTACCGCCTCGCGGCCATCACCGTGCGCGTCCCGTCGCTCCGCGAGCGCACCGAGGACATCCCCGCGATCGCGCGCGCCCTGCTCGCCCGCGAGGAGGGGACGAACGACCACCGCCTCGACGTCCCCGCGCACGCGCTCCTGTCCGAGCACGCGTGGCCGGGCAACGTCCGCGAGCTCGCGAACGTCCTCCGCGTCGCGGCGGCCATGTCGGAGGGGCGCGTCATCGGCGGGCCGGAGCTGTCGGCGGCCATCGGATCGTCGCACCTCGCCCGCCGCGGGGACGCGCCGCCGAACGGGAACGGCGCCCCCGAGGGGAAGACCCCGCTGCGCGAGACCACACTGGCCGCCCTCCGCGCACGTCATCGCGCCGAGCTGCGCGAGCTCGTCGGCCGGGCCCTCACCAGCGCCGACGGCAACAAGCGCAAGGCCGCCCGTGCCCTCGGCGTCAGCCGCCAGGGCCTGTATCGCGTGCTCGACGGCTGAGATACGCTCTCCTCCGGGGTACCGCTCATGCGCCTTCGGCACGTCCGCGGCTTCGGCCTCGTCGGCTTCATCACGCTGCTCCTCGTCGCTTGCTCCAACGAGGGCGAGAAGGAGGTGCTCCCGCCGTTCGTCGTCGGCATGGAGGACACGCTCGCGCCGACCTACGACGACGGCGAGACGCAGATCTTCCAGGTGAGCCGCGAGGTCCGCCTCCCGTTCCGCCGGCCCGAGGACGGCGAGCGCCCGACCGGCCAGGCGCCTCCTTACCGCCGGCCGCCGTTCCACGTCACGACCGACTCGCGCATCACCGTGCGCTTCACCCTCTCGAACCTCGACGACGAGCAGCACGTCGTCGAGCTGCTCGTCGATCCGTGGAACGAGTTCGTCCGCTACGTGCCCGGCTCGCAGCAGGTGCGCGAGGACGAGACGGTGCCCAACCTGTCAGGCATCGATCGCTTCTTCGTGCTGCCACCGAAGGGCCGCATCGAGGGCATCGTCACGCCCGACGACATGGTCGAGCTCGCGATCGACCTCACGACGGCGATGCGCATCGATCAGGCGCCGCCCGCCGACGACAGCCCGTTCGCGGGCGCCGGCTTGTTCAACCGCGCGTTCAACGTCCAGAACCGCTCGAGCGAGCCGGACCCCGTGCTCGCCCCCTACCTGCCGCTCGGCCCCGTGGCCGCGGTGATCGGCTTCGATCTCGGTCTCCGCACCTACGAGCAGGCGAAGATCGCCGTCGAGGCGGTCGTCGACATCGAGGATCTGAACGGCCAGCGGGTGATCGAGGACGCGAGCGAGGAGCGCCAGCTCGGCCGGCCGGGCGAGACGCTGACCCCTCCCGCGCAGCCGATGCGATAGCTGCGCTTGACACCGCGGCGCCGATCGACTTTCGTGGCCGGTGGAGAGCTGACCGAGTGGCCGAAGGTGCCTGATTCGAAATCAGGTGTACCCGCAAGGGTACCAAGGGTTCGAATCCCTTGCTCTCCGCCGAAGACGCGCGCGACCCCACGGTCGACGCGCGTTTCGTCTTTTCGTGACCGGTGATCACGCACCGTCGCTGCCGCCCGCGGCGTGAATGAGTCGCTTCGCGAGGAGGCTCTCGCCGAGCGCGCAGAAGTAGAGGTACCCGCGGTAGTCGCCTGCGCGCTCGACGACGTCGCTCAAGGACGTCCCCGCGCCGACGCGCAGCAGCGCCCCGAGCCCGCGCTGCGCTCCGACGTCGCCGGGCGGAAACACGTCGAGACGTCCGAGCCCGCGCAGGAGCACGAGGCTCGCACTCCACCGGCCGATGCCGGGGAGTGCGTCGAGCATCCTCGATGCTTCGCTGCTGCTCATGCCCGCGAGCATCTCTTCCGTCAGCGCGCCCGACTCGATCGCCCGCGCGAGGCCACGCAGGGCGTCGGCCTTCCGGGAGCTCAGGCCGCACCTTCGAAGCGCATCGAGCCGCGCCTCGGCGACGCGTCGTGACGAAGGGAAGGCGTGGAAGCGGCGTCCCGCTCTCTCGAACGACTCTCCGAAGCGCTCGACGAGCTTCCGCACGACGGCCACGCCCGCGTCGAGGCTCACCTGCTGGAAAGGAACCACGTTCGCAAATGTCTCGAAGAGGTTCGTGAAGCGAGGGGGACGCATGCCGCGGAGCGCGAGGACCGTCGGCCGGAGGCTCGGAAACGTGGCGCCGCAGCGCGCGAGGAGCTCCGGATCGACGTCCAGGCCGAGGATCCGCCGCAGCATCGGCGCCAGACGCGCGCGCGACGACGAGGACGGCGTTCCTTCGCGAACGACGTAGCGCACGTCGGGCTCGTCGACGGTCCCCAGGTTCACGACCTCGACCAGCATCGGATCGCCGGGTGGTCCCAGCACTCTCAGGAAGCGATCGCCGTCCCAGACGTCGACGAGGTTCGTGGGCCGGCGCTGCAGCACGCGCACGGTCGCCTCCAGATGAAACGGAGCTCGGGTGGCGAGGCGCCCGACGTGGGCGCTCCCATTGCCTCGAGTCCTCGTCGCCGCCACCTGGCGAGAGGTCCGCTGCGATCGGACGAGCTTGCCTGACGCACCTGGCATGAGACCCTCGGGGATGAGTTGATGCATCTCCCGCGCCTTGGCCGGCAGCTGCTTCGCAGCGACGGGTGTTCGCCGTGCAAAGGAAGCGACACCGTCGCGGAAGCTTCATGAAGCTGCGGAGGTGGATTTTGCCCCGCGCGCGGGAGCTCGACCAGAAGCCGGCGTCCGCACCCGCGAGGGCGCCGCTGAATAGAGCGGTCGCGACGGACGTCCGCCGGGAGGTCCTTGCCCTTTGCTTCGGAGGTCCCATGACGATGAGGCCGCTCTTCCTTTCGCTCTGCGCATCCTCGATCGCGATCGCCGTCGGCTGCGGAGGCAGCACCGCCGCGACGAGCGAGCCGCCCGCGCCGCAACCGGGTACCGACGCGGTGGACGCGGGCCGGACCGACGAGCCCGACGTCCCGCTCGTGCCGGCGAACAAGGTCGATCTGCTCCTCGTCGTCGACGACTCCGCCTCGATGGGCGACAAGTCGAGCCTGCTGGCGAAGTCGATCGGGACCTTGATCCGCGACCTCGCGCGCGTCGGCGACATGCACGTCGGCGTCCTCGCGTCGTCGCTCGGCACGCTGGGCGGGGACGTGTGTCCCGACAGCGCCGGCTCCAACTCGTTCGCGCATCTGAAGACGAGCAACGCGGCGCCGAGCGGCGTCCTCGCCTGGTCGGGCGGCGACGTGGAGCCGCTCGTCGCGAGCGCGCAGAGCCTCGTCGAGAGCGTCGGCGAGCATGGATGCGGGTTCGAGGCGCAGCTCGAGTCGACGTACCGCTTCCTCGTGCAGCCCGATCCGTGGGCGAAGGTGACGCTCGATGCGTTCAACCAGGCGGACCTCGGCAAGGAGATCGACGCCACGGTGCTCCAGCAGCGCAAGGCGTTCCTCCGCCCCGACTCGGCGCTCGTCGTGGTGATGCTCACCGACGAGGACGACTCGATCGCCGATCCGCTCAGCATCGGCGGGCAGGGCTGGGCGTTCATGTCCCGGAATTTCCCGGGCTCGAAGGTCTTCCGCGGCGGGAGCTCCGTGCAGGGGACCACCGCGCCGCGCGCGACGAGCGCGTGCACCGATCCGACGCGCGGCCCTGCGCATCCCGACTGCACGTCGTGCGGCTTCGCCCAGTCGTGCAACCCGGCGGACGCGGCATGCCAGCGGATCAAGGACGACCCGAGCTGCAACGACGCGAACGGCGGCTACTACGGGCCGAACGAGGACGCCCTGAACGTGCGCTTCCATCGGATGAAGGAGCGCTTCGGCATCGATCCGCAGTATCCCGTCTCTCGCTACGTGACCGGCTTCACCAGCCCGAAGGTGCCCGACCGGAAGAGCGAGCATCCGACGACCACACAGAGCAGCGGCGCACGGATGATCGGGCCGTACACCGACGCGCCGGCGTGCACGAACCCGATCTTCGCCGCGTCGCTCCCGGGCGCGCCGGACGACGAGCTGTGCGCGCTGCCGCGCGGACCGCGCTCGCGCGAGCTCGTGCTGTTCGCCGTGCTCGGCGGCGTCCCCGAGGCGCTGGCCACGGAGAGCCCGGACTGGAACGCGATCCTCGGGCGCGATCCGGCGAAGTACGACCTCACGGGGATCGATCTGCACATGGTGCAGTCCACCGCTCCGCGCGCGGGGCTCCAAGCGCCGTCGGCCGTGCGGGGCGACAACGGCAGCGATCCGGTGCACGGCCGCGAATGGGAGACGTCGGGAGACGACCTCCAGTACGCGTGCACGTTCGCGCTGCCGGCGCCGAAGACGTGCGCGGCGCAGGATGCCTCGTGCGACTGCGCGCTCGCGGACCGGAACCCACCGCTCTGCGGCGCGACGCTCGGCGAGCAGCTGCGCGCGAAGGCCTATCCGTCGATCCGCCCGTTCCGCGTCGCGCAGGCGCTCGGACAGCGCGCGGTGATCGGATCGATCTGCGCGGGCGGAGGTTACGACGCGACGATGAAGGCGCTCGCGACGCGCCTCGCTCCACGCCTGGCGCGCTGAGCCCGCGTCACTTCCACGGATTGATGTTGTCGGTGCGCGAGCCCGCGCCGCCGTGCGTGGTCCCGCGCGGCTGCGGTGCGGGGGCCGCGCGGGGCCGCGGCGCGGCCTCGGGGAGGCGGCGGAGCGTGATGAGCTCGGGCAGCGGCGTCGTCTCGTCGAACACGAGCGCGATCGGCTCGTGCCCCGGAGCCGACACCGACAGGACGTGCCTCTTGCCGTCACGCGGGAACGTCCGCGTGAGCGCGCCGGTACCCGCCGGCGTCCCGTCGAGCTCGAGCGCGGCGTCGGCCGGAGCGGTGCGCACGACCACGTCGAACGTCGGCAGCGCGGGCGGAGCGGCGGGCGCATGCACGCTCGAGGCGCTCGAGACCGTCGCCGCGTGCTCCGCGCTCTTGCGCGCGACGCTCACCGCGAGGACGACGAAGCCGACGAGCGCGATCGCGCCGACGACGACCGGCGCGAGCGGGAACGCCGCCCGCGGCGCGGCGGGGACGGGGAGCGGCGGCGTCGGCATGGGGAACGCCATCGGGTGCATCCCCGCGCGCGGCGTCGGCGGACCGACGCGATGAGCCATGACCACGGTCTGGTTCTGCGTCTCGTTCTGCGCGTCGCCCGGCATCGGGGCCGGCGCCGAGCGGAACGACGGCTCGCTGATCTTCTGCGTGCTCGGCATCCGCACGGTGCCGTGCGACGTCGCGGGTGGTTCGGACGCCGGGACCGCGAGGCCTCCGAGCGACGAGCCGCCCGGCGAACGCAGCGCGACGACCTCCGCGGGCGTGGGCAGGCCGGCGGGTCGGTTCGTCTCCCCGGTGGTCTCGAGCGGCTGCGCGCCCTCGAAGACGCGCTCCCAGATCGCGCGGGCGCGCGACGACGCGAGCGGGAGGAGCGCCGCGCCGAGCTCGCGCGTCGAAGGGAACCTGTCCTGCGGGAGCACCGCCATCGCGCGACGGATGATGCGCTCGAACGCCTCGCTCAGCTCGGAGCGGAGCTCGCGCGGCTTCCTCGTGTCGCCCGAGGAGATCGCTCGCGCGATCGAGACGATGCTCGAGCCGGCGTCCTGGAACGGCTTGATGCCGGTCGACGCCTCGTAGAGCACGAGGCCGAGCGCGTACTGATCCGACTTCGCGGTCGCCTTCTGTCCGCCGATGACCTCGGGGGCGACGTAGCGCGGCGTGCCGAGGATGCCCGTGTCGTTCGTGAGCGCGGACGTCTGCGACTCGCCGATGGTCTTCGAGATGCCGAAGTCGAGGAGCTTGGGGATCACCTCGCCGTCCCAGCCGCGGCCGAGGAACACGTTCGCGGGCTTCAGATCGCGGTGGAGCACGCCCTCGCCGTGCGCGTGGTCGAGCGCGGCGACGATCGGCAGGAGGAGATCGACGACGTCGCCCTCGGGCAGCGCGCCCTCGCGCAGGACCTTCTCGTCGAGCGGCTCGCCCTCGAGCAGCTCCATCACCAGGCAAGGGAGCCCGTCGATCTCGCCGACGTCGGTGACGTCGACGATGTTCGGATGACGGAGCCGCGCGGCGAGCTTGCCCTCGCGGATGAAGCGCGCCTTCACCATCGCGTCGTCGGCGAACTTCCGGCGCAGGACCTTGATCGCGACGCGCTTGCCGAGCGCCTTGTGCTCGGCGGCGTAGACGTCGCCCATGCCGCCGGATCCGACCCGACGATGGATCTCGTAGTGCCCGAACGTCGTGTGCGGAAGAAGCTCTTCCTCTTCTTCCTCCATATCCGTTACAGCATAGCAGGGCGACGCCTCATCGCGTACGCGGCGATGGCGGCGAGGACGGCGCCCGCGGCGACGTCGAGGACGTAGTGCTGCTTCGTCATCACGGTGGACACGCAGATCGCGGCGGCGGAGAAGACGCCCCAGGCGAACAGCCGAGCCGAAGCATGACGGAGGCCGATGGCGGCGTAGACCGCGATCGCGCAGTGGGCCGAGGGGAAGCAGTTCGTGGTCGGGTCCCAGCGGTACACGTCGCGGAGGAGCCAGGCGCCGAACCCGGGGATGCTCGTGTCGAACGGCGGCCGGTCGAGCCGCACGGGCAGGGTCACCCACGCGATCGCGGAGAGGAGCACGATGAGCATGTTGCCGAGGAGGTAGCGCCGGAGCAGGCGCGTCTCGGACAGCGCGCAGTACGGGATGATGCTGAAGACGTGCACGCCGAGGTACACCGCGGTGAACGCGGGCACGAGCGGGAGGCGCGCGAGCCACGCGTCGTCGAACGTCCGCGCGTTCGGTGGATCGGTGATGTGCGCGGCGCCGAAGTAGCACGCGCCCCACACCACCCAGACGGCGATGCCGATCGCGGTCCATCGCGCGAGCTCGACCGGTTCGCCGCTGCGCCGGAGCCCGTACAGCCCGGCGGCGAGCACCACGGCGGCCTCGATGCCGAGCACGATCGCCGGAGCCGGCAAGGTCACCCCGAGGACCTCGAGGCCGCACCACACCTGGCCGCACGCGACCAGCGCCACGAGCGCGTGCAGCACGACCCGCCTGGCCCGCGTGTCGGGAAGCGCCATCGGACCGTCGAGCGTACCCAAAGGGATGAGCCACGGCGAAAACGTCGCCTGTGCGCGAGCCGTGCGGTACGAATCCGGCGTGCGGTACGCGTCGGCGATCCTCCTCCTCGGCGTGCTCGGATGCTCGCGCGCACGCCCGAGCGAAGGGCCGGCCCCGTCGCCGTCCTCCGCGCCGGCCGAGAGCGCGAGCGCACCGGTGGCGAAGGCGGTCGTGTCCCCGCCCGCCGAGGCGCCCCGCTGCGAGGAGGCCGCCAGGGTCCACCTCTTCACGACGCCGGCCGCGCCGTGGACCGGCGCGCCGCTCCGCGTGCTCGCGACGTCCGACGCGCCGCTGGCGGGCGAGCTGCGGATCGACGGCGAGGCGCCGGCGAAGAGCGACGTCCGTCACGGCGGTCCGCCGTACTTCTGGATCGCGGAGGTGACGGCGCCGAAGGCCGGCGCGTACACCGCCACGTTCGTGCAGACCGCCTGCGAGGAGGGTCGCGGCGCGACGACGAGCAAGATCGCGGTCGCCGCGCGACCGTCCGCGCCCGCGGGCCCGCCGAAGCAGGGCGTGTGGCCGGCGCGAGCGGCGTGGTCGCGCCCGATCGAGAATGTGTACTCTGCATGGATCGAGACGCTGTTCGACGCGCCCGACGGGGACATGCCGAGCTGGCCGGCGCTCCACGAGGTGCTCCGCGATCCGAAGCGCAACCTCCTCTTCGATCACCTCGGCGCGGGCGAGGACTCGGCGAACGCACCGGTCGTGCGGCCCGACTGCGCGGACCTGCCGTACTTCCTCCGCGCGTACTTCGCGTACAAGCTGCGGCTCCCGTTCGGGCTCGCGGAGTGCAACCGCGGCGGAGGCGGCGCCCCACCCTCGTGCAAGGGCATGCTCACCAACGAGGACGGCGACGCGCGGGCGGAGGCGGCGATCGCGGCGAAGTCGAAGCCGGGCGACGCCGCGGTGGCGGGCTTCGGCGCGTTCCTCCGGGGGACGCTCGCCGATCGCGCGCACTCGGGATCGGCGCGCGCGCCGTTCGAGGACGACGCCGCCGACTACTACCCCGTGGCGCTCGCCTGGAGCTCGCTCCGCCCGGGGACCATCTTCGCCGATCCGTACGGTCACGTGCTCCTCGTCGCCAAGCGGCTGCCGCAGAACGACGAGCGCGGAGGCGTCCTCCTCGCGGTCGACGGACAGCCGGACGGCACGGTGGCGCGGAAGCGTTACTGGCGCGGCAACTTCCTCTACGCGACCGCGCGCGAGCTCGGCGGCCCCGGGTTCAAGCGCTTCCGCCCCGTCGTGCGCCGCGCCGGCCGGCTCGAGCGGCTCGACGACGCGGCGATCGCGAAGAGCGACGACTACGGCGACTTCTCGCGCGAGGCGCAGGCGCTCGACGTCGAGGGCTTCTACGACAAGATGGACGACGTCCTCTCGCCCCGGCCGCTCGATCCGGTGCGCGCGATGATGGAGACGATCGCCGCGCTCGAGGAGCAGGTCCGGACGCGAACGACCTCGGTCGACAACGGGCGCAGGTGGCTCGAGAAGGCACGCGCGCCCGTGGCGATGCCCGAGGGCGGCGAGATCTTCGAGACCACCGGCGTCTGGGAGGACTTCTCGACGCCGTCGCGCGACCTGCGCCTGCTCATCGCGATCGACGTCGTGCGCGGCTTCCCCGCCCGGGTCGCGCGTCGCCCCGAGCGCTACGCCATGCCCGCGGGGCGGACGCCGAAGGACGTCGAGAGCGAGCTCGCCGGCGTGCTCGAGCGGGAGCTCGCCGCGCGGAAGGTGACGTACACGCGCACCGACGGATCGCCGTTCACGCTGACGCTCGCCGAGGTCCTCGCACGGAGCGCGGCCCTCGAGGCGGCGTACAACCCGAACGACTGCGTCGAGGTCCGTTGGGGCGCGCCCGAGGGCAGCGACGAGGCGTCGACGTGCCGCGCCCGCGCGCCGGCCGATCAGCGCGCGCGCATGGAGGCGGTTCGCTCCTGGTTCCACGAGCGACGCCGTCCGGCACGCAAGTAGATCCTCCGCCGGGCTCGCGCGTAGGAGCGCCCATGCGCAACAAGTTCCTCTGGGCGGCCGCCCTGGCCGTCGTGGCCGCGGTGTGCCTCGCGTGCGCCCGCACCGGGACCCAGGCCCCGAAGACGGACGTGTCGCCGGTCGCGGTGACCGGCGCGCTCGGAAATCCGTTCGTGAAGGCGAACGCGTCGCAGGAGCTGGTGGCGCGGATCGAGGTCAAGGCCCTCCCGCGGACGACGAGCGCGCGTCCGCCGGTGAACCTCGTGCTGCTCGTCGACACCTCGGGCTCGATGGAGGGCCGCGCCATCGCCGATGCGCGCGCGGCGAGCCTCGCGCTGCTCGGCACGCTCTCGCCGCAGGACCGGCTCGCGGTGGTGACGTTCGACTCGAAGGGCGATGTGCTCCTGCCGTCGACCAGGCTCGACGATGCGGACCTGAAGGAGCTCCGCGCGAAGATCGGCGCGATGAAGGCGCGCGGCACGACGGACATGGCGAGCGGCCTGCGCCTCGCGCTGAACGAGGCGGAGAAGAGCATGGAGAAGGAGGGCGTCAATCGCATCGTCCTCCTCGGCGACGGCGTGCCCAACGACGACGCTCGGATCGCGTCGCTCGTCGCCGAGGCGGCGTCGCGCGGCGTGTCGATCACCACGATGGGCCTCGGCAACGACTACGACGAGACGCTGATGGGGCGCATCGCGCAGCAGTCGGGCGGCAAGTTCAGCTACGTCGAGGACTCGACGAAGGTCGCGGCCTTCTTCCAGGAGGAGGTGGTGCGCCTGCATCGGGTGGTCGCCCGCACGGCGGTGCTCGAGCTGCGTCCCGGTCCCGGGGTGACGATCAAGAACGTCGTCGGCCGGCAGATCGTCGCGGTCGACGGTCATGCGGTGAGCGTCACGCTGGGCGACCTCACCTACGGCGAGGAGAACGAGATCGTCGTCGAGCTCGCGTCGTCGCAAACGAAGGACGGCTCGGCGATCGAGGCCCTCGACGCGACGCTCCGGTGGCAGGACGGCTTCGGCGGCCCCGCGCGCGAGGAGCGCCTGTTCCTCGGCGCGAAGGCGACGACGGACGA